>NZ_CP144555.1:6300000-6600000 GCF_036607905.1 Streptomyces sp. SCSIO 75703
GCTCGCCAAGGAACACCCCGGCTGGCGGGTCGGCTGCGTCGACACCGCCCGCCGCGAACTGACCGGACCGCGCGCCGACTCGGTCGCCCGCGCCGTCGCCGGGGACCCCGGTCATCCGGACGGCGACGAGAGCGTCCTGCGGGACGGACGGCGGCTGCGCCGGGCCCTGCGGGCCACCGGCGCCGCCCCGCCCGGGGCACCCCCGTTCCGCACCGGCGGCACCTACCTGATCCTCGGCGGCGCCGGAGGCATCGGCGCGGTCACCGCCCGGCACCTCGCCCGCCGGGCCGGGGCGAACGTCGCCCTGCTCGGCCGGCGCCCCGCCACACCCGAGGTCGAGGAGGAACTGCGGGCCGTCGAGGCGGCCGGCGGACAGGCCCTGTACGTGCGGGCCGACGCGACCGACGCCGGCTCCCTGGCGGCGGCCGTCGACACGGTGAAGCGCCGGTTCGGGCCCGTCCACGGCGCCTTCCACTCCGCGCTCGTCCTCGCCGACGCGCGCCTCGCCGACATGGCGGACGACACGTTCGAGGCGGTGCTCGCGCCGAAGACGCGGGGCTCGCTGCTGCTCGCCGAGGCCCTGCGCGAGGAACCGCTGGACTTCCTGGTGCTGTACTCCTCGGCGCAGTCCTTCAGCGGCAACGCCGGTCAGTCCCACTACGCCGCCGCCTCCGCCTTCCAGGACGCCTTCGGCGCGGCGCTCGCGGCCGGGGGCCGTCCGGTGCACGTCGTCAACTGGGGGTACTGGGGCGAGGTCGGGGTGGTGGCCAAGGCGGGCTACCGGCGCCGCATGCGGGCCCTCGGCGTCCACTCCGTCTCCCCCGACGAGGGCATGCGCGCCCTGGAGACGGTCCTCGCCCACCGGCTCGTCCAGGCCCTGCCGATCAAGGCGGAGCAACGCGTCCTGGACCGGCTCGGCGTCGTACCGGAGGAACACGCCGAGACGCCCGGCGCCGCCGCGGAGCCCGACGGCGTCCGCCTCCGGGACGCGCACGACGCGCTGGACGCCCTCGGCGCCCGGATGGCGCTGCGGGCCCTGCGCGAACTGGGTGCCTTCCGCCGTCCCGGCGAACCCTGGCCGTCCGCCGGGGAACTGGGCATCGTGCCCGCCCACCACCGGCTGGCCGGCGCCGTGCTGGACATCCTGGTCGCCGCCGGATACGCGGAACGCGACGGCGGCCGGATCCGGGCGACGGACGCCGTGAGCGGCCTCGCGGACCGCGATCTGCCGTCCGAGGCACGCGACCTGGCCGCGCGGTACCCGGAGGTCGCCGCCCACGTCGACCTCCTGGTGGCCTGCGCGGCGGAGTACCCGCGGCTGCTGACCGGGAGGCTCGACCCCACGGAGGTGATGTTCCCGGGCTCCTCCACCCGGCTCGTCGAGAACGTGTACCGGGGCGACCCCCTCGCCGGCGGCGCCAACGCGACCGCCGCACGCGAGGTGGCCGCACACGTCGCGGCCCGCCGGCGCCCCGTGCGGGTCCTGGAGGTCGGCGCCGGCACGGGCGGCACCTCCGGTTCCGTGCTGCGCGCCCTGAGCCCGTACGCCGACCGCGTCGAGTACGTCTACACCGACGTCTCCGGCGGCTTCCTCCGCCACGGCCGGAAGGAGTTCGCCGCGCGGTACCCCTTCGTCGCCTTCCGCCGCCTGGACATCGAGCTGCCGCCCACCGGACAGGGCCTCGACGAGGGCGGGTACGACGTCGTCGTGGCGGCGAACGTCCTGCACGCCACCCGCGACCTCGGCCGCACCCTCGCCCACGTGCGGCGCCTCCTCGCCGACGACGGGCGGCTGGTCCTCTGCGAGGCGACCGCCTCCACGGCGTTCACCACCCTCACCTTCGGGCTCCTGGAGGGCTGGTGGCGGTTCGAGGACCCGGACCGGCGGATCCCCGCCTCCCCGCTCGCCGACCCGCCGTCCTGGCGGGCCCTGCTGACGGAGAGCGGATTCGCCCGGACCACCGTGCTCGACGCCGTGCCCGGGGCGCCGCGCGACCTCGGACTGAGCGTGCTCGTCGCCGACGTCCGGGCCGCACCGGACCCGGCGGCGCCGCCCCGGCCCCGCTCCGGGACACCCGTCCCGCACCCGGCGGAGAACCCGCCCGACCCATCCCGGCACGGGACGGACCTCGCCGGGACCCGGCGCCGGCTGGCCGACCACATCGCCGCCACCCTGGGCCGGTCCGAGGCCGACCTCGACCCGGAGCGGCCGTTCACCGAGTACGGCGTGGACTCGATCATCCTCGTCGAGCTGGTGAACACCCTCAACACCGCACTCGGCACCGACCTCGGCACCACCGCCCTCTTCGACCACCCGACGCTGAACGCGCTCGCCGAGCACGTGCACGCCGGGCACGCCGCCGCCCCGCCCGGCGCGGACGGGGCCGGACCGGAGCGGGCCACGGACGTCGAGGACATGCTGCGGCGGCTCGCCGCGGGCGAACTGACCGTCGCAGAGGCCTACACGAACCTCGGGGGACCCGCATGAACAGCGCCGTGAAGAGGGTGCTCGAACTCGTCGAGACCCGGCAGATCTCCCCGGAGGAGGGCCGGCGCCGCCTGACGGCCCTGGGCACCGCCGGGGACCGGCCCGCCGCCGGGGAAGCCGGGGACCGCCCCCGGCCGGACGGCCGGGCCGCCGCCCCGCCGGCGTCGGAGGGCCCGCCCTCCGACGGGAGGATCGCCGTCATCGGCCTCTCCGCCCGCTACGCCGACGCCCCCTCGGCCGAGGCGTTGTGGCGCCTGCTCGCGGCGGGGGAGTGCGCCGTCCGCGAGGTGCCGCCGGACCGCTGGCCGGCCGGGCGGTACTACGACCCCGATCCGCGCGCCCCCGGCAAGACGCCCTCGCGGTGGGGCGCGTTCATCGAGGACGCCGCCGCCTTCGACCCGCTCTTCTTCCACCTCTCCGGCCACGAGGCCGAACGCATGGACCCCCAGCAACGGCTCTTCCTGGAGGGCTGCTGGACCGCCCTGGAGAACGCGGGCCACGCGGGCGACTCCCTCGCGGGCACCCGCTGCGGGGTCTTCGCCGGCGCCCCGGCCAGCGACTACCCCCGCGAGGAGCAGCGCTCCGGGCCGGAGGCGGACGCGCAGGTCCTGCTCGGCAACGACACCTCCCTGCTGGCCGCCCGCATCTCCTACCTGCTCGACCTGCGCGGCCCCAGCGTGGCCCTCAACACCGCCTGCTCCTCCTCCCTGGTCGCCATCGACCTGGCCTGCGAGGCCATCCGGGCCGGCCGCTGCGACACGGCACTGGCCGGCGGCGTGTGCCTGTTCGTCGGCCCCGGCTTCTACCTGTCCGCCGGGAAGGGCGGCATGCTCTCGCCCCGGGGCCGCTGCAGCGCCTTCGACCGGGACGCCGACGGCTTCGTCCCCGGCGAGGGCTGCGGCGTCGTCCTCCTCAAGGCGCTGGACGCCGCCCTGCGCGACGGCGACCACATCCACGGCGTGATCCTCGGCTCGGCCGTCAACCAGGACGGCAAGTCCAACGGCATCACCGCGCCCCGCGCCCGCGCCCAGACCGACGTCCAGCTCCAGGCGTACGCGCGGGCCGGCGTCAGCCCCCGCACCCTGTCCCTGGTGGAGGCGCACGGCACGGGCACCGCCCTCGGCGACCCGATCGAGATCGAGGCGCTGACCCGGTCCTTCGCGCGGTACACCGACGAACGGCAGTTCTGCGCCATCGGATCGGTCAAGACCAACCTGGGCCACACCGGGCAGGCGGCGGGCGTGGCCGGGCTGATCAAGTGTCTGCTGGCCTTCGCCCACGAGGAGATCCCGCCGACGCTGCACTACTCCGTCCCCAACGACCGCATCGACTTCGCGGCCACCCCCTTCCGGCCGGTCACCGCGCCGTCGCCGTGGCCCCGGCGCGCGGGCGTGCCCCGGCGGGCCGCGGTGAGTTCCTTCGGCTACAGCGGCACCAACGCCCACCTGGTGGTCGAGGAACCCCCGGCCGCCGCCCCCGCCCCCGAGGAGGGCGACCGGCCCCGGCTCTTCCTCGTCTCCGCCAAGACCGGGCGGGCGCTGCGCCGCCGCCTGGCGGACCTGGAGACGTGGCTCGGCGCGGCGGGGGAGCCGCCCCGGCTCGGCGACATCGCGTTCACCCTGCACGACGGACGCAGGCACCTCGACGCCCGTGCCGCCCTGGTGGCCGCCACCGCGGAGGGGCTGCGCCGGGCGATCCGGGACCGGCTCGACGCCCCCGGCGGCGACCGGCCGCCGGCCGCCCGCCCGAACGGCGCCGAGGAGGCCCGGCTGCGGGAAGCCCTCCGCGGGCACCTCGCGGACGCGGCCCACGACGACACCGCCCACCCGCGCGCCCTGGAGACCGCCGCGGCCCTGTACGAGCGCGGCGGCGCCCTGCCCACTGCGCTGCTCCATCCCGACGGCGGACGTCGCGTCCCCCTGCCTCCGTACCCCTTCGAACGGGACCGGTACTGGCATGCCGCGACGGCCGCCCCGACGGCCCCCGTCGCCCAGAGCGCCGAACCCGCCCCTGCCGGGCGGGGCACGGCCCCCGGCTGGCAGCGGCTGCCCTCGCCGGACGGCGGGACGCTGTTCCGGTTCCTTCCGCGCCCCGCCGACCCGCTCCTCGCCGACCACGTCATCGACGGCCGGCCCGTCGTCGCGGGCATGGTCACCCTGGACCTCGTCCGCGCCGCCGCCGCGCGGGCGGGCCTCGGCCCGACGCGGCGGATCAGCCGCGTCGTCTGGCACCGCCCCCTCGTCCCCGCCGAGGACGGGGTGCTGATCGGGCTCACCCCGGACGAGGACGGCACCGTCCGCTTCACCGTGGGGACCACCGCCGGCGACCCCGCCGCCACCGGCCGGCTCGACCCCGCCGGGGCCGCCCCGGCCGGCCCGGTCCTCGACCTGCCCGCGGTCCGCGCCCGCTGCGCCACGGTCCTCGGACACGAGGAGTGCTACGCCCGCTTCGCGCGGCTCGGCTTCGCCTACGGGCCCGCCTTCCGCGTCGTCCGCGAACTGCGGTCCGCCCCCGACGAGGTGCTCGCCCGTCTCCGCCTGCCCGCGGGGCACGACGCCCCCGCAGAGCCGGACGGGCCGCGGCCCACGCTGCTCGACGGCGCGCTCCAGGCCCTCGTCGCCCTCGGCCACGACGACGACCGCGTCCGCCGCGTCCCCTGCGCGCTGCGCGCCCTGACGGTGCACGGCCCGCTCGGGGACGCCTGCCACGCCCACCTCGTACGCCGCGGCGACGGCGTGCTGGACGTCCGCATCGCCGACGACACGGGCACGGTCCTGGTGACCTTGGAGGGCCTGGAGGTCCTCGCGGCCGGCGGGGGGACGGTCCCGGCGGGCGTCACGCCGTGCACGACCGGATGGCGGGAGACGGAACCGCCCGCCCCGTCCGGCGGGCCGCTGCTCGTCCTCGACACCGACCGGAGGGCCGCCGACCGGCTGCGGGAGCGGAACCCCGGCGGCACCGTCGTCCTGGCCACCCCCGGCGACGCCTTCCGGCGGGTGACCGCGGAGTGGTACGAGATCCGGCCCGGCTCCGCGGAGGACCACGGCCGCCTCCTCGCCGCGCTGCCCGGCACGGCCCGCCCGCCCCGCGTCCTGGTCCTGTGGGCGGCACGCTCCGGCCGGGAAACCGACCGGACCCTCGGTTTCGACGCGCTGCTGGCGCTGTCCCGGGCCCTGTGCGCCCGGCCGCTGCCCGGCCCCGTCGGCGTCCGCGTGGCCCGTCCCGCCGGCCGTGCGGGAACGCGGCCCGGCCTCGCCGCGCTGGGCGCCTTCGCCCGCACGGCCCGGCTGGAGAACCCCGACCTGTGCGTCCAGACCGTCGGCCTGCCCGCCGGCCCCGACGACGGGAGCCTGCCCGACGCCGCCTGGACGGCCCTGCTCGGCGAGCCGTCGCCCGGCGAGCCGACGGAGATCCGGATCACCGCCGACGGCACCGTCGAGCGGCGGGTGCTGGAGGCGGTCCCGGACCTGCCGCAGAGCCCCGGCCCGCCGGTCCGCCCCGGACACACGTGGGTGATCACCGGCGGGACCGGACACCTCGGCCTCGCCCTGACGGCCCGTCTCGCCGCCCTCGGCGTCCGGACCGTGCTCATCAGCCGCTCCGCGCCCGGCCCCGAGGTCCGCGAGACGCTGCGCGCGCTGCGCGAGGGCGGCGCCGAGGTCGTCCACGAACGCGCCGACGTCGCCGACCGGGCCGCCCTGGACCGGGCGATGCGGGAGATCCGGCGCCGCTTCGGCCCGCTGCACGGCGTCGTCCACGCGGCGGGCGCCGTCCGCGACGCGCTCCTGGTGCGCAAGACCCCGCAGGAGGCGCGCGAGGTCCTCGCGGCCAAGTGCGACGGGGCGGTGTGGCTGGACGACCTCACCCGCGACGATCCGCTGGAGTTCCTGGTCCTGTTCTCCTCCGTGGTCGCCGCCGTCGGCAACCCCGGTCAGAGCGACTACGCCTACGCCAACGGCTTCCTCGACGCGTTCGCCGGCACCCGCGAGGCGGAACGCGCCGCGGGCCGGCGGCACGGCCGGACCCTGTCGATCGCCTGGCCGGCCTGGAGCGGCGGAGGCATGGCCGGCCCGCTCGCCACCGACGACGCCCTCGGTGTCGCGGAGGGTGTGGCGGCCTTCGAACGGGCCCTCGCGTTCCCCGGCACCTACCTCGTCCTGCTCCCCCCGTCCGCCGCCGGTGCCCTGACGGACCGCCCCGGCCGCCCCACCCCGGCCGACGCGCCCGCCACGGCCGACGGCGCGAACGCCGCGAACGCAGCGAGCACCGCGAACACCACCGCGAGCACCGCGGACGCCGCGGACACGGGGGGCGGCGAGCACGCCGGTCTGCGTCGGCTCGCCGTCGGCCTGCTGACCGACGTCCTCGCCGAGGAACTGCGCGTCCCCGCCGAACGCATCGACCCCGGGGCACCGTTCGAGCACTACGGCATCGACTCGGTCATGGTGATGAGCCTCTCGGAGCGGCTGGAACGCACCTTCGGGCCGCTGCCCAAGACCCTGTTCTTCCAGTACGCCGACCTCGCCGGGATCGCCGGCCACCTCGTCCGCCGCCACCGCTCCGCGCTGGAGGCCAGGCTCCCCCGAGCCGACGCCACCCCCGTCCCCGACACCACCCCCGTCCCCGAGGCGATCCCCGCCTCCGCGTCCGCGACCACCCGTGCCTCCGCCTCCGCCTCCGCCTCCGCCTCGGCCCCGGTGCCGGCCGCCGGGCCGGTGTCGCGGGACGCGGCCGACGGCGACGGAGACGGGGGCATCGCCGTGATCGGCCTCGCCGGCCGCTACCCGGGGGCCGGCGACCTGGAGGAGTTCTGGCGGAACCTCGTCGGGGGACGCGACTGCGTCACCACCATCCCCGAGGACCGCTGGCCCCTGGACGGCTTCTACGACCCGGAGGGCGGCCCCGGCCGCAGCTACGGCAAATGGGGCGGATTCCTCGACGGGATCGACCGGTTCGACCCGCTGTTCTTCGGCATCGCCCCGCGCGACGCCGACATGATGGACCCCCAGGAGCGCGTTTTCCTGGAGACCGTCTGGCACGCCCTGGAGGACTCCGGCCGCACCCGCGCCGACCTGCGCCGGGGCACGACTGGCGTCTTCGTCGGCGTGATGTACGGCGACTACCAGCGGTACGGGCCCGCCCCGGACGGCCGCATGGGCGTCTCGTCCTACGCCTCCATCGCCAACCGGGTGTCGTACTTCTTCGACTTCCGCGGGCCCAGCATGGCCCTGGACACCATGTGCTCCTCCTCGCTCACCGCGCTCCACCTGGCCTGCGAGAGCCTGCGCCGGGGCGAGTGCGACACGGCCGTCGCCGGCGGGGTCAACCTCAGCACCCACCCCGACAAGTACCGGCAGCTCAGCCTCGCCCGGTTCCTGTCCACCGACGGCCGCTGCCGCAGCTTCGGCGCCGGCGGCGACGGCTACGTGCCCGGCGAGGGCGCCGGGGCGCTGCTGCTCAAGCCGCTGGCGGCGGCACGGGCGGACGGCGACACCGTGCACGCGGTGATCCGGGGCAGCGCCGTCAACCACGGCGGGCGCACCAACGGCTACACCGTCCCCGGCACCCGCGCCCAGAGCGCGGCGATCCGCGAGGCGCTGCGCCGGGCGCGGGTGCGTCCCGGGGACGTCGGCTACGTCGAGGCGCACGGCACCGGCACCGCCCTCGGCGACCCCATCGAAGTGGCCGCCCTCACCGAGGTGTTCGGCACCCCGGAGGCCACCCCGGGCGCCGCGCCGGAGGCCACCCCGGACGCCGTGCCGGGCGCCGTGCCGGGCGCCGTGCCGGCCGAGCCGCCGGCCGGCCCCGACGACCCGTCCCGCATCCCGATCGGCTCGGTGAAGTCGGGTATCGGCCACCTGGAGTCGGCGGCCGGTGTCGCCGCGGTGACCAAGGTGATCCTCCAGATGCGGCACCGGACGCTGGTGCCGTCCCTGCACGCCGAGGACCTCAATCCCCACGCCGCACTGGACTCCTCGCCCTTCCGGGTGCAGCGCGGCCCCGCCGCCTGGGCGCCGCGCGGCACGGACCGGCCCCGCCTGATCGCGGGCGTCAGCTCCTTCGGCGCCGGCGGCTCCAACGCCCACGTGATCCTGGAGGCGCCCGAGCCGGACACCCCGGCGGGGGAGGACGACGACAGGGACGGCCGGCAGATCGTGGTGGTCTCCGCGAAGACCTCGGACCGGCTGGCCGAGCTGGCCGCCCGGCTCGCCGGACGGCTGGAGGGGTGGGTCGCGCGGGACGCCCTGCCCGAGCGGCTGCGCGGGTACCTGCTGACGCGGCTCGCGGAGCTGCTCGGGCTGCGCCCCGGGGACCTGGGGGAGGACGACGATCTGGCCGACTGCGGCTTCGACGGGGTGACGCGGGCCCGGCTGGGCGCCGCCGTGGCCGAGGAGTGCGGTCTGCCCGGCGACGAACTGCCCGCCTCCGCGCACACCGTAAGCGACCTCGTCCGACACCTGATGTGTCATCAGGAAAGGGCCCTGCGCGCATACTTCGCGGCGCCCGCCGGGTCGGCTCCGCCGGGCCCGGCCCCCCGGCTCGCCGATGTCGCGCACACCCTCCAGACCGGCCGGGAGGCGATGGACGAGCGCCTCGCCGTCGTCGCGGACGACCTCCGGGAGGCCGTCCGGGGGCTCAGGGCCTACGCCGAGGGCCGCACCGGCGCCCCCGGTGTCTTCACCGGCAGCGTGACCGACGGCCCCGACGCGCCGGCCCCCGACGCGCACGGCGGAGACGGCCCCGAGGCGCGGGCGGCGCGGTGGGTGCGCGGCGCCCCCGTCGACTGGCGGGCCCCGCACACCGGCCGCCCCCGCCGCACCGTCCCCCTGGTCGGCTACCCCTTCGCCCGGGAACGCCACTGGCTCGACACCGCGCCGCCCCCGGCGACCGCACCCGCATCCGCACCCCCCGCGCCGGACGACCCGGAGGCCACCATGGACAGCACGGCGGACACCGCACACCGGCCCCCGGCCACCGAGGACCTGCGCGCCCGGCTGGAGCGGACCCTGACCGAGTTCGCCGGCGAGGCCATCGGACTCGACCCGGCCCGCGTCAACCGGCGCACCCCGCTCGGCGACTACGGCTTCGAGTCGGTCTCCCTCAAGGCGCTGGCCGACCGCATCTCCACCCGGCTCGGGGTCGCCTTCTCACCCACCCTGTTCTACGAGCGGCGCGGCATCGCCGGGGCCGTGGACTGGCTCGTCGAGGAGCACGGCGACCGCCTCGCCGCCGCGCGCGCCCAGGCCACCACCGGCCCCGCGCAGCCCGTCACCGCCCCCGCGAAGTCGTCCACCGGCCCCGCCGGCCCCGCCGGCCTCGTCACGGCCCCGGCGAACACCCGCACGACCGCCCCCGCACGGCCCGCCACCGGCGCCCCGGCAGACGGCACCCCCGCTCCCGTCGCCGTGATCGGCATGAGCGGGCGCTTCCCCGGCTCCCGCGACCTCGACCGCTACTGGGACAACCTCTACCACCGGCGGGACCTGATCACGGAGGTCCCCGCCGACCGGTGGGACTGGCGGGCCCTGGACAGCGAGGAACTGCCGCCCGAGCGGCGCACCCCGTACCGCTGGGGCGGCTTCGTGGAGGGCGCGGACACCTTCGACCCGCTGTTCTTCGGCATCTCCCCGGCCGAGGCCGAGATGATGGACCCCCAGCAGCGCATGCTGCTCCAGACGGTGTGGTCCGCCGTCGAGGACGCCGGGTACCGGCCCTCCGCGCTGGCCGGACGCCCGGTCGGCCTCTTCTCCGGCATCCAGTTCAGCGACTACCAGCACCTCATGCACGAGGCCGGCGTCATGAGCGCCCAGTCCGGCCTGGGCAACGAGCACTCCATCTCGGTGAACCGGATCTCGTACCTGCTCGACCTGCGCGGGCCGAGCGAGCCCGTCAACACCGCCTGCTCCAGTTCCCTGGTCGCCGTGCACCGGGCCGTGCGCTCCCTGCGCCAGGGCGAATGCGAACTCGCCGTCGCGGGCGGCATCTCGCTCAACCTCTCCCCGCACTCCACCGTGGCGGCGGGCATGATGGGCCTGCTCTCCCCGGACGGCCGGTGCAAGACGCTGGACGCCGCCGCCAACGGCTACGTCAAGGGCGAGGGCGTCGGCATGCTGGTCCTCAAGCCCCTCGACCGGGCCCTCGCCGACGGCGACCAGGTGCACGCCGTCATCCGCGGCACCGCCGTCAACCACGGCGGACGCGCCGCCTCCCTCACCGCCCCCAACGCCGAGGCACAGGCGGCCCTGCTGTGCGCCGCGGCCCGCGAGGCCGACGCCGGCCCGGAGACCATCGGCTACCTCGAACTCCACGGCACCGGCACCGAACTGGGCGACCCCGTCGAGGTCAACGGCATCAAGCTCGCCTTCCGCCGGCTCGCCCGGGAACGCGGCACGGAACTGCCCGCCGCCCCCTACTGCGGCATCGGCTCGGTGAAGACCAACATCGGGCACCTGGAGCCGGCCTCCGGAATCGCCGGGCTGATGAAGGTCATCCTGGCGCTGCGGCACCGCGCGCTGCCCGGCATGGCCCACCTCGACGAGGTCAACCCGTACGTGGACCTGGCCGGCAGCCCGTTCCGCATCGTCGACGGCACCGTCCCCTGGGAACCCCTCACCGGGCCCGACGGAGGGCGGCTGCCGCTGCGGGCCGGGGTCAGCTCCTTCGGCTTCGGCGGGGTCAACTCCCACGTCCTCGTCGAGGAACCGCCGGCCCGGCCGCCCCGCGCGGGCGGCACCGCGGGGGGCGAGCACGTCTTCCTGCTCTCCGCGCGGGACGAGGCCGCCCTCGGCCGGGCCGTCGTCCGCCTCGTCGACCGGCTCGCCGCATGGGAGCGCGACCCCGGCTCCCGCCCCGGCGCGGACGCCGTCGCCTTCACCCTCCGCGAGGGCCGCGAGGAGATGCGGGAACGGCTCGCCGTCCTCGCCCCCTCCCTGGACGCCTTGCGCGCCCGGCTGACCGAGGTGGCCGCCGGCGACACCGGCGCCCCGGGCGTCCACCGGGGCCGCGCCCCGGATTCCGGCGACGAACCGGCCCGCCCCGCCGCCCCGCCCCCCGGCACGACGGCCGGCCCGGACCGGCTGGCCGCCGCCTGGGTGAACGGCGCCCGAGTGGACTGGACGGCGCTGCCCTCCGCGGGCGGGGCACCACGGCGGACCTCGCTGCCCGCCTACCCGTTCGAGGAGAAGCGGTACTGGTTCACCGCGCCGCCCGGCGGGCCGGCCCCGGCCGCCCTGCCCGCCGCCCGCGGCGCCGACGCCGCCGCCGCGCCGGACCCGGCGCGGGACGGGGCGGCGCTCACCGGGGAGGCGTACGTCCGCGCCGCGCTGCGGGACATCCTGCTGGAGAAGCTGAAACTGGCCGACGACGAACTCGACGAGGACCGCGACCTCAAGGACTTCGGCGTCGACTCCATGCTCAGCGCCATGATCATGCAGGTGGTGCAGGAGGTGTTCGACGTCCAGGTGCCGCTGACCGCCCTCGTCGACCACCCCACGCTGCGCTCCCTCGCCGCCTACGTCCACGAGGAGTTCTTCGCCGACCGGGAGATCGGCGGCGTCGTCGCCGGCCACGCCGCGGCGTCGGACCCGGACGCACGGCAGAACCGGCTCCCCGCCGAACTGCTCCCCATCAACATCGGCGGCGAGGGACAGCCCTCCTTCTGGGTGCACGGCGCCACCGGCTACTCCACCTGGTTCCAGAACCTCTCCCAGGCCCTCGGCCCCGACTACCCGCTCTACGCCTTCCAGGCCCGGGGCACCGACGGTTCCTCCATGCCGCAGAGCCTCGACGAGATGGTCGACCACTACGTCGACTGCGTCCGCCAGGTGCAGCCCGAGGGTCCGTACGTCCTCGGCGGCTACTCCTTCGGCGGCCTCGTCGCCATGCGCATGGCCCAGCGGCTGCACGACGAGGGCGAGGAGATCCGCCACCTCGTCATGTTCGACACCTACCCGGCCACCCAGGAGGTGTTCGACCGGCACCACGGCATGTACGACCGGGACTTCCTCCAGCTCTACCTGACCAACTACTTCCTCCGCCTGGACGAGCACCCCGAACGCGCCGTCCGCAAGGAGGACGTGGCCCACCTGCCCGCCGCGCTCCAGGTGGGCGAACTCGCCCGGCTGGCCAAGGAACGCGGCGGACGCCGCCTCGCCGCCGACGACGTCTACCGCTACCTCAAGGGCGGACTGACCTGCTCCGAGCAGGCCGAGGGCATCTACCAGGTGTACGACATGAGGGACTACACCGCCTCCGACGTGCTGTTCTTCAAGGCCACCGACGGTTTCACCGGCCGCGCCAGCGCCCTGTACTGGCAGCCCACGCGCATCCTGGACGGCTACGACTACGAGACCCCGTGGCGGGAGGTCGTCAAGGGTGACTTCCAGGTCGTCGCACTGGACAACGACCACCTCAACCAGCTCGAAGAGCCCACCCTGACCCCCGCCGCCCGGCGCATCGAGGCGCTGCTCAAGCAGCCCCCGCGGGTCGACACCGACGCCTACGCCGCCTTCCGCGAGGGCTTCGACGCGCTCACCGCCCTCGGCAACCGGCTGCTGGCCCACGTCCTCCGCGGCACCGGCGCGTTTCCCGGCGACGGCGCACCCGCCGACCGGGCCGAGCTGCGCGACCGGCTCGCCGTCCGGCCCGGCTACCGGCGGCTGTTCGACGCCTGCTGCGACATCCTCGTCCGCGAGGGCTACGCGCTGGAACGGGACGGCGGGGCCCTGACCACGACCCGCAAGATGGCCCAGGCCGTCTTCCCCGGCGGCGAGCGGGAGATCGCCGCGAAGGCCGCCGAGCTGGCCGCCGCGCACCCCTCGGTCGCCGCGTACCTGCCGCTGCTCACCACCTGCCAGGGCGCCCTGCCCGACGTGATGGCCGGCCACCGCGACGCCACGGACGTCATCTTCCCCGGGGGCTCCATGGAACTGGTCGCCGAGATCTACCGGGGCAGCGTCCAGAGCGAGTTCTACAACCGCCTGGTCGCCGACGCGGTCGAGGAGCACACGCGGCACTTCGCCCGCCGCTACCCGCGCGCCCGGCCGCAGGTCTTCGAGGTCGGCGCCGGCACCGGCGGCACCAGCGTCTTCGTCCTCGACGCCCTGCACCACCTCGGCGACCGGCTCCGCTACCACTACACGGACGTCGGCGCGGCCTTCCTGCGCGTCGCCGAGCAGCGGTTCGGGCCCGGCCGGCCGCACGTCGAGTTCGCCCCGTACGACGTCGAACGGCCCCCGGCGGCCCAGGGGTACGAACCGCGCACCATGGACGTCGTGGTGGCCGGCAACGTGCTGCACACCACCCGGGACATCGACACGACCCTGGCGCACTGCCGGGACCTGCTCAAGCCGGGCGGCATCCTGGTGGTCAACGAACTCACCCACCGGCTCGACTACAACACACTGACCTTCGGACTGACGCCCGGCTGGTGGCTGTTCGAGGACGAGGACCAGCGCGTCCAGGGATCGCCCCTGCTCGACGCCCGGGGCTGGCGGCGGGCACTGCGCCGCGCCGGGTTCGAGGAGACGGAGATCCACGGCATCGCGGGACAGGACGAGGACGATCAGGCCCAGTGCGTGATCGTCGCCAAGGCGGCACCCGCCCCGTGACCCCCCGCCGGCCCGCCCGGCGGGCCACGGGAACCGGCCCGCGCACCGGAGCGGGCCGGTTCGGCGGGCCCGGAACAGCGAAGGAAGAAGCGGTAGTGATCGAAGTCGACGGACTGTCCTACACCTATCGCGGCGGGTCGCGGCCCACCGTGCGGGACGTCTCCTTCAGGGTGGGCCCCGGCGAGGTCTTCGGGTTCCTCGGGCCGAGCGGGGCCGGCAAGAGCACCGTGCAGAAGATCCTCACCGGCCGCCTGGAGCCCTTCGAGGGCACCGTGCGCGTCCTGGGCCGGGACGTGGCCGGCCGCGGCGCCGACTACTACGAGGAGATCGGGGTCGGCTTCGAACTCCCCAACCTCTTCATGAAACTGACCGGCCGGGAGAACCTGCGCTTCTTCGCCTCCTTCTACCGCTCCACGGCGGACCTCACCGGACTGCTGGCCCGCGTCGGCCTCGACGAGCACGCCGACCGCAGGGTCGAGGACTACTCCAAGGGCATGAAGATGCGCCTGTGCTTCGTCCGCGCGCTCCTGCACGACCCGCGGGTCCTCTTCCTCGACGAGCCCACCAGCGGACTCGACCCGGTCAACGCCCGGCTGCTCAAGGACATGGTCCAGGAGCAGCGCCGGCGCGGGAAGGCGGTCTTCCTCACCACGCACAACATGCACGACGCCGAGGAACTGTGCGACCGGGTGGCGTTCTTCGTCGACGGGACCGTCCGCCGCACCGGCGCCCCCAAGGAGCTGTGCGCCCAGGACTCGCGGCGGCACGTCGTCGTCGAGTACCGGCAGGACGGCGTCCTCGCCGTCAAGGAGTTCCCGCTGGACCGGCTCGGCACCGACGAGGCGTTCCTCGACGTGCTGCGCCGGCACGAACTGGTGTCGGTGCACTCCCGGGAACGCTCCCTGGAGGACGTGTTCGTCGCCGCGACCGGACGGAAACTGACATGACCGTCCTCGACGCCCCGGTGCCGCGCGGCTCCCGCGACACGCTGCGCACCCTGGCCCGCGCGGTCGTGTGGGACCTGCGGCTCCAACTGCGCTACCAGATCGTCACCGTCGCCGTCCTGGTCACCGCCGCGTACGGGATCGGACTGCGGCTGCTCCCGGAGCAGTGGCGGGCGGACGTGACGGTGCTGCTGGTCCTCTCCGACCCCACGATGATCGGCTTCCTCTTCGTGGGCGCCCTCATGCTCTTCGAGCGGGGCGCGGGCACCCTGCACGCGGTCGCGGTGACCCCGCTCACCCCGGCGCTGTACGTGGGCGCCAAGGCGCTGTCGCTGACGGCGGTGTCGGTGGTGTGCGCGCTCACCATGACGGTCACGGCGCACGGCACCGGATTCCGGCCGGTGCCGCTGCTCACGGCGGTCGTCCTGACCTCGGCGCTCTTCGTCTGCGTCGGCGTCGCGGCCGTGGTGCGGGTGCGGTCGCTCAACGAGTACCTGCTGATCGTGCCGGTCTTCCTGGTGCCGCTGTACCTGCCGCTGCTCGGCTTCCTCGGCATCGGCGGTCGCGCGGCGTACCACGTCCTGCCCACCCAGGCGTCCCTGCTCCTCATCGAACGCTCGCTCGCCCCCCGTCCGCTGTGGGAGGTCTTCTACGCCGTGGGACTCCTCGCGGTCGCGGGCGCCGCCGCGTTCGTGTGGGCCGTGCGCTCCTTCGACGCGCGGGTACGGGGCCGGGTGGGGGCGGCGTGAGGACGGCGAGGGTCATCTGGGCGAACGACCTGCGGAGCGTGGTCCGCGACCGGACGGTGGGCGGGCTGCTCGTCGTCCCGCTGGTCTTCCTGGTCCTGCTGCGGGCCGGGGTGCCGCTGCTGGAACGCCGCTGGCCCGCGGTGGGCGGCCACCACGCCGAGCTGCTGGGCCTCTTCTGTGTGATCGTCGGCATGTTCCCGGCGTTCATGACGGCGCTGCTGATGGTGGACGAACGGGACCAGGGACTCGTGTCGGCGTTCCGGGTGCTGCCGCTCTCCCCGGCCCGGTTCCTCGGCGCCCGCCTGGCGATGGCGGGCCTGCTGGGCCTGCTGTACCCGCTGCTGCTCCTGTCCGCCTCCGGCCTCGGCGGGTACGGCGCGGGCCGGGCGCTGGTGCTCGCGGCGCTGTGCGCGGCGGGCGGGGCCGCGGCGCTGCTGGTCGCGGTCTCCCTCGCCAAGAACAAGATCGAGTGCCTCACCGCCTTCAAGGCGCTCTTCGTGCTGGCCGCGATCGGCGTCACGGGCGCGCTCGGCGACTTCTCCGGCGTCAACGCACTGCCCGGCGTCCTGCCCGCCTACTGGGTCTTCGGAGCGTTCGCCGCGGGCGGCACGGGCGCGTTCCTGAGCGCCTCCGCGGTCGCGGCGCTGCTGTACGGCATCGTCGTGGGCATCTTCCACCGGCTGTTCCGCCGGAACTTCTTCTGACCCGACGCGTGGCCGCCCGGACCGACGGGCCGGGGGCCGCCCCCATGGACGAGGAGCGCCCGACATGAGCATGGTGCAGGACAGGACCGAGGACCCGGCCCCGGCGGACACCCGGGGGAGGGCGGAGGACCTGCGCGCGGTGCGCGCGCGGGCCCTCGCCGGACCGGGCGAACGGGCGACCGAGGCACAGCACGCCCGGGGCAAGCTGACCGTGCGGGAGCGGATCGAGCTGCTGTTCGACCCCGGCTCCTTCCACGAGGTGCAGCAGCTCCGCCGGCACCGGGCGAGCGGCTTCGGTCTGGAGGCGAAGCGGCCGTACACGGACGGTGTGGTCACCGGGTGGGGCACGGTCGAGGGCCGGACGGTGTTCGTGTACGCGCACGACTTCCGGATCTTCGGCGGTGCGCTGGGCGAGGCCCACGCGACCAAGATCCACAAGATCATGGACATGGCCATCGCGGCCGGTGCTCCCCTGGTCTCCCTGAACGACGGGGCCGGTGCGCGTATCCAGGAGGGTGTCTCCGCGCTCGCCGGGTACGGCGGCATCTTCCAGCGCAACACCAGGGCGTCGGGTGTCATCCCGCAGATCAGCGTGATGCTCGGCCCGTGCGCGGGCGGGGCGGCCTACAGTCCGGCGCTGACGGACTTCGTGTTCATGGTCCGCGAGACCTCGCAGATGTTCATCACCGGCCCGGACGTCGTCAAGGCCGTCACCGGCGAGGAGATCACCCAGAACGGCCTGGGCGGCGCCGACGTGCACGCCGGGACCAGCGGCGTGTGCCACTTCGCCTACGACGACGAGGAGACGTGCCTCGCCGAGGTGCGCTACCTGCTGTCGATGCTGCCGCAGAACAACCGGGAGCACCCCCCGGTCGTGGCCTCGGACGATCCGCCCGACCGCCGCACCCCCGACCTCCTCGACCTGGTCCCCGTGGACGCCAACCGCCCGTACGACATGCACCGCGTCCTCACCGCGCTCGTCGACGACGGCGAGGTCATGGAGGTCCACGAGCACTGGGCCCGCAACGTGGTCTGCGCCCTGGCCCGCCTGGACGGCCGGGTGGTCGGCCTGGTGGCGAACCAGCCGCGGGTCCTCGCCGGGGTGCTGGACATCGAGGCGAGCGAGAAGGCGGCGCGCTTCGTCCAGATGTGCGACGCGTTCAACATCCCGATCGTCACGCTGCTGGACGTGCCCGGTTTCCTGCCGGGTGTCGACCAGGAGCACGGCGGCATCATCCGCCACGGCGCCAAGCTGCTCTACGCCTACTGCAACGCGACCGTCCCGCGGATCTCCCTCATCCTGCGCAAGGCGTACGGCGGCGCCTACATCGTCATGGACAGCCAGTCCATCGGCGCCGACCTCACCTACGCCTGGCCCACCAACGAGATCGCCGTGATGGGCGCCGAGGGCGCCGCCAACGTCATCTTCCGCCGCCAGATCGCGGGCGCCGAGGACCCCGAGGCCGTACGCGCCCGCCTGGTCGACGCCTACCGGGCCGAGCTGATGCACCCCTACCACGCGGCCGAGCGCGGCCTCGTCGACGACGTCGTCGACCCCGCCGAGACGCGCGAGGTCCTGGCCCGCTCGCTCGCCATGCTGCGCGCCAAACACGCCGACCTGCCCTTCCGCAAGCACGGCAACCCGCCCCAGTGACAAGGAGCCCCGCGTGAGCACCAGCCACCTGCGCGTCGAGAAGGGCCACGCCGGCCCCGAGGAACTCGCCGCCGTCACCGCGGTCCTGCTGGCCCGCGCCACCGCCGCCCCGGCGGACCCCGGCCCGGCCGGCGACGCCCCGCGCCCCGGCTGGGCCCGGCCCGAACGGGCCGCCGGCTTCCTCGCCCCGCACAGCTGGCACTGAGCGGTACGGCCCCGGACGCCGTACGGCGGGCTCAGCCGCCCGGGGCCGGGCGCGCGGGCGCCGCGCCCGGCCGGCCGGCGTTCCCGTGCAGCCGCTCCGTGTTGAGCTGCTGGACCGCGCCGAGCGCGTCGCCGATCGTCGCGTAGTCGACGGCGACGAAGTTCACCGGCCGGCCCCGCTCCCGCTCGCACGCGCGGGCCCGCTCCAGCACCCGGTCGCGGGAGTTGACCGTGCCCGCGTCCAGCCGCCGCCCGCCGCCCGCCGTGACGAAGTGGTTCATCAGGAAGAGCCGCTTGTCCGTGCCGCCCCGGTTCGGTACGCAGCTCATCTCCGAGGGGCTGCGGAAGGCGAACGGTGTCTCCATGCCGTACCGGTAGAAGTTCCGGTACCACGGGGCGGGGCCGTCCGCCTTCTCCGCGAAGACGACCAGCCGCCGGCCGCTGTCGATCATGTCCTTGAGCTTCGGCCACGGCTTGTCGGGGTCCGCGTCCGGCACGTAGAGCAGGTCGGCCAGCCCGGCCCGTTCGAACACGCGGCGGGTGTCCTCGCCGTCGATGCCGTCCTGCACGATCAGCGTCACGACCTCGGTCGGGTTCGCGCGCAGCCAGTCGCCCGTCTGGCGCAGCGACGCCGTCAGTTCGAGCGCCCCGGCGCCGCACACCGAGTGGCACAGCCACAGGCCCGGATGGGGCGGGTTGACCCGCTCCAGCACCCGGGTGAGCCGGTCGCGCAGCTCCGGCGAGAACTCGGAGGTGCTCAGCCGGCCGGCGACCTCCTCCGGCCGCTCCCAGCGGTGTGTGTCCAGCAGCAGGACCCGCACCCCGGCGTCGAGCTGGCCCACCATGTCCGGGTCCTGGAGGGGGCCGATGAACCGGTCCGCGGTCGTCGCCATCGCGTTGTGCGAGGCGAGCTGGGCGATCTCGTCGTACCGGGCGTCGCACAGTTCGGCGCTGCCCTGGCAGATGCGCGGCGACGGGCCGGTCAGCGCCACCGGCGCGATCATCGTGCCGAGCAGCGCGCAGGCCGAGACGGCAGCGGTCAGCAGCGGCGCGTGCCGGGGGTCGGTGAGCCGGGGCAGACTGGGCCGGGTCTGCCAGACCCAGGAGACGGTGATCAGCAGGGCGCTCGCGGCGAGCAGGATCACGGCGACGACCGTGGCCGTCGTCAGCACCCGCTGCACGGCGGCGGCCTGCACGTCGTCGAAGAGCCGGGTCGCCGCCGGCGGCCACTCGGGCGGCGGCCGGAACGGCAGCTCGCCGAGCGCCACCCGCAGCAGCAGCACGGCCAGCCCGGTCAGCACCGCCGCCGCGGCGGGCACCCAGCCCAGCGGCATCAGCCGGCGCGCGGTCGGCGGGGGAGAGGAGAACCACAGCAGGGTCAGCGCACCGGCGCAGAGCACCGCGGCGGCCGGTTCCACCACCTCCTGGAAGAGCCGGGTCACCGCGCGGGCGTGCCGCGCCTGCTCCGCCACCTCCCGGGACGCGTCGAGGTCGACGGTGAGCACCCAGGTGCCGTCGCGCGCCTCCCGCACCAGTTCCGTCACCGCCGAGCGGACCTGGTCGGTCACCGCGGCCGGCGCGACGGCGGCCAGCGCGGCGGTCACGTTGCCCCGGTCCAGCGCCGCCTGCACGGTGGGCCGCAGCTCCGCCCGCCCGTCGCGCGGCACCAGGCGCAGCAGCGCGTCCGTCGCGGCGAGGGCCTGCTCGTGCGAGAGCGGCAGGGATGGCAGTCCCTCCAGCGGCGCCTCGCCCGCCACGACCTGTGCGGCGATCTCGGAGAGCCGCTGCACGAACGCCTGGAAGTCCGGCTCGGAGCGCTGCTGGAGCGCGGCCACCGCGTCCCCGAAGTACGCCTCGCTCAGCCGTTGCACGTTGGCGACGACGGGCCCGAGGTCGACCGTCAGCCGCAGCCGGTCGCCGTCGCCCTCCAGGTACCGGACCACCTCGGCGATCTGCCGGTCGCCCATGGCCCGCAGCGTCTCCGGCGGGATCACCACCTTGAGGTTGGAGGTGACGGTGGACTGGGGCACGGGCAGCCGGTCCAGCAGTTCCTGGGTGGCCGGCGCACCGCGCGGGTCGACCAGGACCTCGTCGTAGATCCGCTGGTAGGCGCGTTCGTCCTCCAGTACCTGTCCGTAGAAGCCGGGGTCGAGCAGGGTGCTGCGCACGACCGCGGCGGCCGCCAGCACGGTCAGGCTCAGCACCGCCACGATCCAGACGAGCACCCTGACCCGCGGCGAGCGCCGAGCCAGTCCGTCCATGAACCCATTGTCCGGCCTCGGCCGCGTTACCCCGCCCACCCCCGGACGGGCCGCCCCTCAGGCCCCGACGGCGGCGGCTCCCGGGCCCGGTCCGCCGGCGGCCGGCGCGGCGGTGCCCGGCTGGGGGTGGACGCAGTGCCAGCGGTGCCCCTCGACCCCTTCGGAGGCCGCCGGGAAGGCGCCCGCGCACGCGTCGTCCGCCTTCCAGCAGCGGGTGCGGAACGGGCAGCCCGACGGCGGGTGCGTGGCCGAGGGGACGGGACCGTGCAGCACGATCCGCTCCGGCCGCTCCAGCAGGCTCGGCGTCGCCGAGAGCAGCGCCTCGGTGTACGGGTGGCGGGAGTCGCCCGTGACCCGCGCGGACCGGCCCTCCTCGACCACCCGGCCCAGGTAGAGCACCGCGATCCGGTCCGCCAGGTACCGCACCGTCTGCACGTCGTGGGAGATGAAGACCATGCCCAGCCCCAGCCGCTCCCGCAGGTCCACCAGCAGGTTGAGGATCTGGGCGCGCACCGACACGTCCAGGGCGCTGGTCGGCTCGTCGGCCACGATCAGCTCCGGCTCCAGGGCGAGCGCGCGGGCGATCGCCACCCGCTGGCGCTGGCCGCCGGAGAGCCGGCCGGGCAGCGCGTCCAGGGTGTGCGCGGGCAGCCCCACGAGGCCGAGCAGGTCCCGCACCCGCCGCTCGCGTTCGGCCCGGGTGCCCCGCTCGTGCACGTCCAGCGGATCGCGCAGGATGCGGCTCACCGGCAGCCTCGGGTTCAGCGCGGTCGAGGGGTCCTGGAAGACGACGCCGACCGCGGCCCCGAACCGGCCGCGCCGTTCGGCCGCGCTCATGGTCCACAGGTCCTGCCCCCGGAAGTGCACCCGGCCCTCGGTGGGCCGCTGGAGCCCGGTGACCACGCGGGCCAGGGTGGACTTGCCGCAGCCCGACTCCCCGACCAGGCCGAGGATCTCGCCGGGCCGGACTTCGAGGGAGGCGTCGGTCAGGGCGTGCACCGTGTCCCGGCGCAGGAGGCCGCCGCTGCGGGCCCGGTGCCGTACGTGGACGCGGTCGAGGCGGATGAGGGGGTCCATGGGCGTGTCCTTCGAGGCGGTCATCGGGCGCCCTCCAGCGGCCGGCCGGCGGGCGCCGGGTGGTGGCAGGCGACGCGGTGGTCCGGTGAGCCCTCGCGGCCGGTGGGGGCCGGCGGGCTGGTGCGGCACCGCTCGGTGGCGGCGGAGCAGCGGGAGGCGAAGCGGCAGCCGGGGCCGAACGCCCTGGGCGCGGGCACCACGCCGCGGATCTGGTGCAGCCGGCGCGCGCCGGTCTCCAGGGAGACGACGGAACCGAGCAGCCCGCGGCTGTAGTGGTGCGCCGGGTCGGTGAGCAGCGCCCGGGTCGACCCGGCCTCGGCGACCTGTCCCGCGTACATCACCGCGACCCGGTGGGCGAGGTCGCCGACCAGGGCCAGGTCGTGGGAGACGAGGACCATGGCGAAGCCGAGTTCGTCGCGCAGCCGGACCAGCAGTTCGACGATCTGGGCCTGCACGGTGACGTCGAGGGCGGTGGTCGGCTCGTCGGCGATGAGTAGCCGGGGGCTGCGGGAGAGCGCCATCGCGATCAGCACGCGCTGGCGCTGGCCGCCGGAGAGCTCGTGGGGGTAGCTGCGCAGGGTGCGCTCGGGGGAGAGGCCGACCAGTTCGAGGAGTTCGGCCGGGGTGCGGGTGCCGCCGCGGGAGGTGAGCCGGCGGAGCTGGGTGCCGACCAGGACGGACGGGTTCAGCGACGACATGGCGTCCTGGTAGACCATGGCGATCTCCGGGCCCATGAGGGCGCGGCGCTCCTTCGGGGAGAGCCTGAGCAGGTCGCGGCCCCGGTAGAGGATCTCGCCGGTGGCCTCGGCGTTGCGGGCGAGCAGGCCCATGACGGCGAGGCTGGTGATCGACTTGCCGCAGCCGGACTCGCCCACCAGGCCGAGTGTCTCGCCCTCGCGGACGGTGAAGGAGATGCCGTCGACGACACGGGTGTCGCCGTAGCGGTCGGGGAAGCGGATCGTCAGGTCGCGGACCACGAGGAGGTCGGCGCTGTCCTCGGGCAGCGGCGGCACGGCCGGCTCCCGTACGGCGAGGCGGGCGGCGAGCGCGTCGAGCGCGGCGTCCACCTCGGCGGCCCCGGCGTCCGGCGCGGCGGCGGAGGCGTTCTCCTCGTCGGAGGCCGTGCCGCCGGAGCGGGAGGTGTCCGGGGAGGCGGCGGTGTCGGTCATGCCCTCGGAGAGGACGTTCAGCGCGAGCACCGTGAGCAGCACGCACAGGCCGGGGAAGAGGGTCGCCCACCAGCCGCCCGACAGCAGGATCTGCCGCCCGTAGGCCAGGACGCTGCCCCAGCTCGGGTCGGGGTCCTGCACACCGGCGCCGATGAAGGACAGGCTCGCCTCGAAGATGATCGAGTCGGCCACCATGACGGTGGCGAACACCAGCACCGGCGCCGCGCAGTTGACGGCGACGTGCCGGGCCACGATGTGGCCGCGGCGGGCGCCGATCACCTGTTCCGCGGCGACGTAGTCCTCGCCGTACTGCTCCAGCACGTTGGCCCGCACCACGCGGGCGAGCGAGGGCGCGTAGACGACGGCGATGGTGACGATGATGACCGGGACGCTGGGTCCGAAGACGGCGACGAGGACGGCGGCCAGCGCGATCGGGGGGAAGGACATCACGACGTCGAGGGTGCGCATCACCGACTCGTCGGCGAACCGGCGGGCGGTGGCCGCGAGCGCGCCCAGCGCGGACCCGGCGACCAGCGCGAGCAGGGTGGCGCCGAGGCCGATGACGAGCGAGTAGCGCGCCCCGTGCACGACCCGCGCGAACACGTCGCGGCCGGCCCGGTCGGTGCCGAACCAGTGGTCGGCGCCCGGAGCCTGGGCCGGGACGCCGGTGGCCAGCGGGTCCTGGGTGAGCAGTGGGGCGAACACCGCGCCGAGGGCGACCAGGAGGAGGACGCCGAGGGCGATCCGGGAGGGCACGGGCAGGCGGCGCAGGCGGGTGCCCGGCGCGGTCCGCCCGGCGAGGGAGCGTGGAGCGAACATCACACCGTCCTGATGCGCGGGTTGACGAGCAGGTAGAGCAGGTCGACGACGACGTTGACCACGAGGAAGGCGACCGCGATGGTGAGCACGGTGCCCTGGACCAGACCGACGTCGCCGCCGGTGACGCCTTCGAGGATCAGCTTGCCCATGCCCGGCAGGTCGAAGATCGCCTCGATGACGACCGCGCCGCTGAGCATGTAGCCGACCTTGACGCCGAGCACGGTCAGCGGGGTGACCAGGGCGTTGCGCAGTACCGACCGGATGATCAGGAAGGGCGGGAGGCCGCTGCCGCGGGCGGTGCGCACGTAGTCGCGGTCGAGTTCGGCGACCATCGAGGTGCGGACCAGACGGGCCAGCGACGAGGCGACGGGGAGGGCGAGGGAGAGCGCGGGCAGCGTCATGCTCTCCAGCCAGCCGGAGAGGGAGTCGGCCGGATTGACGTAGCCGCCGGTCGGGAAGAGCGGCAGGTTCAGCGAGAACTGCTGGATGAGCAGGACACCGAGCCAGAAGGAGGGCAGGGCGATGCCGGCCATCGACAGCACCCGGAAGACCTGGTCCGGCCAGCGGTCCCGGTGGACGGCGCTGGTGACGCCGAAGACGAGCGCCAGCACGACGGCGAGCGCGAGACCGAGCAGGGTCAGTTGCAGCGTGAGCGGGAAGGCGGTGGCGATCCGGTCGGTGACGGGCTGGCTGGGCGACATGGTGACGCCGAGGTCCCCGCGCAGCAGGTCGCCGAGGAAGGCGAGGTAGCGCACGGGCAGGGGGTCGTCGAGGCCGTTCGCCTCGGCGAACGCCGCGCGGGCCTCGGGGCTCGCCGACTCGCCGAGCGCGTTGTACGCGGGGTCGGTCGGCGAGAACCGGAGGACCACGAAGACCAGCAGCGCGATGCCGAGGACCATCACCGGCATCATCGCGACGCGGCGCAGCGCGAGCCGGAGGAATGCAACCATCGTGGGGTTCCTAGTGATCGGGGTCGGGGGCCGCCGCGGCCCCGGGGGCGTGGCGGCGGCCCGGCGGCCGGGTGGTGCGCGGTCAGGCCCGGCCGACGTCGACGAAGGACAGCCCGGTGGTGGGCAGCGGCCGGAACCCGGTCAGCGTTCCCTCGCGCCACGCCGTGGGCAGCTTGCGGTGCAGCACCGGGTACAGGGCGGCCTCGTCGGCGACCAGGTCGGTCACCCGGCCCCACAGCTCCTTGCGCTTCGTCTCGTCGGGCTCGGCCGCGGCCTTGTCGAGCAGCGACTTCGTCTGCCGGTAGGCGGCGGAACCGGCCCAGCCGTAACGGTTCTCCGGCCAGAACCCGTAGTAGAACCAGCGCAGCAGCAGGTCGGCGTCGTTGCCGAACACGGACGGGTCGCCCGGCGCGGCCAGGGCGTGGAAGTCGCCCTTGTCGATCTTGGCGTACTGCGCGGCGGACTGCTGGATGTCGAGCTTGGCCTCGACGCCGACGGCCGCCCAGCTCTCCTTGATCAGCGGCGCGATGTCCTTGACCCAGCCGTTGTCGGTGAGCATGAGTGTGAAGGAGAGCCGGTCCGCGCCCGCCTCGGCGAGCAGCTTGCGCGCCCTGGCCGGGTCGTGGGTGTAGACGGTGGCGGCCTGGTGGTGGTCGGGGTGGGTGGCCGGCACGTATCCGGTGGCCGCCTCGGCGTTGCCGAGCAGCGCCGTGGAGATGATCTTCTCGGTGTCGAGGGCGTAGTGCAGGGCCTGCCGCACCCGCTTGTCCCGGAACCGCGCGTCGGCGCAGTTGAACATCAGGAAGAGCAGTCCGAACGACTGGACGGACTCGACCTTGTCCTTGCCGGTGAAGCCCTTGACGTCGATGTAGGGCACGTCCTCGATGGCCTGCACCCGGCCGGACTTGAGCGCGCTGACGCGTGCCGAGGGGTCGGAGATCAGGCGCCAGACCATCCGCTTGGCCTTGGCGGGGTGCGGGCCGTTGTACTTGTCGTACGCCTCCATGACGATCTTGTCCTCGCGGACCGCCGAGACGAACCGGTAGGGGCCCGAGCCGACCGGACGGGAGTCGAAGGACTTGGCGTCCGCGCCGGCGATCTTCTTCGGCACGATCCGGACCACCGAGACGCGCGACGGGAAGAGCGCGAAGGCGTACTTCAGCTTGAACTCGACCGTCGAGGCGTCGACGGCGGTGACCTGGTCGACGAACGGCACGAACTGCGCCATCAGCGAGGCGTTCTTCTCGTCCAGGACGCGCTCGAAGCTGAACACCACGTCGTCCGCGGTGACCGGAGAGCCGTCGTGGAAGGTCGCGCCCGGGCGCAGGGTGGCCCGGTAGGTGGTCGCGTTGATCTTCTTGGGCATCTCGGTGGCCAGCGCGGGGCGTGCCACGAGCGTGGCCGGGTCGAGGTCGACCAGTCCCTCGAAGATGTGCATGTTGGCCGCGTACGGGGTGGCACCCGAGGTGATCATCGGGTCGAAGCCCGTGGACAGCGGGTAGGAGATGCCCGCCTCGATGGTGTCGCCGCCGCCGCCCGAGTCGCCGGTACCGTCTCCGCTGGAGGCCGGGCCCCCGCAGGCCGTGAGGCCCGTGGTGACCGCGGTCGCCACACCGATGGCACTCGTGTATCTCATGAAGGTGCGGCGATCGACGCCGGCTGCACTGCGCGCGGACAAGGAGTCCTCCAGGCGGGAGATGACGGATGGTCGAGCGGAGGGAGGCGAGTGGGGGCCTCGTGCGCATCAGACGTCTGATGTCTGATGCTTGATAACGTGGGAACGTAGCTGGGCGAGTGAGAGGGGTCAAGAGGTGGCGTTGGGACAGGGGGCCGTCCGGCCTGTGGTGCCGGAGCCCAAGGCGGCGCGTCAACCGCTGCGCCAGGAGGTGGTGGACGGCATCAAGGCGTACATCCTGCGCAACAAGCTGCGCCCGGGGGATCCGCTGCCGACCGAGCCCGCGCTGTGCGAGGCGCTCGGCGCCAGCCGCTCCAGCGTGCGGGAGGCGATCAGGATCCTCACGGCCCTCGACATCGTCGAGGTGCGGCACGGCCACGGCACCTACGTGGGGCGGCTGAGCCTGTCCGCCCTGGTGGAGAGCCTGGCCTTCCGGGGGCTGCTCAGTCCCGACGACGACTTCCAGGTCCTCTCCGACCTGGTCGAGGTGCGCGAGCTGTTCGAGCGGGGGATGGCCGACCGGCTCGTCGCCTCCCTCGGCGAGGACCAGATCGAGCGGCTCCAGGGCCTCGTCGACGAGATGCGCGCGGGCGGCTCCGGCGGGGGCGACGGCTTCGTCGAGACCGACCGCGCCTTCCACACCCTGCTCCTCGCGCCCCTCGGCAACGACCTCATCGGCCAGCTCTCCACGGCCTTCTGGGACGTCTACGTGATCGTCGCGCCGCACCTGGACGTCTTCACGCACGAGCACGAGGCCGCCACGATCGCCAACCACCAGCGCATCGTGGACGCCGTGCGCGACCGCGACCCGGCCGAGTTCGCCGCGGCGCTCGCCGACCACTACGCCCCCGTGCGCCGGCGGATCGCGGAGGCCCGCGCCCGCCGCTGATCCCGCCCCGCCCGCCGCAGGCGCCCCCTTGCCCGGGGCGCCTGCGGTGTGTCCGCGTCCCGGGAGGGGCGGCGCAGGGGTACTTGACGGCCGACGACACGATCTCTAGGGTCCCAGGACAGCAGACATCAGACGTCTGCCCTTACGCCTTTCGGGTCGGTCCCGCCGGCCCCTTCCCCACCCCGCGCCGCGCCGGACGCGCGCCTCACCCCCGGGCCCCCTCATGCCACTGACGGACCTCACCCTCGCCGAGTGCCTCGCACTGCGGCCCGACCTCGACGAACCCGCCGACCTCGACGCCTTCTGGGGCCGCACCCTGCGCGAGGCCCGGTCGCACCGGACGCCCGCCCGCTTCACCCCGGTGGACACCGGACTGACCCAGGTGACGACGTACGACGCGACCGTGCCGGGGTTCGCCGGCGAGCCCGTCCGGGGCTGGCTGCACCTGCCCGCCGGGGCGAGCGCCCCGCTCGGCTGCGTCGTGGAGTTCCTCGGCTACGGACGCGGCCGGGGCCTGGCGCACGAGCAGGTGCTCTGGGCCACCGCCGGGTACGCGCACTTCGTCATGGACACCCGCGGCCAGGGCTGGTCCACCGCGGGCGGGGACACTCCCGACACCGCGGCGCTGAACGGCACCGTCCCCGGCTTCCTCACCCGCGGCGTCGAGAGCCCCCACGACCACTACTACCGGCGGGTGTTCACCGACGCCGTCCGCTGTGTGGACGCCGTCCGCGCGCACCCGGCGATCGACCCGCGGCGGACCGTGGTGACCGGCCTCAGCCAGGGCGGCGGCATCGCGCTCGCCGTGGCCGGTCTCGTGCCGGGGCTCGCGGGAGCCATGCCCGACGTGCCCTTCCTGTGCGACTTCCGGCGGGCCGCGCGCATCGCCGGCCTGCCGCCCTACACCGAGGTCGCGGAGTACCTGCGCCTGCACCGCGACCGGGCCGGGACCGTCTTCACCACCCTGTCCTACCTGGACGCCGCCCTGCTGGCCGCGCGTGCCACCGCCCCCTCGCTCTTCTCCATCGCCATGATGGACGAGGTCTGCCCGCCCTCGACGTGCTTCGCCGCCTACCACCGCTACGGCGGTCCGAAGGACCTGCGCGTCTACGAGTTCAACGGCCACGAGGGCGGCGGCGGACACCACCGGCGTGAACAACTCGCCTGGCTGCGGGAACTGTTCGCCGAGCCAGGCGCCCCCCACGCCCTCCCCGACCGGAACGACCGCCAACTCGCCTGACCCCACCTTCGAGAAGAGGCCCGTCCATGCAGCGAAGCGTCTCCCTGGTCACCGTCACCGCGATCCTCACCGCCCTGGCCGCCACGGCCCCCGCCGCCCAGGCCGCCGACGGCCCCCGCACCGCCCCCCGCCCGGCCGCCGCCGGCCCGTCCACCCTCACCTCCCAGGACATCGCCACCGCCGGCACCGGCTCCCCCTACTACCGCATCCCCGCCCTGACCCGCACCACCAAGGGCACCCTGCTCGCCGCCTACGACGCCCGCCCCACCCTCGGCGACCTGCCCGGCAACCTCGGCGTCGTGCTGCGCCGCAGCACCGACGGCGGCACCACCTGGCAGGCCCAGCAGGTGGTCCGCAAGGACGCCGCCCCCAAGGGCTACGGCGACCCCAGCCTCCTCGTCGACCGCGAGACCGGCCGCGTCTTCGTCTTCTACGCGGCCTCCGTGAACCAGGGCTTCTTCGGCTCGGCGACCGGAAACGACGAGAACGACCCGGACGTCCTCCAGGCCGACTACAGCTACTCCGACGACGACGGCCTCACCTGGACGCACCGGCGGATCACCGCCCAGATCAAGGACCCCGCCTGGGCGGGCATGTTCGCCGCCTCCGGCGAGGGCATCCAACTGCGCCACGGCCCCCACAAGGGCCGCCTGATCCAGCAGTACGCCATTCGCCGCGACGGAGCCAACTACGCGGTGAGCGCCTACAGCGACGACCACGGCGCCACGTGGCGCATGGGCACACCGGTCGGGCCCGGCGGCGACGAGAACAAGACCGTCGAGCTGTCCGACGGCCGCGTCATGCTCAACAACCGCTCCGCGCCCTACCGCACCGTCGCCCACTCCACCGACGGCGGCGTCACCTACACCCCGTTCCGGCAGGACACCGAGCTGCCCGACCCGGCCAACAACGGCTCCATCGCGCGCTTCGCGCCCGGCGTGGACGCCACCCACCCCCGCTCCTCCTGGCTGCTGTTCAGCAACACGGCGACCACCGGCGGGCGCAGCAACCTCACCGTCCGCCTCTCCTGCGACAACGGGGACAACTGGCCCGTCCGCAAGACCGTCGAGGCCGGCTCGGCCGCGTACTCCACCCTCACCCCGCTCGACGACGGCACCCTGCCCAACTCCCGGGTGGGACTGCTGTGGGAGCGCGCCGACTACCGGCACATCACCTACTCGTCGTTCGACCTCAAGTGGCTCGGCGGCGTCTGCGCCCCCGTCACCCTCACGCCGCCCGCCGCGCTGCCCGCGGGGAAGACCACCGAGGTCACCGTCCGCGTCGTCAGCCAGAACGACGTGCCGCTCCCCGCCGGCGAGGTCTCCCTGGCGCTCCCGGCCGGCTGGAGCGCCCCCGCCGTCGCCGTCCCCGCGCTCCGGCCCGGACAGGGCGCCGACGTCACGATCCCCGTCACCGTCCCCGCCGAGACCGGCGCGGGTGCCGTGACGGCGACCGCGGCCTACCAGGTCCGCGGCGACCAGCACTCCTACGGCGACGCGACGCTCACCGTCACCGTGCCGTAGCCCGGCCACGGGCCGCCCGTCCGCCGCCGGAAACCGGCACCGGGCGGGCGGCCCGTCACCACCCGTACCACCCTTCGCCCAGCCCAGGAGTCACCATGTCCACGTCCCAGCCGCTCCGCGGTGTCGTACCGCCCGTCTGCACGCCCCTGGACGCGTCGGGCGAGGTCGACACCGCCTCGCTCGCCCGGCTCGTCGAGCACCTCGTCGGCGGGGGAGTGCACGGGCTGTTCGCCCTGGGCTCCAGCGGCGAGGTCGCCTTCCTCACCGACCGGCAGCGGGCCCTGGCCCTGGAGACCGTGGTCGAGGCCGCCGCCGGACGCGTCCCCGTCCTCGCCGGCGTCATCGACACCACCACCCCCCGGGTCCTCGTCCACGCCGAGGAGGCCCGCCGGGCGGGCGCCGACGCCCTGGTGGCGACCGCCCCCTTCTACGCCCGCACCCACCCCCGCGAGATCGCCGCGCACTTCCGCACCGTCCGCTCCCGGGTCGACCTGCCGCTGTACGGCTACGACCTGCCCGTCTCCGTGCACAGCAAGCTCTCCACCGCCCTGGTGCGCGAACTGGCCGAGGACGGCACGCTGGCCGGCCTCAAGGACAGCAGCGGCGACGAGGGCTCGCTGCGCCGGCTCCTCGTCGCCCTCGGCGGCCGGCACGGCCGGGCGGACGGCCCCGCGCCCGCCTTCAGCATCCTCACCGGCTCCGAACTCACCGTCGACGCCGCCCTGCTGGCCGGAGCCGACGGGGTCGTGCCCGGACTCGGCAACGTGGACCCCGCCGGATACGTCCGCCTCCACGACGCGGTGCGCGCCGGTGACCTGGACCGCGCGGTGCGCGAACAGGAACGGCTCGTCGCGCTGTTCGGCATGGTCGATGCCGGACCCGAGGCGGAGATGGGCCGCAACTCCTCCGCCATCGGCGCCTTCAAGCACGCCCTCAGGCTGCTCGGCGTCCTCGACCACGGCACCACCGCCGCCCCGCAGATCCCGCTCGACGACGCCTGCGTCGCCCACGTCGAACGGCACCTGCGCGGCGCCGGGCTCCTCCCGGTCCGATGACCGCCCCCCACCCCGGCGCGCCGGTGATCGGCCTCGACCTGGGCGGCACCAAGATCGCCGCCGCCCTCGTCACGGCCGACGGCGCCGTCGTCGCCCGGCATACCCGGCCCACCCCGGCCGACCGGGGTGCGGAGGCGGTGCTGGACGCCCTCGCCGAGGCCGCCCACGCGGTGCGGACGCCGGCCGCCGCCGCGATCGGCGTCGCCGCGGCCGGCGTGATCGACCCCGCCACCGGGACCGTCACCAGCGCCACCGACACGATCCGCGGCTGGGCCGGCACCGCCCTTGCCCGCGGCCTCGCCGCCCGCACCGGTACCCCCGTGGCCTGCGACAACGACGTACGCGCCGCCGCAGGCCTGGAACTGGCCGCCCTGGACGAAGACGCCACCCTGGTCTACGCCGCCGTCGGCACCGGCGTCGGCGGCGCCGTCGCCGCCGCGGGACGCATGCTGCACGGGGCCGCGGGGATCGCCGGGCACCTCGGGCACCTGCCCAGCCCCGAGGCCGACGGACTGCCCTGCACCTGCGGCGCCACCGGCCACCTGGAGGCCGTCGCGGCCGGACCCGCCATCACCGCCCTCTGCGCGAGGCTCGGCGGCGAGCCCGCCCCGCGGCTGGAGACCGTCGCCCGGCGCGCCGCCGACGGCGACCCGCACGCCACGGCGGCCATCACCCTCGGCGCCCGCGCGGCCGGGCGCGCCCTGGGCGGCCTCGCCAACGCGCTCGGCCCGCACCGGGTCGTCGTCGCCGGCGGCGTGCCGCGGATCGGTGTCCTGTACTGGGACGCCCTGTGCGCGGCCTTCGCCGCCGAACTGATGCCGCCGCTGCGCGCGCTGCGGCCCGTACCGCCGCGCGGCGGCGCCGACGCCGCGGTCCTCGGGGCGGCCTCGCTGACCCGGACCCTGCCCCTGCACCACCCCCACCCCACGGGAGCCCCCTCATGACCTCGGCCCAGCCCTTGGCCGACGCCCTCGCCGGCCGCCTGATCGTGTCCTGCCAGGCACCGCCCGGCGACCCGATGCGCGACACCGGCACCCTGGTCCGCATGGCCCTCGCGGCGCGCTCCGGCGGCGCGGCGGCCGTGCGCGTCAACGACCCGGAGGTGGTCGCGGCGGCGGTCGCCACCGTCGGCCTGCCGGTGATCGGCCTCTGGAAGGACGGCGACGACGGCGTCTTCATCACCCCGACCGTGCGCCACGCGCTAGCCCTCGTGGCGGCCGGCGCCGCCGTCGTGGCGGCCGACGCCACCGCGCGCCCGCGCCCCGACGGCAGCACCTTCGCCCAGCTCGTGGAGGCGGTCCACGCGGAGGGCGCCCTGGTCATGGCCGACGTCTCCACTCTCGACGAGGGGCGCGAGGCCGCGCGGCAGGGCGCCGACTTCGTCGGGACCACCCTGTCCGGTTACGTGCCCGGGTCCCCGGCGGGGACCGGACCGGACCTGGCGCTCGTCGCGGACCTCGCCGCCGCCGTCGCCACACCGGTGATCGCCGAGGGCCGGATCGCCACGCCGGACCAGGCGGCCCGGGCGCTCGCCGCCGGCGCGCACAGCGTCGTCGTGGGCACCGCCATCACCGCGCCGACCGCGCTGACCCGTCTGTTCGCGCGCCGGCTCACCGCCTGAGGGGAGACGCGGGAGGGGCGGTGGGAGTCCCGCTCCCACCGCCCCTCCCGCGCGTACCGGTGCGCTTCGCGGATCAGACCGCCGGGGCCGGGTACGTCGGGTACTCCACCCCCGAGACGTGCTGGACCACGCGCACGACCTGGCAGGAGTAGCCGAACTCGTTGTCGTACCAGAGGTAGAGGATGGCGTTGTCGCCCTCCACCTTGAGCGCGCCCGCGTCCACGATGGAGGCGTGGCGCGAGCCGATGAAGTCGCTGGAGACCGCGTCGGGCGCGCTGATGAAGTCGATCTGGCGCTTGAGCGGCGAGGTCAGCGACACGTCGCGCAGGTGGTCGAGGACGTCCTCGCGGGTGGTCTCCCGGGCGAGCTGGAGGTTGAGGATCGCTATCGACACGTTCGGCACCGGCACCCGGATGGAGCTGCCGGTGATGCGGGCCTTCAGGTCCGGGAGGGCCTTGGCGACCGCGGAGGCGGCGCCGGTCTCCGTGATCACCATGTTCAGCGGCGCGGACCGGCCGCGGCGGTCGGACTTGTGGTAGTTGTCCAGCAGGTTCTGGTCGTTGGTGAAGGAGTGGACCGTCTCCACGTGACCGCGCAGCACGCCGTACTCGTCGGCCATGGCCTTCAGCGGCGGCACGATCGCGTTGGTGGTGCAGGAGGCGCAGGACAGGATCTGCTCGTCCGGCTTGATGGTGTCATGGTTGACGCCGTGGACGATGTTGGGGACGTCGCCCTTGCCCGGAGCCGTCAGGACGACCTTGTCGATGCCGGGCCGCAGGTGCTTGGAGAGCCCCTCGCGGTCGCGCCACCGGCCGGTGTTGTCGATGAGGATGGCCTGGGAGATGCCGTACTCCGTGTAGTCGACCTTCGTCGGGTCGTCGGAGTAGATGACCTTGATCTCGTTGCCGTTGGCGACGATCGTGCGGGCTTCCTCATCCACGGTGATGGTGCCCTGGAACTGCCCGTGGATGGAGTCGCGGCGCAGCAGCGAGGCGCGCTTGACCAGGTCGCCGCCGCCGCTGTCGCGGACGACGATGGCGCGCAGCCGCAGGCCGTTGCCGGACCCGGTCTTCTCGATGAGCAGGCGGGCGAGGAGGCGGCCGATGCGGCCGAAGCCGTAGAGGACGACGTCGCGCGGCTCGCGGCGCTCGATCTTGTTCTCGCCCATGGCGCCGGCCACGGCCTCGGCGGTGAAGTCCTCGACCGACAGTCCGCGGTCGTCCTCGCGGTAGGTCGCGGCGAGCATGCCGAGGTCGATCTGGGAGGGGCCCAGGTCGAGCGTGGTGAGGGCCTGGAGGAAGGGGAGGGTCTCGGTGACGGACAGCTCCGCGCCGGCGATCTGCCGGGCGAAACGGTGCGTCTTCAGGATGCTGACCACCGACTTGTTCACCAAGGAACGGCTGTGCAGCAGGACCGTGACGTCCCGCTCCCGGTGGAGCTTCCCGATCATCGGGATCATCGATTCCGCGATCTGTTCGCGGTTCTTCCAATGAGTGAACGAGTCGTCGTTGACAGTCACGTCTCTTATCTTTCGAGCTAGGCGGCGCTCATATGCTAACCCGGGACCCTGGCTGATCGATCAAGTGGGCCCCCATGCGATCAGATGATCACTCAAGAAGGCGGGCGCGGGCCCGTCCCGGACGCTGCGCGGGGGAGCGGGCGGCCGTCCGCCGGATGCCGCCCGGCCCGGGGCGGGCCCGCCGGCGGGCCCCCGACGAGGCGGCACCCGCGTGGCGCTCGACCGGCCGCCCGGCCTGCGCGGCGGCGGGGGTCACCGCACCGCGCGGGTGTCACCGGGAGCGCCGAGGACCTGCCGTTCAGGGACGTCCCGGACCCGGGGACCGGACAGGATTGCGCCCCCGGCGTTCGGGTACGCGAGCCTGGACGCGCCCGTGCCGACCGTCCGGGCGCCCTCCCCACACCCCCGGCCACCAGGGAATCTGCCATGGACACACCTGCCAACGACAACTCCGTCTCGCCCGCCCGGCGGGCACTGGACACCCTCGCCCGGAACACCGAGGACACCGCCGCGCTGGACACACTGGCCGGCAGCGACGTCCTCGTCCCGGTGCCGGACGACGCCGACGACAAGGACGCCGCCGACCCCGGCATGCTGGCCCTGCCCGTACTGGAGCAGCAGGGCGGGCGCCAAGTGGTGCCCGTGTTCACCTCGGAGGTGGAGATGGCCGACCTGTTGCCGTACGTTTCCCGCTACCGTCTGGTACCGCTCGGCGCGCTCGCCGCCCAGTGGCCGGCGGACGACCTCTCGCTCTCCATCGACGCCGGCTCGGAACACCGGCTCACGCTCACCTCGGACGGGGTGCGCACCCTGCTGGCCCGCCCCTGACGGGTACCGGGCTCAGCCGTCGCCCAGCACGCGGGCCAGCGCGGCCCGCTGCAGGGGCAGCACCTCGGCGTGCAGCTCACGCCCCTTGCGGGTGAGGGCGACCCGCACGCCGCGCCGGTCCTCCACGCACATGGAGCGCTCCACCAGCCCGTCCCGCTCCAGCCGGGCGATCAGACGGGACAGCGCGCTCTGGCTCAGGTGGACCCGGCCGGCCAGGTTCTGCACGCGGCACTGGGCGCCCTCCCCGGGCGCCTCGGAGACCAGCAGGTCCAGCACCTCGAAATCGCTCGCGATCAGTCCGTGCGGATGCAGCGCGCGGTCGATCTCGCACAGTGTGCGCGCGTGCACCGAGAGGATGTCGCGCCAGCGCTCCTCGAGCCGCCCACCGGCCGTCTTGGCTGCCATACCCGCACGGTAGCACCGGGAAAACCGCCCGCCGAGTGGTCGAACGGCCCCTGGTACGAAGGCGAACCGGCCCTCCGCGGCACCCCGGCCGGCCCCTCGCCCCGCAGGCGCGAGGTGACCCGGCCCCACCGGGCGCTAAGCTGCCGGGGAAGCCGCGGTCCACGCGTCCGCGGCACGGCGGTGGGGCTCGCCGTACCCGAACCGCGGCACCGGCGCCGCCGACGGTCCCTCCTTGCGCGCGGTGGCCCTTCCCGCCCGGCGAGTAGGAGACGCACGACCGTGACAGCCCCGAGGACCCGACGGCCCGCGGCCCGCGCCGCGACCCGGCGGCGGCGCGCCTGGCGCACCCAAACGCCTGTCGTCGCCGTCGTGGCGCTCGGCGGGGCCGTCGGCGCCTCCGCCCGCCACGCGGCCTCCCTGTGGTGGCCGACGCCCCCCGGCGGCTTCCCCTGGACGGTCTTCTGGGTCAACATCGCGGGCTGCGCCGTCATCGGCGTCTTCATGGTGCTCATCACCGACGTGTGGGCCGCCCACCGCCTGGTGCGGCCCTTCTTCGGCACCGGTGTCCTCGGCGGCTTCACGACCTTCTCGACCTACGCCGTCGACGGCCGCGGCCTCCTCGCCGCCGGCGAGCCCCGTACCGCCCTGCCCTACCTCGCCGCGACGCCCGTCGCGGCCCTCACCGCGGTGTGGCTCGCCGCCTGGGCCGCCCGCCGCGTCCTGAAGTGGAGACAGCCATGACGCGACTCACCGGCAACGCCCTGCGCGTGACCGTCTTCGTCGGGGAGAACGACACCTGGCACCACAAACCGGTCTACGCCGAGATCGTGCACCGCGCCCACGCCGCCGGACTCGCCGGCGCGAGCGTCTTCCGGGGCATCGAGGGCTTCGGCGCCTCCTCCCTGATCCACACCACCCGGCTGCTCTCCCTCAGCGAGGACCTGCCGGTGGCCGTCGTCATCGTCGACACCGGCGAACGCGTCCGCGCCTTCCTGCCGCAACTGGACGAACTGGTCACCGAGGGCCTGGTGGTCCTCGACGACTGCCAGGTCATCCGGTACGCCGGCCGGGAGGCGGAGCCCGGGGCCGGCGGCGCGACGGCGGGGGACGGCCGCCCGTGGTGAACTGGCTGCTGGTCGTCGCGGGCGCCATGGTCGGCGCCCCGCTGCGCTACCTCACCGACCGCGCCGTGCAGCGCCGGCACGACTCGGTCTTCCCCTGGGGCACCTTCACCGTCAACGTCGCCGGCTCCCTGGTCCTCGGCGTGCTCACCGGCGCGGCCCTCGCCGGGGCGGCGGGCTCCCGCCTCCAGCTTCTCCTCGGCACCGGCCTGTGCGGCGCCCTGACGACGTACTCGACCTTCTCCTACGAGACGCTGCGGCTGGCCGAGACGGGCGCCCGGCTGCACGCCGCCGCCAACGTCGCCGCGAGCGTGGCGGCGGGTCTCGGCGCGGCGTTCGCGGGCGTGGCCCTGGCCGGGGCGCTGTGGGCGTGAGCGGGGCAGGGCCGGGGCGCCGTGGGCGTGAGCGCGGGCCGGGCCGGGGCGCGGGGCCGGCGGGTCCGGGGGCGCGGGGCGGCGTCCGGCCGGTCCGTGCAGAATGGCGGCCATGACCACCACCACGGACTACCAGGAGGTCCTGGAGCGCGTCGCCGAGGAGATCGAGCGGACCCCCGGACGCGGACGGCCCGCCGACTACATCCCGGCGCTCGCCGCCCTCGACCCGCGCCGCTTCGGCATGGCGGTCGCCGAGCCGGACGGCACCGTGTACGGCGTGGGGGACTGGCGGCAGCCCTTCTCCGCGCAGTCCGTCACCAAGGTCTTCACCCTCGCCCTCGACCTGGCCCGCGAGGGCGACACCCTCTGGGAGCACGTCGGCCGCGAGCCCTCCGGCAACCCGTTCAACTCCCTGGTGCAACTGGAGTACGAGCACGGCATCCCCCGCAACCCCTTCGTCAACGCGGGTGCCCTCGTCGTCACCGACCGGCTGCACACCCGTACCGGCGACGCGGCGGGGGAGCTGCTGGACTTCCTGCGCGCCGAGAGCGGCAACCCGGAGCTGACCTTCGACGAGGAGGTCGCCGCCTCCGAGGCGGCGCACGGCGACCGCAACGCGGCCCTCGCCCACTTCATGGCCTCCTACGGCAACATCGACAACCCGGTGCCGGACCTGCTGGAGCAGTACTTCCGCCAGTGCTCGGTCATCGCGTCCTGCGCCGACCTCGCGCTGGCGGCCGGCTTCCTGGCCCGGCACGGCGTCCGCGCCGACGGCAGCCGCCTGCTGAGCAGCCGTCAGGCCAAGCAGGTGAACGCCGTGATGCTGACCTGCGGCACCTACGACGCGGCCGGCGACTTCGCGTACCGGGTGGGGCTGCCCGGCAAGAGCGGCGTCGGCGGCGGCATCATCGCGGTCGTGCCGGGCCGCTGCACGCTCTGCGTGTGGAGCCCCGGCCTGGACGAACGCGGCAACTCGGTGGCCGGGGTGGCGGCGCTGGACCGCTTCACCACGCTCACCGGCCTCTCCGTGTTCTGACGCCGCCGGATCAGGCGCCGTCGCCGTCCTGACGGCGCCGCCGGGCCAGTGCCAGGGCGCCCGCGCCGATCCCGGCGGCCCCCGTCACCATCCCGGCCCGCGTCCAGCCGGTGCCGGTGTGGTGCTCCGGCGCCGCCACGGTGGGGGGCACGGCCGTCGGTCCCTGCCGCGGGGAGCCGCCGGGTACGCCTCCCGGGTCGAGCGAGCCGACCGGGTCGACGCGCCCGGCCGCCTCGAAGCCCCAGTCGAGCAGGGCGCGTGCTTCCTCGTAGACGGCGTACCCGCCGCCCTCCTGAGGGTTCATCACCGTCACCACGAGGGTGCGCCCGTCCCGGCGGGCCGCGGTGACCAGGGTGTTGCCCGCGTTGCTGGTGTAGCCGTTCTTGACGCCGATCAGCCCCGGGTACGCCTCCACGCCGTCCTCGCCGGTCAGCAGCCGGTTGGTGTTGCGGATGCCGAAGGAGGAGCCGCCCCCGTCCGGGAAGTAGGCGTCCACCTTGGCGCAGTACCGGGCGAAGTCCGGGTCGCGCAGCCCTTCCCGGCCGAACACCGCGAGGTCGTAGGCGGAGGAGACCTGCCCCGGCGCGTCGTACCCGTCGGGCGAGAGCACGTGCGTGTCCAGCGCGCCGAGCGCCCGGGCCCGCGCCTGCATCCGGGCGACCGTCTCGCTCCAGCCGCCGCCGAGCGCGGTCAGCACGTGCACCGCGTCGTTGCCGGAGTTGAGGAAGACCCCGTTCCACAGGTCGGAGACCCGGTACGTGCCGCCCTCGACGACCCCGACGAGGCTGCTGCCGGGGCCGACGTCCGACAGTTCGGCCGCGTCGACCCGGTGCCGGGTCCCGCCCGGCAGGACGGGGAGCATCGTGAGGGCGAACAGCGTCTTGAGGGTGCTGGCGGGCGGCAGTCCGCGGTGGGCGTCGTGACCGGCGAGCACCTCGCCGCTCCCGGCGTCCGCCACCACCCAGGACAGCGCGGAGACCTCGGGGAGCCGCGGTGCCCCGGCGCGGGGCCGGACCTGCGTGCCGGGCCGGTGCAACAGGGACCCGGCCGCCCCTGCGGCCGGTCCCGGGGTAGGGGCCGCCCCTGCGGCCGGTCCCGGGGCAGGAGTCGCCCCTGCGGCCGGTCCCGGGGCAGGGGCCGCGCCTGTGGCCGGTCCGGACTCCCGGGGTGCGGCCGGGCCCGGCCCGCCGGGCGCGCCGGGGGCCGGGGGCTCCGTACGCGCGACCGCGGCGGCGGGCATCACGGTCAGCAGCCCCGCCACGCACAGCAGACACGTGGACCGAGCCGCCCGGGATGAGAATCCGATAGTCATACCGCAAACGTAGGAAGGGGACCCGCAAGCGCCATACGGGCCGGTCCGACTGGCGCACACGGACACCCGTATGGCCGTTTCCCGCGGGGTTCCGACGGACCGCCCGGGGTGGCGTTCAGGCGGCGGGCAGGGTCGGCTGGACCAACCGGAGGAAGGACGCGTTGTCCGGGGTCCGGCGCAGCCGGTCGAGCAGCGTCTCCAGACCCTGCCCGTCGCGGCCGTCCAGCGCCCGGCGCAGCCCCCGCGCGGCTGCCGCCTCGGCCGGGGACAGCAGCAGTTCCTCGCGCCGGGTGCCGGAGCGGGGCAGGTCCACGGCGGGGAAGACCCGGCGGTTGGCGAGGTCGCGGCCGAGCCGCAGTTCCATGTTGCCGGTGCCCTTCAGCTCCTCGAAGAAGAAGTCGTCGGCGCGGGAACCGGTCTCCACCAGGGCGGTGGCCAGCAGCGTGAGGGAGCCGCCCTCCTCGGCGGCACGGGCCGCGCCGAACAGCCGCTTGGGCCCGAGCAGCGCCCCGGCGTCGACCCCGCCGCTGAGGGTGCGTCCGGTCGGGGCCGCGGCGTGGTTGTGGGCGCGGCAGAGCCGGGTGAGGGAGTCGAGCAGCACCACGACGTCCTCACCGGCCTCGACGAGCCGCTTGGCCCGCTCGATCACCAGCTCGGCGAGGGCGATGTGCTGCCGGGGCCCCTGGTCGAAGGTGGAGGCGTAGACGTCGCCGCGCACCGAGCGGCGCATGTCGGTGACCTCCTCGGGGCGTTCGTCCAGGAGCACGACCATCAGCCGGCACTCGGGGTGGTTGCCGGCGACCGCGGCGGCCAGTTGCTGGAGCAGGACGGTCTTGCCGGTCTTGGGCGGCGCGACGACGAGGCCGCGCTGTCCCTTGCCGACCGGCGCCATCAGGTCGACGAGCCGCCCGGCGAGCCCGGAGCCAGGGTGCTCCAGGCGCAGCCGCTCGTACGGGTGAAGCGGAGTCAGGTCCGCGAAGCGGCGGCGGTCCGCCGCCGGGGCGCGGCCGTCGACCCGGATCACGTCGGTGACGGCGTGGCGTTCGCCGCGCACGGCCTCGATCAGGTCGCCCGCGCGCAGGGCGTGGCGGCGGATCAGCGCGGGGGAGAGGGACGGATCGGACGGCAGCGGCAGCAGGTCCGGCGAGCGCAGGCGGCCCCGGCCGCCCGGGTCGATGTCGAGGACACCGGAGGCGATCTCGGCGGGCGAGCGCCGTACGGGGGTGTGGTCGAGGGTGGTGGTCATGGGCGGTCCTTTCACGGACGCGGGCACGGGAAAGCGTGGGGAGGGGAGATGCCGTGCACGAGGGCGGACGGAGGTCACGCCCGGACGGCGGGGAACAGCACCTCGGAAAGCGCGGGAGAACCCGCTCACGAGGCCGTGCTGGGAAGGAAACGAAGGCACTCCGGTCCGGAACGGACGGGTGTGCCGGCGTGACGCGGAGCGACCGGCACCGGCGCCCAGGAGAGGGCGTGCACGAGTGCCAAACGCGACCGTACCACGCCCGGACGGCCGGCAACAGGGTCCGGCGACGGATTTTCCGCTTCCGTGGTGCGCCGGCCTCCGTCCCGGCGCCCCGCCCGGCCGCCCACGCCCTAGGTGTATTGACCCGCAGCGTTGTTGACACGGCTGATGGGCGGGTGTCCGTCCAGTGCGGTGTGGCAGCGGTGGTGGTTGTAGGTGTGGAGGAAGTCTGCCAGGGCTTCGGTCCGTTCGGTGTTTGAGGTGTAGGGCCGCAGGTAGGCCCATTCGTCGAGCAGGGTGCGGTTGAAGCGTTCGACCTTGCCGTTGGTCTGCGGCCGGTAGGCCCGGGTCAGCTTGCCGGTCGCGCCGAGCTCGGCCAGGACTGCCTTCCAGGCCAGGCCCTTGCGGTAGGCCCAGGCGTTGTCGGTCAGCACCCGCTCGATCCGGGTGATGCCCTGGCTGTGGAAGAACGTGGCCGCGCGGGTGAGGAAGCCCGCGCAGGTCGCGGTCTTCTCGTCGCCGTGGATCTCGCTGTAGGCGAGGCGGGTGTGGTCGTCGACGGCGGAGTGGACGTAGTCGAAGCCCATGTTGTTGCGGGTGGCCCGGCCGGCCTGGCGGCCCAGCGCTTTGTGACCGCCGCCGTCGGGGATCCGGCCGAGTTTCTTCACGTCGACGTGGATGAGTTCCCCGGGACGCTCGCGTTCGTAGCGGCGGATCAGCGTGCCGGTGGGGCGGTCGAGCCAGGCCAGGCGGTTGAGCCGGTGGCGGGTCAGGATCCGGTGGACGGTCGAGGCGGGCAGGCCCAGGATCGGGCCGATCCTGGCCGGCCCGAGCTTGCGGCTCTGTCGCAGGTCGCAGACGCGGGTTTCGACCGAGGCCGCGGTCCGGTGCGGCGTCGTGTGAGGCCGGCTCGACCGGTCGTGCAGGCCCGCCTCGCCTTCAGCCCGCCACCTGCGGATCCATTTGTGAGCCGTGGCCCGGGAGATACCCATCTCGGCGGCCACGTGAGCGACCGGACGGCCTGAGCAGACACGTTCGACCAGCAGTCTTCTACCGAAGACGGTCAGCCGGGCATTACGGTGGGGCACGAAGACCTCCGTGCGGTGAGTTCCTAGACAGCTCCCACCACACCGGAGGTCTTCGCCATGTTCAAGATCCAGCAGTGTCAACAACGCTCGTGATCAATACACCTAGGCTGGCCGGATGTTCAGCCCGGAAGGCCCCACCCTGCGCGAACTCGCCGTCCAGGCGTTGTCCTCCGTCGAGCGCGGCTACGACCTGCTCGCCCCGAAGTTCGACCACACCCCGTACCGCACCCCGGACCGGGTGCTCGACGCCGTCGCCTCGCGGCTGGCCCCGCTCGGGCCGTTCGGCCGGGGGCTCGACCTGTGCTGCGGGACCGGCGCGGGCGTGGGCGTCCTCACCCGTCTCTGCCGGGACGGGGTCACCGGGGTCGACTTCAGCGCCGGCATGCTCTCCGTCGCCCGCGCCCGCCCCGCACCCGCCGGTCCGGAGGCCACCTGGGTGCGCGCGGACGCCCGCGCGCTGCCCTTCGGTGCGGCCTTCGACCTGGTGGTGAGCTTCGGCGCCTTCGGGCACTTCCTGCCCCGCGAACTGCCGGGCCTGTTCGCGCAGGTGCGCTCCGTGCTGAGGCCGGGCGGCCGGTTCGCGTTCCCCGTCGGCGCCCCGCCCCGCCCCGGCTCACCGGCGTACTGGACGCTGCTGGGCTTCGACGCGGCGATGCGGGTGCGCAACGCCCTGTGGCGGCCGCCGTTCGTCATGTACTACCGCACGTTCCGCCTCGGCGACGTGGGCCGGGAACTGGCGCGGGCGGGCTTCGCCGCCGGCCTGTACGCCCTGCCCGGCCTCGGCCACCGCCCCGACGGGAGCCCCCGCGCCCGGCTGGTCGTCGCCCGGCGGCTGCCCTGAGCGGCGCCGCCGGGCGGTACCCGGCTCAGGCGCGGGCACCCAGCCAGCGCAGCCGGGCGGCCTCCTGGTGGGGGCCGCCGCCCTCGTGGTCGTTGAAGTCGTACACCTCGATCGCCTTGTCGTCGTGCGCCCAGGCGTTGAACGCCGCGAAGACCGTCGACGGCGGGCAGGTCTGGTCCTCCAGTGCCGTCGAGAACAGCGCCGGGGCCCGGCCGCGCGCCGCGAAGTGCACGCCGTCGAAGTAGGACAGCGTCCGCAGCGCGCCCTCGCGGTGCCCCCGGTGCGTGCGCAGGTACAGCCCGATCTCCCGGTAGGGGTGCCGGTCGGTGAGCGTGACGGCACGGGGGAAGTCGCAGAGGAAGGGCACGTCCGGCGCGACCCCGGCCAGGTCCGGCACCAGCGCGCCGACGGCCAGGGCGATGCCGCCGCCCTGGCTGGTGCCGAGGGCCACGGTGCGCGCCGCGTCGGCCAGCGGGTGGGAGCGGGCCGCCTCGACGGCGCGGACGGCGTCGGTGAAGACACGGCGGTAGTAGTAGTGCTCGGGCGCGTCGATGCCGCGGGTCATGAACCCGGGGTACGCGGGCGCCCCGCCGACCGGGTCCGGCGTCCCGCCCCCGCCGCCCCAGGCGCTGCCCTGGCCCCGGGTGTCCATCACGAAGTGCGCCCGGCCCGAGGAGGCCCACAGCAGGTGCTCGTGGGGCAGCCCCCGCCCGCCGCCGTAGCCGACGAACTCGACGACCAGGGGCAGCGGTCCGGTCGCGGCGGCGGGCAGGACCAGCCAGCCCTTGACCGGGTGCCCGCCGAACCCGGCGAACGTCACGTCGTACACCCGCACGGTGGCGAGGCCCGCGTCGACCGGGGTGAAACGGGCGTCCAGGTCGTGTTCCCGGGCCTCCTGGAGGGTCTTGCCCCAGAACGCGTCGAAGTCGTCCGGTTCCACCGACGTGCTGCGGTGGGCGCGTAGTTCGTCGGGCGGCAGGTCGAACAGGGCCATCGGGGACCGCCTTTGCGGGAGGGGCGACGCGGGCGGTCACACGGTAGGGGCTCGCAGCCCGGCCCGCCAGAACGCCCGCCCGGCCGCCCGCGCCGGTGACTGCCCCGCGGCGCCGGCGGCGGCGCGCGGTCAGGCGCGGCGGTGGCTCCACCGCGGTTCCGTACGCTCCCACTCGCGTTCCCAGCAGGTCAGCCGGTGCCGCTGGAGCAGCCGGTACGCGGCCCCGTGCACGACCAGGACGGTCAGCCCGGCGCCCAGTGTGGTGCAGGTGCCGACGGTCACCGTGTGCTGCCAGACCGCGGTGCCGTCGGCGGGCGGGGCCACGGTCCGGCCCTTCCCGTCCAGCCACAGGCCGATCACGTCGCCCCGCCGGGTGCCGGAGGGCACCTCGGTCCCGGCCGTCCGCGTGCCCCCGTCGGGGGCCTGCCAGCGCACCGTCGCCCGGGAGGCGTGCCCGTCGGTCTGCTCCGAGGGCAGACCGCTCGGATCGGTACGGACCACGGTGGCCGTGACCCGGTGCCGCTGGGCCCGCTGCGCGGCGGCGAGTCCCTCGGCCTGGTCGTGGGCGCGCGCCGCCGCGTACACCCCGACGAGGGGGACCCCGATGAACAACAGGAGGGCGACGACGAGTACCGTCCACGCCTCGACCACATCCGACCGGCGCCGCAGCGGATTGCGCCGCCAGCGCCAGCCGCGCACCCGGGTTCGCATGTCGACCTCCTCGCGTTCGTCGCGACCGGAGGGCCGGACGGACCGCCGCGGGGGGCGGGCCGGCGCCGACTCCGCATCGCGCCACGCGTGCGACTGCCCGCACAGGTGTGATACCCCGGCCCGGCGGCCTGCGCCCACGCCGGAGCACCGCGCTCGCGCGCCACCGCCCAGGTGCCCGGCACGTCCCCGGGGAAACACGCCCCGGCCAGTGCGGACGGACCGCCCCGCACTCCGTGCGGACCAGGGTCGCTGCGGTAAAGTGTGCGGCGGCCGCGGACCGTCCCGGCCGCCGTGACGAGGGAGGTGGGAACGATCGCCGCCGTACCGTCCCGGGTGCTCTCCCTCCCCGGCACCGCGGTCCCCGCCGCGGGCTGACCGCGAGAGCGCCCTCCGGTCCCCGAAAGGCCCTCCGGCCGCATGACCGCATCCTCCGCGCCCCCGCCCGCCCCCTCGACCTCCCGTGACGCCGTCGCCGCCCTCCTGCGCGCCGCCGGCTGCGTCTTCGCCGAGGACGAGGCGGACCTCCTCCTCGCCGCCGCCCGCACCCCGGACGAACTGCGCGCCCTCGTCGCACGACGTGCCGGGGGACTGCCCCTCGAACTCGTCCTCGGCTGGGCCCGCTTCCACGGCCTGCGGGTCGCCGTCGCCCAGGGCGTCTTCGTCCCCCGGCGCCGTACCGAGTACCTCGTCGACCAGGCCCTCGCCCACGCCCCCGGCGCCGCCGTCGTGGTGGACCTGTGCTGCGGCTCGGGAGCCGTCGGCGCCGCGCTCGCCGCCGCCCTGGACCGGCCCGAGGTGCACGCCGCCGACATCGACCCCGCCGCCGTGCGCTGCGCCCGCGGCAACCTCGCCGCCTTCGGCGGCCGGGTGCACACCGGGGACCTCTTCGACGCGCTCCCGGCCACGCTGCGCGGCCGGGTCGACCTCCTGGCGGCCAACGTGCCGTACGTGCCGACCGGAGAGGTGCCCCTGCTGCCCGCCGAGGCCCGCGAGCACGAGCCGCCGGCCGCCCTCGACGGCGGCGCCGACGGGCTCGACGTGCTGCGCCGGGTCGCCGCCGGGGCCCGCGACTGGCTGGCCCCCGGCGGCGCCCTGCTCACCGAGACCGGCCGCGCCCAGGTGCCCGCGGCCCTCGACGCCCTCGCCCGGGGCGGGCTCACCGCCCGGCTCGCGGTGAGCGAGGAACTCCACGCCCACGTGGTCGTCGGCGTGCGCGACTGACCGGGCCCGTCCCGTCCGCCGCCCTCACGCGGGCGGCGTGGCGCGGGCGATCAGCAGGGCCACGTCGTCGGGGTTCTCCGGCTGGTGCAGGGTGCCCAGCAGCAGGTCGCAGACCTCCTCCAGCGGCCGGTCCGGTCCCTCCAGCAGTGTCAGCAGCGTGGCGAGCCGCAGGTCGAGGGGGTCCTGCCGGGTCTCGACGAGGCCGTCGGTGTAGAAGACCAGCCGGTCGCCGGGCTCCACGTCGACGGTGGTGGTGGCGAAGCCGACGCCGCCCACGCCGAGCGGCACCCCCGTCGGCAGGTCCAGCAACTCCGGCGCGCGCCCCGCGCGCAGCCGCACCGGCGGCAGGTGCCCGGCGTTGGCGATGAGGCACTGGCGGCGGTACGGGTCGTGGACCGCGTACAGGCAGGTGGCGATGGCCTGGTCCAGGCCGGCCGCGGTCCGGTCGAGGTGCTCCAGCAGCAGCGCCGGGTCCAGGTTGAGCGCCGCCAGGGTGTTCGTCGCCGTGCGCAGCCGGCCCATGGACGCGGCGGCCGCGATGCCGCTGCCCATCACGTCCCCGACCACCAGCGCGGTCCGGCAGCCCTCCAGCGGGATCACGTCGAACCAGTCGCCGCCGACCTCGCTGGTGGACTCCGCCGGCTGGTAGCGCGAGGCGACCTCCAGGGCACCGGTGACCGGGGGATGGCGCGGCAGCATGCTCCGCTGGAGGGTGAGCGCCGCGTCCCGGGCCCGCTGGTACCAGCGGGCGTTGTCGATCTGCACAGCCGCCCGGGAGGCCAGTTCCCGGGCGAGCAGCAGGTCGTCCTCCCCGAACGGCTGCGGGTTGCGGATCCGTCTGAGGGCCAGGGCGCCCAGCACCTCCCCGTTCGCGATCAGCGGGACCGCCAGGTACGAGTGCACCCCGTTGGTCTCCGGGGCGTGGGCGACGAGGTCCGGGTCCGCCCACGACATCCGCGGCACCATCACCGGCCGGGCGGTGCGGACGCACTGGGCGACCAGTTGCCCGGGGTGCCAGGGGGCGATGCCCCCCGAGGGATCGGCCGCCAACAGCTCCTCGGTGTCGCCGTCCGCCTGGACGGCCAGGGTCCGCAGCACGGCGGGCTCGTCCGGGCCGAGCGTGGTGCGCCGGCCGTCGACCACCGCCTCCAGCAGGTCCACGGAGGCCAGGTCGGCCAGGCCCGGCGCGGCCACCGAGGCCAGCTCGTGCGCCGTGCGGTCCAGCTCCAGGGTGCTGCCGATCCGGGCGGTGGCGTCGGCGATCGTGGTCAGCCGGCGCCGTGCCGTCTCCGCCTCCACGCTCGCCCGGTACTGCGCGGTGACGTCGGTGATCGAGACGGCCACGCCGAGCACCGCGCCGAAGGTGTCCTCCAGCCGGTGCAGCGAGACCGACCAGGCGTGCTCCTCCTGCGGGTCGGCCGGGGTGTGCCCGCGCGCGGACTGGTCCACCAGGGGTTCCCCGGTCTCCAGCACCCGGCGGGCGGCCGCCTCCATCTCGTCGATGTTCACCAGCGGCAGCACCTCGCGCACCGTGCGGCCCAGGTGCTCCGCTGCCGGGATGCCGTTGATCCGCTCCAGGGCCGGGTTGACCGAGACGTACCGCAGACCGGTGTCGAGCACGGCGAGCCCGATCGGGGACTGTGAGATGACCCGGTCGGACAGGGCCATCTTCCGTTCCAGCCGGCGCACCGTCACCCGGTCGACGGCGAGCCCGAGCCCGTAGACCTCGCCTCGCTCGTCCAGGAGACGGGCGTTGCGGAATTCCACGACCCGGGTGGTGCCGTCCTTGCGCCGGATCGGGAAGGTGCCCGCCCAGCCCTGGCCCGTGCGCATGACGTCCCCGAAGAGTTCCATCGCCTGGTCGAGGTGGCGCTCGTGCACCATGAACCGGTCGGCCGGCTGTCCGAGCACCTCGGCCGCCCGGTACCCGAAGAGGGACTCGGCCCACGGGCTCCACAGCACGATCCGGCCCTGGGCGTCCAGTACGACCGCCGCCACGTTGAGCACGTCCAGGAGACCGCCGGGCTGCATGGGTCCGTGCAGCGCCGCCTCCTCCTGCGACTCGTCCGGACGGCTCATCCCCGGCTTCGCCTTCGCCGTTCCATCAGGCACGCCCTCCTGTCGACGACCTCTCGTCCTGCCGCTCGTCCCGCGGGCACGCCGCCGCGCGGCCCGCCCTGCCTCCAGCATCTCCCGGCACGGCGCGGAACGCCCACGGGAGGAGACACCGCCGCGCGCTTGGTCTGTACATGACCTCATGGGGCGGCCACACTGTGCGCCGGGCGCGTACCCGACCGGCGGTACCGCCCGGCCACCCCCCTGAGGAGCCCCCATGCCCCTGCGCGCCCGGCAACGTTGTCACAGCGCCCTGACCGCACTCGCGGCCCTCGCCACCGCCGCCGCCCTCTGCGTCGCGCAGCCCGCCGTGGCCGCCACCGCCGCCGACGTCTGGAACGAGGTCGGCTCCGACCGGGCCGACCCGCTGACCGAGAGCCAGGGGCTGGCATCCGTCGAGGTCCCCGCCGGCAGCCCCAACCGCTACACCGGCATCGGCACCATCCCCCTCGGCCTCGCCGCCCGGGGCTGGAACCACGTCGGCGACCCCGACGCCTCCTACGAGGGCCACTACGTCGAGCCCTACCAGCGCGACGACGGCGACACGAAGATGTTCCGCCTCCAGACCCCCGACGGCCGCTGGTCGGAGTACGTGCACACGCTCGCCCCCGGCGAGGCGCGGAACAACTCCTGGGTCGCCATCTCGCCGGACAGCCGGTGGATGCTGGCCGGCGAGTGGGGCACGATGGACCGCCTGCTGGTCTTCCCCACCCCCGGCGCCAACCCGGTCACCTCGCCCTCCGCCGACCTCCCGCGGGTCGCCACCGTCCGCCTCGACCGGCCCGTCCGTGACGTCCAGGGCTGCGACTTCTCCGACGCGACGACCCTGCTGTGCTCCTCCGACGATCCCGAGGGCGGCCTCTTCGGCATCACCAAGCCGCTGCTCCGGGTCGACCTGTCCGCCGCTCCCACCGGTGCCGGGGACGTCACCGGCCACGTCACCGCCCTGCGCCGGCTACCGCTGCGCAGCGCCTGTTCGGGGAGCTTCGAGGTGGAAGGCGTCGACTACGACCGGCGCACCGGCACCCTGCGCGTCATCGTCGTCTCGCCCGGCTTCTGCGTGCTGACCGACAGCAAGACGTACCGCTTCACCCGCGGCTGAGCCCGCGCGGGCCTGTCCGTGCCGCTGGTGTTCCCCTGCCCGTGGTGCTTTTCTGGGGGTACGAGGGGGTCGCGGCGGCGCGGTGCGGCGGGACGCCGGGCCGCGGTCACGAGAGGAGCGATCGCCATGGACACCGGCCGGACACATCCCGAATCCGTCTCCGTGGAACTGAGCGGGTGCGGCGCGGAGGACGCCCGCACCGTGTTCGACGCCCTGTGCGCCCGCTACGCCTCCGACCGGCGCGCGGGCGAGACGCCCCGGGAGTACCACGAGGTGCGCCCGACCGTCTGGCTCGGCACCTTCGACGTGGCCGACACGCACGAGGGCGAGCGCGGACCCGCCCGCCTGCGGCACTCCGTCGACGCGGACGTGCAGGGCGGCTGCTGGGCCGTCGAGCGGGTCCGCCTCACGCTGGACTCCCTGTTCGCCGTGCGCGACCTGAGCACGGCCTCGGGCGACCAGGAGCGGGAACTGCACGTCCGGCTAGAAAGCCGCTGACGCGGAGGCCCGTGCGCGCCGCGGTGTGGCCCACCTCCTTTTGCAACTAGTTGCAAAAGGAGGTGGGCGTCCTCTACAACAGAGGCACCACACCGCGCACGGAGGGCCCGATGAGCCGTTACCCGCACCTGCTGAGCCCGCTGGACCTGGGCTTCACCACGCTGCCCAACCGGGTCCTGATGGGCTCCATGCACGTCGGCCTGGAGGAGGCCGAGGGCGGCTTCGCGCGCATGGCCGCCTTCTACGCCGCCAGGGCGCGCGGGGGAGCGGGGCTCATCGTCACCGGCGGCATCGCCCCCAACGACGAGGGCCGCCCCTACGAGGGCGGGGCAAAGCTGACCACCCCCGAGGAGGCCCAACGGCACCGCGTCGTCACCGACGCCGTGCACCGCGAGGGCGGCCGGATCGCCCTCCAGATCCTCCACTTCGGCCGCTACGCCTACCACGCCGGCCTGGTCGCGCCGAGCCCCCTCCAGGCGCCGATCAGCCCGCACGTCCCCCGCGAACTGACCGACGCCGAGGTCGAGCGGACCGTCGAGGACTACGTCCGCGCCGCCCGCCTCGCCCGCGAGGCCGGGTACGACGGCGTCGAGATCATGGGCTCCGAGGGCTACCTCGTCAACGAGTTCCTCGTCGCCCGGACCAACCACCGCACCGACCGCTGGGGCGGCTCGTACGAGAACCGCATGCGCTTCCCGCTGGAGATCGTCCGCCGGGTCCGCGAGGCGGTCGGCGAGGACTTCATCCTGATCTACCGGCTCTCGATGCTCGACCTGGTCCCGGACGGCTCCACCCTCGACGAGGTGATCACGCTCGCCCGCGCCGTCGAGGCCGCCGGAGCCACCCTCATCAACACCGGCATCGGCTGGCACGAGGCCCGCGTCCCCACCATCGCCACCACCGTGCCGCGCGGCGCCTACACCTGGGTCACCCGGCGGCTGATGGGCGAGGTCTCCGTCCCGCTCGTCACGACCAACCGCATCAACACCCCCGAACTCGCCGAGCGGCTGCTCGCCGACGGCACCGCCGACATGGTGTCGATGGCCCGCCCCTTCCTCGCCGACCCGGACTTCGTCGCCAAGGCCGCCGCCGGCCGGCCCGAGGCCATCAACACCTGCATCGGCTGCAACCAGGCGTGCCTGGACCACACCTTCAGCGGCCGCATCACCTCCTGCCTGGTCAACCCGCGCGCCTGCCACGAGACGGAACTGGTGCTCTCCCCGGTCCGCCGGAGCCGGCACGTCGCGGTGGCCGGCGCCGGGCCGGCCGGGCTGGCCTGCGCCGTCTCCGCCGCCGAACGCGGCCACCGGGTCACCCTCTACGACGCCGCGAGCGAGATCGGCGGCCAGCTCAACGTGGCCCGCGCGGTCCCGGGCAAGCAGGAGTTCGACGAGACCCTGCGCTACTTCCGCACCCGCCTCGCCGAACTCGGCGTCGACGTCCGCCTGGACACCACCGTCACCGCCGACGACCTGGACGGCTACGACGAGGTCGTCGTCGCCACCGGCGTCACCCCGCGCGTCCCCGACATCCCCGGTGTCGACCACCCGAGCGTCCTCGGCTACCTGGACGTCCTGCGCGACGGCGCCCCCGTCGGCGACCGGGTCGCCGTCCTCGGCGCCGGCGGCATCGGCTTCGACGTCGCCGCCTACCTCACCGACGACGGCGACCGGGCGCACGAGGACCCGGCCGCGTACTTCCGCCGCTGGGGCGTCGACACCGACTACCGCGCCCCCGGCGGACTGGCCGCGCCCCGGCGGTCCGCTCCGCCGCGCACCGTCCACCTGCTCCAGCGCAAGCCCACCAAGGTCGGCGCCGGACTCGGCACCACCACGGGCTGGATCCACCGCACCGAACTGCGCCACCGCGGCGTCACCATGATCCCGGGCGTCACCTACGACCGCATCGACGACGCCGGACTGCACCTGACCGTCGACGGCCGCGGCACCGTCCTGGAGGTGGACACCATCGTGCTCTGCACCGGTCAGGAGCCCCGGCGCACCCTCCACGAGGAACTCCTCGCCCGCGGGCGCACGGCGCACCTCATCGGCGGCGCCGACGTGGCCGCCGAACTCGACGCGAAGCGCGCCGTGCAGCAGGGCACCGAAGTGGCGGCGAGGCTGTAGCGGGCGGGTCCGCGAACGGGGGAGGGTGGTCGCCGCCCCGACGGGTCCGGCTCCGCCCCGGGGCCGTGCGCGGGCGCGGGGGCGCGCACGGGGCGGTCCCTAGGATGAGCCCCATGTCACTCCCGCACGCGATCCTCACCGCCCTGGTCGAAAAGCCGTCGTCGGGGCTGGAGCTGACCCGCCGCTTCGACCGGTCGATCGGGTACTTCTGGTCCGCGACCCACCAGCAGATCTACCGTGAGCTGGGCAGGCTGGAGTCCGAGGGCCTGATCCGCGCGCTGCCCGCCGAACAGCCCGCGCGCGGGCAGAAGAAGAGCTACGAGGTGCTGCCCGCGGGCCGGGCCGAACTGGCCCGCTGGACCGCCGAGCCCCAGGACCCGAGGCCCCTGCGGGACGCGATGCTGCTGCGGCTGCGGGCCGCCGCGGTCGTCGGCACCACCGGCGTCGAGGCCGATCTCAGGCGCCATCTGGAGCTGCACGCACGGCAGTTGGCCGAATACGAGGAGATCGAGCGGAGGGACTTCCCGCCCGGCAAGGACGGCCCCGGGGACCGGCTGCGCCATCTGGTGCTGCGGGCCGGCATCGACCTGGAGACCTTCTGGACCGGCTGGCTCCGGCACGCCCTCGCGGAGTTCGCCGAACTCCCGGCCGGCCCGCCCGCCCGTGAACCCGGCACCGGGGCGGCCGGGCCGGCCGAGGAGCGCCCCGCCGCCCCCGGCGCCCGGCCCGGCCCGGCCGCCGCACCGGACGCCTGACGATCCCCGGCCCGCCCCGCCCGCGTGTCGCGGCCCGCCCGGCACCCGCGCGCCCGCCCGGCGCGGCCCTCGGCGCCCCGGGTTCAGAAGCGGTACGGCTTGGCCCGCCGGCGCAGGAACCAGGCGGCGGCGATGACCCCGGCGCCGACCAGCGCGCCGCCCGCCGCCAGGGTCGCCGTGCCGTAGTCCTTGACGGCGCCGCCCATCCCGCCCAGCACACCGCGCGGCGACGCCGACGCCGACGGCGCGGGTACCGCGGGCGCGGAGGCCGGGGGCGAGGGTGCCGGGGGCGCGGAGACGATGACGGTCTGGGTGCCGGCGGTGCTGTTGTCGGAGCACAGGACGACCACGGTGTAGGTGCCCGGGGTGATGCCGGACCAGGCCGCCGACTGGTCCGAGGCGGTGCCCGACAGCGCCACCTGGCGGCCCTGGGCGAAGTCCGTCTGACCCTCGCCGAGCAGCGAGGCGGTGCCCCAACTGCCGCTGAGCTGGGCGCAGGCGGTGGTGGTGACCGAGACGGCGGAGCCGGTGGTGCTCACGGTGATCCCCGGGTCCGCCGCGGCCGGGGCGGCCGGGGCCAGGGTCAGCGCCACGGCTGCCGCGGCCGGGCACGAGCGGAGAAGGGACGAGGAGATGCGCATGGGGACTGCCCTCCGGCGGCACGGCGGCGGCACATCCCTGGCGCCGCCGAGGACGGGGAGCCCGTACCGCCTCAACGGAAGCCAACAGGGCGGCGGCCGGGCCCGCATGCCGAGCGCCACCGCCCAGGTGACGCGTCCCGGCCGCCCGTCGCGGGCCGGTCAGCCGGCCTTCTCGCCCGTCGTCACCGTGCGCTCCGCGGAGAACCCGCCCCAGGTGCCGTCGGGCAGCTTGGCCCGCAGCCGCACCCGGTGCGTGACACCGGCCTCGGTGCCCGCGTAGAAGCTGTACTCGGCCTTCTCGCGCGGCGCGTCGCCGCCGTAGACGAGGGAGGTGGCCGTGCGTCCGTCGAGCTGGATCTCGTACTCGGTGATCACGCCGTCGGTCCGCGGCGGGACCCAGGAGAGGTCGATCTGGTACGCCCCGTCCTCCCGGTGCGTCGTGGCGCGCAGCCCGGTGGGGGCGGTGGCCCGGCCGTCGTCGGAGCCGGGGGTGGTGAGGCGGACGGGCGGGCTGTCGGGGGAGACGTTGCCGGCGGCGTCCCGGGCCCGGACGGTGAACTCGTACGAAGTGCCCGGCCGCAGGCCCGTGACGACGGTCGCCGTCTGGCTCCCGCCCACGCTGTGGATCTTCGTACCGCCCTGGTGGACGTCGTAGGAGACCACTCCCTGGTCGTCGTCGGCGGCGGACCAGGAGAGCTGGACCGCGCGGCTGCCCGCCGCACGGCCCTCTGCCCGCTCCGGGCGGGCGGGCGCCGAGCGGTCCTCGGCGACGGCGGCGGGCGTGGTCGCCCGCACCTCCGCGCTGGGCGGGCCGAGCCGGCCGTCGGCGTCGCGCGCCCGTACCGAGAAGACGTAGCCGGTGGCGGGGGCGAGGCGGGTCACGTCGACCATCCGGTCGGAGGCCGGCACCTCCACGGCCTTGGTGGTGCCGCGGTAGACCTCGTAGACCTCGGCGCCCTCGATCGCGTTCCACATGACGTGCACGCTCGTCGCGCTGCCGGCCTCGGCGGTGACGCCGGTCGGGGCCGCGGGGAGCCGGCCGCCGTCCTCCCCGGACGTGCCCCAGCCGCAGGAGGTGACCAGGGCCAGGACACCGCCGATCAGGGCGGTCCGGAGCACGGCGCGGCGGCGCGGTGCCGGGTCGGCGGACGGGGCAGCGGGTTCGGGGACGCCTCGCACGGCTATGCCTCCCGGGACAGCCAGACGGGAATGGTCCGGACCAATATGACGGCGTGACGCGATCACATCAAGAGGGTCGCCGTTGGTGCCCACCCGGAAGGGTTACGTATGCTGAGCGAACCGGCGGTCGAACTCCCGTGACGTGCAGGGGAGTTCGGCCGTAGCGCGGACCGCTGTCGTCGCCGTGCCGCGCCGGCGCGGGCGGTCGGGCGGGCCGGGACCGAGGCCGGCTCCGGCCCGCCCGCCCCCGTCCCGCACCGCCCCGTTGCTCCCCGCGCGTGCACCGTCTGGCCCTGTGGGGGTGACGACGCGGAGTATTCCGGGGCACAGATGGGGCCGAGTGTTCGACCCTGTCCCCCCAGGAGAGGCCCCACGACGTGCGTGTTCTGCGTGTCCACTCGGTGACGCTGATCGCGGCCGGCGCCGCCCTGCTCGCCCCCACGTCCCTCCCCGGCGCCTCGGCGGCGCCCCGGTCCGGCGCACCACGGACCCCGCACCCGGTGGTGGCCGAGACCGGCCCCCGCGCCGACGGGGACCGGCTCCGCCCCGGCCGCGGCGGACGCCCTCGCCCCCCGGTCCCGCGCCCCGGTGCCGCGGGACCCGGCCCGTCGGCGCACCCGCCGCGACCGGAGCGACCGCGGGCGGACGAGGACCGGGCCGTCACCGCCGCCGACCTGCTGGCCCGGGTGGGCGCGTGCGAGCCCGTCTCGAACGGCCTCTACCGCAGCGACGCCGGACGGCCCGCCGACATCCCGGTCTGCGGCACCCCCGACGCCGTCTTCTGGAAGGCCGACCTGGACATCGACTGCGACGGCAGGCCCGGAGCCCGCTGCAACCTCGGCACCGATCCCCACTTCAGCCCCGCCACCGCCTACTCCGCCTCCGGCGGCGGACCGCTGGACGCCGAGAGGCTGCCCTACATCGTGGTCCCCGAGCCGAGCGGCATCTGGGACCACCGCGAGCACGGCGTCCACGGCGGGTCCGTCGCCGCCGTCGTCCACGGCGACCGGGTGCGGTACGCCGTCGTCGGCGACGTCGGCCCCCGCGACGTCATCGGCGAGGCGTCCTACGCCACCGCCGAGGGCCTCGGCATCCCGGCCGACCCGCGCTCGGGCGGGGCGGCCTCGGACGTCACGTACATCGTCTTCAAGGACAGCGAGGTACGGCCCATCGAGGACCGGGCCGCGGCCGAACGGACGGGGGAGGAACTGGCCCGCAGGTTCGTGTCCGGCGGCTGACGGCCCCCGCGGGCGCGCCCTACACCTTCCGGTAGGCGTACGCCTCCGCCGCCGCGGCCTCCACGGCGTCGAGGTCGGCGCCGGTCGCGGCGGTCACCACCGCGGCCACCGCCCCCTCGAGGAAGGGCGCGTCCACCAGGCGCGTCCCCTCCGGCAGTTCGTCGCCCTCGGCGAGGAGCGCCTTCACCGTGAGGACCGCGCTGCCGAGGTCGGCGAGGACCGCGACCCCCGCGCCCCGGTCGGCCGAGGCCGCGGCGGCCGACACCAGCTCCGAACTGGTCCCGAACCCGCCGGCCGCGGTACCCCCCGCCGGAGCGACGGGCACGGCCACCTCACCCCCGGCCAGACCCTTGGCGAGGTCGGCCACCGACGCGGCCACCTCGGCGCTGTGCGACACGAGGACGACGCCGACCAGCTTCCCGTCACTCACCGCGCGCCTCCTCCAGCGCGGCGACGATCAGCGCCGCCGACGTCGCCCCCGGGTCCTGGTGCCCGACGCTGCGCTCGCCCAGATAGCTCGCCCTGCCCTTGCGGGCCCGCATCGGGGTCGTGGCGACGGCACCCTCGTCGGCGGCGGCCTTCGCCGCGGCGAAGGAGGTGCCGAGGGTGTCCACCGCGGGCACCAGGGCGTCGACCATGGTCTTGTCGCCGGGCTTGGCCCCGCCGAGGGCCCGGACCGCGTCCACCCCCGCGCCCAGCGCCGCCGCCAACTGTTCCCCGCTCACCTCGGCCGCGTCGCCCAGCGCCTTGCCGGTACGGCGCAGCAGCGTCCCGTACAGGGGCCCCGAGGCGCCGCCGACCGAGGAGATGAGCTGCCGCCCGGCCAGCGTCAGCACCGCGCCGGGGGTGGTGACCGCCTCCTTCTCCAGCGCCGCCGTCACCGCCCGGAAACCGCGCTGGAGGTTGGTGCCGTGGTCGGCGTCGCCGATGGGCGAGTCGAGGGCGGTCAGCCGGTCCGCCTCGCGTTCGACCGAGGCGGCGGCCGCCGTCATCCAGCGGCGGAAGAAGTCGGCGTCGAGCACGGGATCTCCTTGCCTCTCGGGTGGGGGTGCCATGGGTGCGCCGTCCGCGCTCACATGCCCCACCTCAGGGCGGGCGTGCTCACCGGCGCGTCCCACAGGGAGAGCAGCTCCTCGTCGACCTGGCACAGGGTGACCGAGGCGCCCGCCATGTCGAGCGAGGTGACGTAGTTGCCGACCAGGGTGCGGGCGACGGCCACCCCGCGCTCGGCGAGCACCCGCTGCACCTCGGCGTTGAAGCCGTACAGCTCCAGCAGCGGTGTCGCGCCCATACCGTTGACCAGCACGAGCACCGGGTTGCGGGGCGGCAGGTCGGTGAGCAGGGCGTCGACGGCGAAGTCGGCGATCTCGCCCGAGGTCATCATCGGCCGCCGCTCCCGGCCCGGCTCGCCGTGGATGCCGATGCCGAGTTCCAGCTCGCCGGGCGGCAGGTCGAAGGTCGGGGAGCCCTTGGCGGGGGTGGTGCAGGCGGCGAGCGCCACGCCGAAGCTGCGGGAGCTCTCGTCGACCCGGCGGGCGACGGCCTCGACCTGCTCCAGCGGCCGGCCCTCCTGCGCCGCGGCGCCCGCGATCTTCTCCACGAACAGGGTGGCCCCCGTACCGCGCCGGCCGGCCGTGTAGAGGCTGTCGGTGACCGCCACGTCGTCGTCGACCAGCACCTTGGCGACGCGGATCCCCTCGTCCTCGGCCAGCTCGGCGGCCATGTCGAAGTTGAGCACGTCCCCGGTGTAGTTCTTGACCACGAACAGCACCCCGGCGCCGCTGTCCACGGCCGCCGCGGCCCGCGCCATCTGGTCGGGCACCGGTGAGGTGAACACCTCCCCGGGACAGGCCGCCGACAGCATCCCGGGCCCCACGAAACCGCCGTGCAGCGGCTCGTGCCCGGAACCGCCGCCGGAGACCAGCGCGACCTTCCCGGCCACGGGCGCGTCCCGGCGCACGATGACCCGGTTCTCGACGTCCACGGTCAGCTCGGGGTGGGCCGCCGCCATACCCCGCAGGGCGTCCGCGACGACGGTCTCGGCGACGTTGATGAGCATCTTCATGAGTACCTCCTGGCGATCGGAACAGGATGGCCGCGTGTCCTCGCGGGGCAGGACGGGTGGCGGCGGTTCTTGATCTCGGCGGTTCACGACGGTGGGACGCGGTGCCGGACGACGCCGGCGCCGCTCCCACACTGACTTCCCTGACGGTCATCGGGTAACTCGGAAGGGTGGACTCTCGGAAATCCGTAGCACTCCTAGCAGTATCGGCCTTGCGGCACCGACGGTCACCTGTGACGGCCGCCCAGGTGAACGGGAACCGGGTGCCCCCGGGAGTCGTGGACCCATGCGTCCGTCCGGCCCCGCGCGCGGGCGGGGCCTGCCGGACGAGGCCCGGACGCGGCACGTCCGGCAAGACCGCCCCCGTGCGCCGCGACGGCCGGCGGTCGTCGCCCGCCGGAACGGAGCGCAATGACGCCACCGGCGTCCGCGTACCGCTCGCGGCATGACAAGCTGTGCTTGCCCAACCCCCCGAACCCCAGGAGGTCACCATGACCGCAGAGCCCGTGTCCACGGAAGGTTCGGAGCAGGCCGCCGCCGCGACGCCCCCTGTGACGCCGGACGACGACGGCAACCACGACCTCAAGCGCAAGTTCCGCGAGGCGCTGGAGCGCAAGCGCGGTGCGCAGGCCGGCGCCGCCGAGGGCGCCGCCAACCCGGACGGGTCGAAGGTGCGTGCGGCGCACGGACCGGCCGCGAGCCAGCGGTCGTTCCGGCGCAAGAGCGGCGGCTGAGCCGACCGGCCCCGCCGTCCGGCCGCACGGCCGGCCCCGGCCGCGGCGTGAACGAGGACCGGCGGCGTGCCTCCCGAGCCAGGGGAGGCGCGCCGCCGGTCTCGTCCTCCGGGCGGAACGGGGCGTGCGGAGAACCGCGTCCGTCGTCTCGCGGTCCGGCGCCGTGCCCTCGCCCGGGGCCTCTCCCAAGGGATCGCCGCCACCGTGCTCGCCCCGGCCCGCCGGCGGAAGCGGGTCACGCAGCGCGCCTCCGGGGCCGGGCCGGTCCCGGCCCCGGTCCCGGGGCGATGGGCGCCGTGGGGGCCACGTGCCGCGGTCGGCCAGGTCGAGGACGAGGGCCGCGGTGTTCCACGCGTCGTCCTCGCCACGGTGATGACGTCCTCCGAGCGGCAGCCCGGCGATCCGGAGAGCGACCCGGCTGACGAGGTGCTCCATACCGGGATGCCGGCGCGGCCCTTACGCCGCGGTGAAGACGGCATTGGCGTGGGTGTGCGTACGTTCCGTGGGCGGGCCGAAGGGGCAGGCGATCCGGTCGGCCCGACACCGCCGGGCGAATCGCCGACGGCCGTACTCCCCAGCCCGGCCCACGGGCGTCGTCCGGCCTCGTACTCCTCGGCGAGGGCGCGGCACGCCTCGGCGAAGGGGACACCCCGTGCCACCCCGGCTCGCGTGAGGCCGGTCGGCTCGGTGCGGAGCCGCTGACCGCGACCGCGCCGGGCGGACCAGGAGGCGGTGCCGGGACACGCGACGCCGGGCCGACAGGTCCACGACGGTGAGACCGATCTCGACGATCTCGCTGGCGGAGCCGGGCGGTGGCTGCCCGTCCCGGGCAGGGTGGCTTCCACACCGACGACGTTCAGCAGGGCGGATGCGGGGCGCACCGGGCCGAGGGGAGGCGGCGCGCCCCGTCCTGGGGGCGGAAGGCGAGAAGGGGCTGCCCGCTGCCCGTTCCGGCGGCGAGCCTGGGCCGACGTGCGGCACGGCGCCGGCGCGCCCCCTGCCGGTGACGAGCGGCTACGGCGTGCGGCACGGGACCGCGGGGCCGCGTGCACACCCGCCCCGGGCTGACGGGGTCTCACCCGCGCGGTCCCGGCGAGTCCGGCGGCCGTCGCCCGCGTCGGCCATCTCCGCGATCCGGACCGGCGGCAGGCCCCCGGTCCGCAACAGCGCGACGCGGCGGGCGCGTTCGCGTAGGCCAGGCCGAAGAGGCGGGGCCCCGGCGCGCGGATCGACACGGGCGGGCGGCGGGCGGGCCGCGGTCTCCGTGGAGCCGCGGGGCCTTGCGGCCGAGCCCGTCCCGGCGAGGAATGCCCCGACGGTGCTCACGTTCTCGCCGACGCCCTCGCTGTGACCCCTTGCCCCGGGCAGGCGCAATCCCCGCGCTCCACCGCCTTCCGGGGCGCCGCGCACGGCGGCGGTCGCCCTCACCCGCCGTGCGCCGCATCGTTGACAGGCGGATTCACCGCCTCCTAATATCGCCGTCACCGATATCGCCCTGAGCGATACGCGACGAGTTTCGAGGTTCGCCGCACCGCGGTCGCCGACCGCGGGAAGCAGGGCCACGCCCCCAGCGTCTTTCCCCAGCCCTTCCGAAGGGATGCTCCATGGCTCTCGTCATCGTTGTAAGCGCCTTCGCGCTGCTCCTCGCGGCAGCGAGCCTCTTCTCACGCCGCTACGTGAAATCCGGCGAGGACTTCTACCTGGCGGGGCGTCGCATGCCCTGGTGGGGGATCGGGCCCACCATCGCGGCAGGTCTCTTCGGCGGTACGTCCATGCTCGTCGTGGCCGGCAACTCGATGAGCTACGGCGTGAGCGCGATCTGGATCCTGGCCGTGCCGTCGTGGATCGGCGCCTTCGTGGCCACCGTGTTCTTCGCACGGAAAGTCCGAAGACTCAGAGGCGTCGCGTCCGTCCCGGACATCGTCGCCCTGCGCTACGGCGAAGGCACCCGCACCGTCTTCACCATCGTCACCATCTTCTTCTACGTCGGATTCACCACCTCGCAGCTCCTCGCCCTCGGCATCTTCATCAACGGCTTCACCGGCCTGCCCCTGCTGCCCGCGATGGGCGCCACCCTGCTCGTGGGCCTGGTGCTGGCCGGCGCGTCCGGCTTCCTCGGCGTCGTCATCACCGACGGCATCATGTGCGTCATCCTCGCCATCGGCGTCGGCGTCCTCGCGGTGAGCGGGGTGCGGTGGGCGGGCGGCTGGTCCGGCATCGTCGACACCCTGGCCGCGGAGAGCCCCGGACACCTCGACCTGTTCTCCCCGTCCATCACCCCCGGCATCGCGATGGCCTACGTCGCGGCCTTCGGCCTCGCGCTCGTGCCCCAGCAGGACATCCTCCAGCGGTTCGCCAGCGCCAAGGACGCGGGCCATGCCGTGCGCGGCGGGCTCTTCGCCCTGGTGATCTTCATCCCGCTCTACCTGTTCCCCGTGGTCGCCGGCCTCGCCGCGACCGTGTGGCTGCCGCGCGAGGGCCACGACGCCCTGCCCGCCGAATCACTCGTCTCGTGGACGGCGAAGACCATGTACTCACCGTGGGTCTCGGCCTTCCTCTTCCTGGCCGTGACGGCGGCGATCCTGTCCACGCTCACCACCACCATCAACTCCTGCGCGCTGAACGTGACCAAGGACATCTACCTGCGCGTGACCGGGGACCGGGCCTCCCCCTCCCGCACCGTCGCCGTCGGCCGCGTCTCCACGGTCCTCGTCGGCCTGGTGGCCCTGCTCTTCGCCACCGTCTTCGACTTCATCCTCGGCGCGCTCTACCTCGCGTTCTCCATCGCCTTCGCCGGCATGCTCGTCCCGATCGTCGCCGCGTTCTACTGGAGGCGCGCCAACGGGTACGGCGCGTCCTGGAGCGCCCTGTCCGGCAGCGGGTTCGTGATCCTCGACTTCGCCCTGCGCGAGCTGGGGGTCTCCGTGCCCTGGCCGGGCGAGCCCTACTCCCTGCTCATCGCGTTCTGCATCTCGTTGACCGCCCTGATCGCCGGCAGCCTCCTCACGGCGCCCCCGCCCGCGCACGTCCTCGACGAACTCGACCGGGCGGACGATCGGGAACCCACGGCCACGGCCTGATGCGCCGACTTCCGCTCTCCCCTCCTCTCACTTCCCTCTCCTTCCCCCTCTCCCTCTCCTCTCATCCGTGTTCGCCTGCCGCAGACAAGGAACCATCATGGGCGCGCCACTGAGTGCCGACTTCCGGAACGGGCAGGTCTCGTTCTGGCGCAACACCGCCGGGGACCTGCCCGCCCGACCGCCGCTGGAGGGTGACCTCCAAGTCGACGTGGCCATCGTCGGCGCCGGCTACACCGGCCTGTGGACGGCCTACTACCTCAAGAAGGCCCGCCCCGACCTGCGCATCGCCGTCCTGGAGGCCCGCCACGTCGGCTTCGGCGCCTCCGGCCGCAACGGCGGCTGGCTCTCCGGCGAACTGGGCGGCTCGCGGGAGCGGTACGCCGCCGAGTCCTCCCGCGACGCCGTGATCCGCATGCAACGGGCGGTCGTCGACAGCATCGACGAGGTGATCGACGTCGCGGCGGCCGAAGGAATCGACGCCGGCATCACCCGCAACGGGCTCCTCTACACGGCGCTGACGGAGAGCCAGCGCGGCAGGCTGGCGAAGACGGTCGACTACAAACGCTCGTGGGGGTACTCCGAAGAGGACTTCCGCCTGCTCACCGAGGACGAGATCCGGTCGAGGATCACCGTGTCCGGCGTCCGGGCGATGGCGTTCAGTCCGCACGGCGCCCGCATCCACCCGTTCGCACTGGTGACCGGACTGGCGGACGCGGTGGAGCGCCTCGGGGTGCGCATCCACGAGCGGACGCCCGTGCTCGCCGTCGAACCGCGCACGGCGCGCACCCCGCACGGTGTGGTGAGCGCCGACTACGTGCTGCGCGCCACCGAGGGGTTCACCGCGGGCCTGCCCGGAGCGCGGCGGCAGTGGCTGCCGATGAACAGCGTCATGATCGCCACGGAACCGCTGTCCGAGCGGACCTGGCAGCGCATCGGCTGGGACGGCTTCGAACTGCTGGGCACCCAGGGTCACGCCTTCCTGTACGCGCAGCGCACCGCCGACGGCCGGATCGCGATCGGCGGACGCGGCAACCCGTACCGGTTCGGCTCCCGCACCGACGTCGACGCCACCGCCCGGCCCGGGGACGTCGACGCCCTCTGGTCCAGCCTGACCGCGATGTTCCCCGACGTGCGCGGCTCCGCGGTCGCCCACGCCTGGTGCGGGGCGCTGGGGGTGGCGCGCGACTGGTGCGCCACGGTCCGGCTGGACCACCGAAGCGGCATCGGGATCGCCGGCGGCTACGCCGGACACGGCCTGGCGATGGCCAACCTCGCGGGCCGGGCCCTGCGCGACCTCGTGCTGCGGCGCGACAGCGACCTCACCTCGCTGCCCTGCGTGGGCCGCGCGGTGCGCAGCTGGGAACCGGAACCGCTGCGCTGGATCGGGGTCCAGGCCCTCTACGCCCTGTACCGGCGCGCGGACCACAACGAACGCCACCGGCCGGACACCTCGCGGCTCGCCCGGGTCGCGGACGCCATTTCGGGCCGTTGAGGCACGCCGAAGAAGGAGTGAAGGAACCAGTGCGAAACGATCAGATCGAAGCCATGTTCGACCGCGCCACGGTCATCGCGGAGCGGTCCGGGAAGCGGGTCGAGCGGCGGGCCGAGGCCCTGCTGCGGCCGGGAGTGCCGACCTTCGCCGAGGTCGACCGGGTCCGCCTCGACGGGCTGCGGGACTACGATGCCGTCTTCTACGGCATACCGTTCGAGGGCTTCGTGGTGAAGGACCCGCGCAACTTCTACCCGCAGGGCACGGCTCCCGCGCCGGGCCACGACGTCTACTCGCGTCCGGGCGCGTACGAGGCGCCCACGGCGATCCGGAAGGCGTCCCTGTTCTACTCGATCGACCACTCGAACTGGCTGCTGCCGGAGCGCGGCCTCGTGGTGGGCGACCACCTGAGGGCGGGCGATCTCGGTGACGCCCCGATCGGGGAGCAGAGCCCCGAGGAGATCCTGGAGTGGCTTCCCGGGCACATCGGCGAGATCACCCGGGCCGGGGCCGTACCGCTGATCTTCGGCGGTGACCACAGCGTGTCGCTGCCGACCATCGCCGGCATCTTCGCGGCGACCGGCAAGAAGCTCGGGGTGGTCACCTACGACGCGCACTACGACCTGTCGTGGTACCCGAGGTACTGGGCGGGCTCGCAGTGGGCGCGGGCGATGGAACTGGGCGCCCTCGAACCGGCCAACCTCGTCCACCTCGGCATCCGGGGGGTGCGCAACTCCCACTTCTGGCACGCCGCGGCGGCCGAACTGGGCACCACGGTGCTGACCATCGACGACATCGAGCGACGGGGCGTCGAGGACGTGAGCGTCGAGGCGCGGGAACGGGCCCTGAGCGGCTGCGACGCGCTCTACGTCTCCATCGACGTCGACGTGTTCGACCCGGCGGCGCTGCCGGCCCAGAAGTACCCGGAGGTGGGCGGGCTGACCGCCCGTGAGATGCTGCGTTCCCTGCGCACCGTGCTCGGTGACGGGCGCGAGCTGGCCGGGTTCGACTTCTCCTGCCTGGGGCCCGCCTACGATCACCAGTACCACGGCGCGGCTGTGGCAGGGCGGTGCTACATCGAGGTGCTCGCGGCCTTGGCGGCGGGCCGGAAGGGCTGAGGTCTGAACGCATGGACCACAACGATCCGTCCGCGGTCGGGAGGACGATCAGGTCGCTGCGCATCCAGCGGGGTATCACGATGGTGCAACTCGGGAAGCGTGCCGGGATCTCGCAGTCCTACCTCAGCGAGATCGAGACCGGCAAGGCGTCACCGAGCCTCACCACCCTCTTCGCGCTCGCGGAACAACTCGGGATGACCCCGGCCGGCCTGCTGCGCCCCTCCGTGCAGGAGGACGAGATCGTCGTGGTCCGGGCAGGCGAGGCCGCCGACGTCTACCCGGTCAGCGACACGACCGGCGACGTCCACTTCCGGGCTGTCCTGCGCCAGGGCCCCCTGTCGATGTCGGAGTTCGTCGCCTCGCCCGGCGACGACCTCACCGGCGACTTCAGCCACAGCGGCTACGAGGTGATCTACGTGGCGCAGGGCAGCCTGGTCGTGACCCTCAGCGGTCACGACCCGGTGTCGCTCGGCGTCGGCGACACCATGTCCTACCCGGGGGAACTGCCCCACTCGTGGGAGATCGCGGGGACCGAGCCGGTGCGCGTGTTCCAGGTCCTCGACACGCCCGCCGCCCACCCCCCGCACTGAGACGGTCCCGCCGGTCCCGCCGGACCGGCGGGACTCGCGCGACGGCGCCCGCTCCGGAGGCGCCGGTCACGGGCGGGGCGCGTCCTCGGGACCCGCGGGGCGCCCCGCCGCCCGGTCGATCTCCGCGAGGACGTGGCGCACGTGGGGGCGGACGCGGGCGCGCAGGGCGTCGGTCCAGGTCTCCTCGGCGTAGTGGCTGCCGAGGTACAGGCGCCGGGCGTGCTCCAGGACCGGGCGGTGCTCGGGCGCGAGGCGGGGCAGGGCCCAGTCGGCGGCGGCGTCCTTCGGCCTGATCCGGCCGGTGGCCAGCGTCGACCAGACGCGGGCGAGGGTCAGCACGACGTTGCGGGTGTCGCCGTCCACCTCGTCGAGCAGGTCCGGGAGGCCGGCGAGGCTCGCCCGGACCAGATCGCCCCGCGGGACCGGATCGAGGACCCGTGCCGGGGGCGGCCCGGTCAGGGCCCGGTCGCCGGCCAGGGCCACGGCGAGCACCAGCGCCAGGTCCGGCATCGGACCCGGCCGGGGCACCTCGCCCGCCTCGTACGTGGCGCGCAGCCACTCCCCGTACAGGAAGTCGCCCGTCGGCGGATAGCGCCAGGGACGGACCTCGTGCTGGACGACGACCGTCAGTTCGACCGGACGCAGCCCGCCGTCGAGGCCGGAGATGCCGAGCAGGCCGCGCAGCAGCGCCCGCCGGCGCTCCTCGTCCGTCCGCCGCCGGGACACGACCAGGACGTCCAGGTCGCTGGCGGGCCTGAGCCCGCCGAGCACCGCCGACCCGTGGAGGTAGGTGCCGATGACGTCCCGCCCCAGCACACCGTCGGTCAGCCGCAGGATCTCCCGTATCTGGTCCACGGCACCAGCCTCGCCTCCGCGCCGCGCGGACGCACCGCATTATCGGCGGGCCGGGGCCGGGGCCGGGGCCGGGGCCGGGGTGCGGGCGGCGCCGTCCCGTGCTCCGGGCGCCGGCCGACCGGGTCCCCGCCACGCGGCGTCCCCCCGGTACGCCGTACCCGGTGGGCCGGGCGTCCCGCCGTGCGCCCGAACGGGGCCCCGCCCGCGTCAACTCGATGAACCGGGAGCCCGATTATTTACCCCTTTCCAGCGATTCAGCGGGTGCGGACGGGTGAATCGGTCGTACCGGACGAAGAATCCTGCCGTGACCCGTCCCGCCGGCGCACCGCCGCCGACCTATCCCGTTCTGCTGGGGGGTGTTCCCGTGCCCGGTCAGGGCTGGGTCCACTGGCCCCGCGGCAGCGCCATGCTCCACGACACCTACGACGTGCTCGCGCTCAAGGCCCGCCTCGACCACGGCCGCGCCGCCCCCGGGGACGCGACCGATCCCCGCCTGGCCGGCAAGGTGGCCCGCTCCACGCCCGAGCAGGTCACCGCCGCCCTCGCCGCCGCCCGCGCGGCCCAGCCCGCCTGGGCCCGGGTCCCGCTGGAGCGACGCCTCGGCTTCGTCCACGCCGTCCACCGGCGGCTGCGCGAACGGGCGGACGACTTCACCGGCATCCTCGTCGCCGAGGGGCACCCCTTACGCGTCGCCGAGTGGGCCCTGTCGGCCGCCCTCGACCTCACCCACCCCGACACCCTCGACCACGCCCGCTCGCTCCTGCGCTGGGAGGGCGAGCAGGCCGGCCGCCGGATACGCCTCGTCCGCAAACCCGACGGCGTGGTCTGCCTCGACCCCGCGCGCAACGCGCCCCTGCTCACCGCCCTCGCGGGCGTCCCCACCCTGGCCGCGGGCAACGCGCTCGTCGTCAACGCCCCGCCCTCTGTGCCGCTCGGCACGGTCCACGTCTTCCACACCGTGGTCGCCCCGCTGCTCGCGGAACACGGGGCGCCGCCCGGCACCCTCAGCGTGCTCTGCGCACCGGCCCGGCCCGTGCTGCGCGCCTGGCTCGCCTCGCCCGACTGCGACGACGTGTTCTTCTTCGGCGGCTCCCGCGAGGGCGCCGAACTCACCCGCTCCTGCCTGGAACACGGCAAGAAGCCCGTCATGGAGATGGCCGGCAACGACGCCCTGGTGGTCTGGCGGGACGCCGTCCTCACCGGCGCGGTCGACGCCGCGCTGGAGCGCTACCACGGCTCGGGACAGCTCTGCCTCGCGCCCAAGTTCGCCGTCGTCCACCCGGCGGTGGCCGACGCGTTCACGGACCTGCTCCGCGAGCGGGTCGCGGCGCTGCGGGTGGGCCCGCCCGAGGACCCGGACGTCGTGCTCACCCCCGTGGTCAAGCGCTCCCAGTGCCAGGACGTCCTCGACGACGCCCTCTCCCACGGGGCCGAACTGCTCTGCGGCGGCGAACCGGTCGACGTGCACGGCGCCCCCTCGCCCCGGGGGCCGTTCGTCCGGCCGGTGCTGCTGCGCGTACGCGGCCTGGACGCGGCGGCACGGATGCGGGCCGTCGCCGAGGAGACCTTCTTCCCGCTGATGTGCGTGATCGTCCCGGACGACGCCCCGGCCGGCGCACCGCACACCCCCGCCACGGACACCTCCGGCGCACCGGACACCCCCGTCGGGGACACCGCCGGCCCGCCGGACGCGGACCGGGCCCTGCTGGACACCGTCCTCGCCTTCGTCAACGCCAACCGCTACGGGCTGCGCAACTCCCTGTGGGCGCGCGACCCGTACGTCGTCGACCGGTTCACGGACGAGGTCACCAACGGGGGAGTCCTCAAGGTCAACGACAGTCACATCGGGACGCTCCCCGTCCTGCCCGTCATCGGTGGCACCGGACTGTCCGGCGGGGTGTTCGGCGAGGCCAACGTGCCCTTCCTGCGGACCACCCGGCTCCAGGGCATCAGCATCGGCACCGGCCGTCCGGACCACTTCGACCACCTCGCCACCGCCGGGCCGGCCCGGCACCCGTAGGCCGGGTGTCGGCGGCCCGGCCCCCTTCCTCACCACGACGCCCACCAGAGAGGCAACGACCATGACCACGCTGTCCGGAACCGACCTGCTGCACCACAAGATCGACCTCTGCTTCCGCCACTTCGACACCGACGACAACGGCGTGATCGACCGCGAGGACCTGCTCACCCTCGGCGCCCACCTGCTCTCCCGGTTCGGCGAGCCCGTCACCTCCCCGAAGGGCACCGCCCTGATGGACGGCATGGCGCGCTTCTGGGACGCCCTCGTGGCCGTCGCCGACGAGAACGGCGACGGCGTACTCTCCCGCGAGGAGTACCGGGCGTGCATGACCGGCGCGTTCGTCACCTCGCCCGACGGCTTCGAGACCTCCTTCCGGCCACTGGCCGAGGCGGTCGTGACCCTGCTCGACACCGACGGCGACGGCGAGGTGGACGAGGGGGAGTTCCGGGCCTGGCAGGAGGTCTTCCGCACCGCGCCCGAGGACCGGGCCGCCGCCTTCCAGCGGCTCGACACCGACGGCAGTGGCAGCCTCACCGTCGACGAACTCCTCACCGCCGTCCGGGAGTTCTACGTCAGTCCGGACGCCGGCGCGGCCGGCAACTGGCTCTACGGACCCGTCGCCTGACACGGACACGGACACGGACACGGGCGGAGGGCGGGTCCTCGGCGGACCCGCCCTCCGTGGCGCCCCCGCACGGGCGCCGTGACCCCGGCTGCCGGGCGGGTCAGGCGCCGGGGCCCACCAGCCGGGCCGGGTCGCCGAGCAGATCGAGCAGGGACGCGTCGTCCATCAGCCCCCGCACCCGGATCTCCTCGACCACCCCCGTCCCGTTGCGCAGGGCCGCCTGCGCGACCTCCGTCGACCGGTGGTACCCCAGGTGCGGCACGAGCGCGGTGACCAGCCCCACCGACCGCTCCACGCCGGCCCGCAGCCGCTCCCGGTCGGCGGAAATGCCGTGCACGCACCGAGTGGCCAGCAGCGTGCAGGCCGCCGTCAGCTCCGCCAGCCCCTGGAAGAGGCAGCGGGCGATGACCGGTTCGAAGGCGTTCAACTGGAGCTGGCCCCCCTCGGCGGCCAGCGACACCGTGACGTCGTTGCCGACCACGGAGAAGGCGACCTGGTTCACCATCTCCGCCATCACCGGGTTGACCTTGCCCGGCATGATGCTCGACCCGGCCTGCACGGCGGGCAGGGCGATCTCGCCCAGTCCCGACCGCGGGCCCGAGGAGAGCAGACGCAGATCACTGGCGGTCTTGGACAGCCTGACCGCGATCCCCTTGAGCACGCCGGAGAGCTGCACCAGCGCCCCCACGTCCTGGGTGGCCGCCACCAGGTCCGCCGCCGGCACCAGCGGCCGGCCGGTCAGCACGGCCAGGTGCCGGGTGGCGAGCCGGGCGTAGTCGGGATGGGCGTTGAGACCGGTGCCGATCGCGGTGCCGCCGAGGTTCACCTCCAGCAGCAGCGCCTGCGCCTCCCGCAGCCTCTCCCGGTCCTCGGCCTGCATCGCCGCGAACGCGCCGAACTCCTGGCCGAGCGTCATCGGCACCGCGTCCTGCAACTGGGTGCGGCCCGTCTTCAGGAACCCGGCGAACTCCGCCGCCTTGCCCCGGAAGGCGTCCTCCAGCAGGGACAGCGCGGCCGACAGGCCGTCCGCGGCGTCCCCGAGGCCCACCCGCAGCGCCGTCGGATAGGCGTCGTTGGTGCTCTGGCCCAGGTTCACGTGGGCGTGCGGATCGAGGTGGCCGTAGTCGCCGCGCGGCCGTCCGAGGATCTCCAGCGCCCGGTTGGCGATCACCTCGTTGGCGTTCATGTTGGTCGAGGTGCCCGCGCCGCCCTGCACCAGGTCGACCACGAACTCCTCGTGCAGCTTGCCCTGGCGGATCTCCTCGCAGGCGTCGGCGATCGCCCCCGCCCGCTCCCCGTCGAGCAGACCGAGGTCCCGGTTGGCGAGCGCCGCCGCCTGCTTCACCGCCGCGAGCGCGGCCACCAGGTGCGGGTGCCGGGAGACCGGGGTGCCGGAGACCGGGAAGTTCTCCAGCGCGCGGGCGGTGTGGACGCCCCAGTACGCGTCCGCCGGTATCGGCAGCGAGCCGATCAGGTCGCGTTCGGTGCGCACCGTCGTGACGTCCCCGCTCACGCCGCCTCACCGCCGCCCAGCAGCCGGGTGCGCAGGTCGTCGCGGGCGGCGAGGTCCAGGCAGGTCCAGGCCATGGCGAGGGCCCCGTCCAGGACCGCCCGGTCGGCGGCCGGTCCGGCGCAGTGCGCGGCGAACTCCTTCTGGTGGTTGACCGCGGGCAGCGAGTCGATGCCCAGGTAGGGGTGGATGGCGGGCACCCGGTGCGAGACGTTGCCCATGTCCGTGGAGGCGCGGTTCATCCGGGACGCCTCGCTCGGCTCGGGGAACTCTCGGCCCAGCGCGGTGGCGTTGCCGAGGTAGAGCGCGAGCAGGTCCTCGTCGGTGACGAAGTCGGCGTAGGGCGGGCTCTCCGGCTCGATCTCCAGCCGGCAGCCGGTGGCGAGCGCCCCGGCCTCGAAGCATCGGTTCACCCTGGTCTCCAGTTCCGTGAGCTCGTCCAGGTTCCCGGCCCGGACGTACCAGCGGCCCTCGGTCAGTTCCGGGACCGCGTTGGGCGCCTCGCCGCCCCGGGTGACGATGCCGTGCACCCGGGTCCCGGCGTCCAGGTGCTGGCGCAGCAGCCCGATCGCCGTCTGCGCGACGGTGAAGGCGTCGGCGGCGTTGCGCCCCCGCTCGGGGTAGGCCGCCGCGTGGGTGGCCCGGCCGTGGTAGCGGATCTTGTTGTGGGCCACGGCGAACGGCTCGGCGCGGGCCACGTCCAGCGGGCCGGGGTGGATCATCATGGCGGCGTGCACGTCGTCGAAGGCGCCCCGGTCCAGCAGCAGGATCTTGCCGCCGCCGCCCTCCTCGGCCGGGGTGCCGAGCACCGTGACGGTCAGCCCCGCCTCGTCGGCGAGGGGGGCGAGCAGCCCGGCCGCGCCCACCGCCGCCGCGGCGATGATGTTGTGGCCGCAGGCGTGGCCGAGGCCCGGCAGCGCGTCGTACTCGGCGCAGATCGCCACGTTGAGCGGGCCGTTGACGACACGGGCCCGGAACGCGGTCGGCAGCGCGCAGTACCCGGGCTCGACGGTGAAGCCGAGCCCTTCCAGCGCCTCGCCGGTCCAGCGGGCCGCGCGGTGCTCCTCCCAGGCCGTCTCCGGGTGGGCGTGCAGCCGGTGGGAGAGACCGAGCAGGAGGGGGGAGAGGCCGGGCAGCCGCGCCGCCGCCCGGTCCTTGAGCGTGCTCACAGGTCGCCCGGCACGCCGTAGCTCGGTGCCGCGGCCGGGTTCACCGCCCGCGAGAGGTAGTCCCGCTTCTCCTTGGACCACCGCAGCCACAACCGCTCCAGCTCGCCCATCGGGTCGTCGTCGGCCCAGTCGACGCGCAGGTCGGTGACGGGCCAGCTCACCTCGTCCACGACGACGAGGCCCGCCGAGTGCTCCGGCCCCTCCTCGCCGCCGGCGTCCCGGCCGGCGAGGAGCCCGGCCAGCAGCCGTTCCTCGAACTCGGCGCCGGCGGACCGCTCGTAGGCGGCGAGCATGGCGTCGACGACGCCCGGGTCGGACAGCAGGTTGCCGGCGGCGACCACGCCGTCGCCCTCGACGGTGCGGTGGGTGCCGAGCGTGCCCTCGCCGGAGAAGGCAGCGGTCCGGCCGCGCGCGTCCACCACCGCGAGCTGGCGGTAGCGGATGTGCTCCTCGGAGGCGGTGACGGCGGCGAGCGCGCGGGCCGCGTCCACGCCCTCGGCGAGCAGCCCGAGCAGTCGCGGGCCGAGCGCCGGCAGGGTGACGTTCTGCGAGGCGGCGACGCCGACGCCGCTACGGACGTGCGCGCACCGCGCGGCGACCGCGGGGCTCGACGAGGTGACCACGACTCCGAAGGCGCCGGTCGCCGCGTCTCGGGCGATCAGGGAAAACGTCATTGTTGATCCTCACTGTGCGGGGTGCCGGGCGCCGGTCAGCGCGAGCCGTCGACCTTGTCGGACAGGTCCGCCGCCGCCTTGACCAGGTCCAGCGGCCCGTCGAAGTCGAAGGTGCGGTACACCGCGCCGAGCTGGGCGAAGGGCGGGGACTGGGCGAAGAGCTGGAAGGTCAGCCGGTGCCCGGCGTAGTCGCTGTTGAGCAGGTCGCGGGCGAAGGCGAGCAGCCGGCGCCGGTCCTCGGCGACCCAGTTCTCGTTGACCGTGTAGTACTTCTCCAGCCACGGCGCGACCTCCGGGTCCGCGAACGTCGCCGCGTCCGGGGTGATGCAGATCTGGCCGCCGCACAGCTCGCGGGCGGTGTGCATCATCGTCGGGAGCTGGGAGAGCGCCACCACGCGGCCGGTGTAGAGCAGTGACTGGTTGGGCATCAGCAGCCCGCCGGGGCTCGGCTCGGCCATGGCGATGGCGGCGGTCAGGTGGGCGTTGACCGTCTCGCGGTAGCAGGCGAGCTGGGCCAGCTTCTCCTGCACGGCAGGCTGCTTCTCCAGCCCGGTCTGCTTCACGTTCCACAGCGCCGAGCCGATCATCAGGTCGGCCAGGTGCAGGGTGCGCTGCACGAAGGGGAAGGCGCTGTAACGGTGGAGGGTGGCGCGGATGAAGGAGGCGGCGCGGGTGTGCTGGTAGAAGAGGACGTCCTCCCAGGGGATCTCGACGTCGTCGAAGATGACCAGGGACTCGACCTCGTCGACCCGGTTGGCCAGCGGGTAGTCGCTCGCCGGGGCGCGGCCGGCGAAGCCGTTGCGGCAGACGAACCTCAGGCCCGGGGAGCCCATGTCCAGCACGAAGCCGACCGCGTAGTCGGACATCGTGTCGTTGCCCCAGTTGGCGATGGTCGGCTTGGTGAACGCCTGGTTGGCGTAGGCCGCCGCCGTCTCGTACTTGGCGCCGCGGACCACGATGCCGTTGTCGGTCTCCCGCACCACGTGCAGGAGCATGTCCGGGTCCTGGTCCTTGGGCGCCTTGGACCGGTCGCCCTTGGGGTCGGTGTTGGCCGAGACGTGGAAGGGGTCCGCGGTGATGGCCTTCGCCAGGTGCCGGCGGATGTTCTCGGAGAAGCGCGGGTCGACCTCGTTGAGCACGTCCTGGCCGTCGTAGAGGGACCACATCTCGCCGATGGTCTCGTCGCCGACGCGGGTGGCGACCCCGCCCGCGGCGCGCTGCACCAGGTCGACCGCGGTCCGCTTGTCCTGCCAGTCCTCGCGGGTGCGGGGCAGCCGGTTGGCGATCGCGTTGAGCTCGCCGGTCTCCTCGTCCCGGTAGGTCATCCGCTCCCGGGTGGCCTCCTCGTGGGCCAGGTCGTGGATGCGGGCGCGGACGTCGACGATCGGCTTGAACATGGGGTGCCGGGTGACGTCGTCGACCTTCTCCCCGTCCACCCAGACCTGCCGGCCGTCCCGGATGGACTCGCGGTACTCGTCGCCTGTACGGATCATCGTGGCATCCTCTGCTGGTCTCGGTGGGCCGGTCCGGCCCCGGGGAAGGCGGGGAACGTCGAGGGCGCGACCGCCTCGGGGCGCGCGTAGCGGCGGTCGCTGTAGACCAGCGGCGTGCCGCCGTCCGCGGTCACCTCGTGGATGAGCCCGACGTAGATGTGATGGGTCCCGACGGTGAGCCGGGTGTCCACGGCGCAGTCGAAGGACGCGACGGCGTCCGCGAGCCGCGGCGCCCCGGAGGGGGCGTGCGTCCACTCGCCGCAGGTGAAGTCCCAGCGTTCCTTGCCGGGCCAGGGGCGGCCCGCGAAGGTGTCCGCGACGTGGTCGTGCTGTCTGCCGAGCACGCTGACCGCGAACGTGCCGTGTGCCCGGATCGCCTCGTTCAGCGGGCTGCGCCGGTTGACGCAGACCAGGAGGGTCGGGGGTTCCTCGGATACGGAGCACATCGCGCTGACGGTCTGCGCGAACCGGCCCAGCGGGCCGCCGGTGGCGACCACGGTGACACCGGTGGCCGCGGCTCCCATGGCCGCCCGGAACCGGTCCTTGGGGACCGGCGGGGCGGTGGTGCTCCGCACGTCTGCCTCGGGAATGGTCACGACGTCGACTCCTTCGGGGAAGTGCCGTGCTGACTTGCCGAGAAGTATGTGAGCGGGCGCAGCCATAGGACCAACAGAAGTTTCTGTGGACAGCCTTCGATTTCGCTTATACCTTCACCGGGCGGGAAGCGGCCGGGCCGGGACGCGGGCGGGAACGCGCGCCGGCCCGCGCTTCGCCGTGAACGTGGTGGGCCCGACCCGGACGCGGGGGAGGCGGGCCGTCCGCGAATGCCGCGCGTGCCGGGACGGGGCCCGCCACGAGTCGCCGCGCGTGCCGGGACGGGACCCGCCACGCATGCCGGACGAGGTCCGTGCCGAGTGCCGGACGAGAGGGGAAACGCCCTGTGGGCATGAACGAGATCAGTTTCAGACAGCTCGAGTACTTCGTCGCCGCCGCCGAGACCGGCAGCGTCACCGCCGCCGCCGCGAAGGTGCACCTGACCCAGTCCGCGGTCTCCACGGCCCTGTCCGAACTGGAGGACAACCTCGGCGTGCAGCTCTTCCTGCGGCACGCCCGTGGCCTGAAACTGACCACCCCGGGGCGCCAGGCGCTGGCCGACGCCCGGCGGCTGCTCTCCGGCGTGGACGAACTGCGCGACTCCGCGAGGGAGGTGCAGTCCGCCCTCTCCGGCAGCCTCGTCGTGGGCTGCTACAGCACCCTGGCCGCCGTGCTGCTGCCCCGGGTGATCGCCGACTTCGTCGCCCGGTACCCGGACGTGGACCTCGGCTTCATCGAGGGCTCGGGCCAGTACCTCGTGAGCCAACTGCGGGGCGTCGGCTGCGATCTCGCCCTGATGTACGAGGCGGACGAGTTGCGGCTGGCCAAGGACCTGCGGATGACCGCCCTGTACGCCGCCGAACCGTACGTCCTGCTCGCGCGGCACCATCCGCTGGCGGAGCGGGACGCCGTCGGCGTCGCCGACCTGGCCGCCGAGCCGATGATCCTCTTCGACCTGCCGCCGGGCGCCACCTACTTCCTGTCCCTCTTCAAGGAGGCGGGCCTGACGCCGGACGTGCGCTACCGGTCGACCAACTTCGAGATGGTCCGCTCCCTGGTCGCCCACGGCCTCGGCTACGCCGTACTGACCCAGCGCCCCACCATCCCGATCAGCTACGACGGGCTGGAACTGGTCACCCTGCCGCTCGCGCCGCGCCGTCCCGGGCTCCCCGTGGGACTGGTGCGGCTGGCCGATCTCACGCCCAGCCGGCGGGCCGTCGCCTTCGCCGAGCAGTGCGCCCGCACCCTCGGCGCAGCCATCGATTCCTTCCATGGGTGACTTCGAATAATTCTGTTTGTTCTAACTCCGTGTTTCCTGGCTGAATGACCTGCACTCCAGCCCACCACCTCAGCCCGGACGGAGAAGCGAGTCCATGTCGCAGCGCGATCTCGACCTTCTGATGCAGACCCTTGCCATCGATTCCACCTGGGGCCGGGAGCGGGAACTCGCCGAGTTCCTCGCCGACCGGCTCCGCGAATGGGGCGCGGACGAGGTCGGCCTCGTGGAGTCCATGCCCGGCCGGCCCAGCGTGGGCGCCCGCATCAGGGGCACCGGCGGCGGCAGGTCCCTCATCCTCAACGGCCACCTGGACATCTACGAGGTCTCCGACGACTGGGACACCGACCCCTTCGCCCCCTTCGTCGCCGACGGCCGCGTGTACGGCGCCGGCATCGCCGACATGAAGGCCGCCACCACGGCCTCCCTCGCCGTCATGCGCCGGGTGCTGGAATCCGGTACCCGGCCCCGCGGCGACCTCGTCTTCCAGGGCGTGTCCTGCCACTTCGAGGGCGGGGTCGGCACCCGGTCCCTGCTGGACGCCGGCTTCACCGCCGACGCGGCGATCTGCGGCGAGCCGACCGACAACACCATCGGCGCGGTCCACCGGGGCGCGGCCTACCTGGAGATCACCACCCACGGCAGGCAGGCCCACACCGCGGGCAAGCACCTCGGGCTCAACGCGATCGAGACGATGGAGCCGATCCTCGCGGCCCTGCGCGAGCTGGAGGGCACCCTGCCCTACGAGCCGCACCCGGAGCTGCCGGGCGGCCCGATCCTCAACATCGGCACCATCCGCGGCGGCACCAAGCACAACCAGGTCCCCGACCGCTGCACCATCTCCCTGGACCTCAGGCTGCTGCCCTCCCAGGACCCCTACGAGGTCCGGCGCCAGGTCATCGCCATGATCGACAAGTTGAGCGCCGACGATCCCCGCATCAAGGCGACGGTCGAGTTCAGCCCGCACTGGCTGAGCGGGCCCCGGCTGCCCTACGAGATCGGCACCGACGCGCCCATCGCCCGCACGGTGGCCGACGCGGTGCGCACCGCCGGCGGCGAGCCCGCCTTCCGCGGCATCCAGTTCTGGACCGACATGGTCCCCCTGAAGCAGGCCGGTATCGACGCCGTCAACATCGGTCCGGGCACGCCCCCCTACAGCTGGGCGAACGAATGGGTCGAGACGAGCAAGTACCTGGAGATCGTCGAGATCTACGCGGCAGCCGCCGACGCGTGGTGCGCCTGAGCCGTGGTCCGCGCGACGCGAGGCGCCCCCGACCGGGGCGCCCCCCGGGACGGCTCCCACTTATCCCCCTTCTTCGTCCTCTTCGCAGAAGAACGAGGTCCACCATGGCAACGACCAGTGATCGACCCGCTTCGACCGTTGAACCCGAGTCCCGGCAGGCTCCCGCGCCCGGCGGACAACTGAAGAAATCCCTGAAGAACCGCCATCTGACGATGATCGCGCTGGGTGGCATCATCGGCGCCGGACTCTTCGTCGGCTCCGGTGCGGTGATCAACAGGACCGGCCCGGCCGCGGTGCTGAGCTACGCGGCCAGCGGTGTCCTGATGATCTTCGTGATGCGGGCCATCGGCGAGATGGCGGTGCTGCGGCCGGCGGCCGGCTCGGTGGCCAACTTCGCCCGGCACGGACTCGGCGACTGGGCCGGGTTCACCATCGGCTGGCTCTACTGGTACTTCTGGGTGGTCGTCGCCGCCATCGAGGCGGTGGCGGGCGCCGGCATCCTGGCCAACTACCTGCCCACGGTGCCCACCTGGGCGCTCTGTCTGGGCCTGATGCTGGTGATGACCGCGATCAACCTGCTCTCGGTCAAAGCGTACGGGGAGTCGGAGTTCTGGCTCGCCTCCGTCAAGATCGTGGCCATCATCTTCTTCGCCTGCGTGGCGGTGGTCTTCCTGCTCGGCGGCACCGGCCGGCCGAGCCCCGGGCTGAACCACCTGTTCGACGCGGGCGGCTTCTTCCCGCTCGGCATCATGGCCGCCGTGGTCGGCAGTGTGACGGTGCTGTTCTCCATGGGCGGCGCGGAGATCGCCACCATCGCCGCCGCCGAGTCGGAGAAGCCGGCCGAGTACGCGGCCAAGGCGACGAAGCAGGTGATGTACCGGGTCTTCACCTTCTACGTGCTCTCGGTGCTGCTCATCGTCTGCGTCGTGCCGTGGGACTTCTCCTTCTCCGGGAAGATCATCAAGAGTCCCTTCGCGGTCGCCCTGGACACCGCGGGCATCCCCTACACGGGGCAGATGATGCAGGTGGTCGTGTTGACCGCGGTGCTCAGCTCGCTCAACTCCTGCCTGTACATCACCTCGCGGATGCTGCTGACACTGGCCGAGCAGCGGGAGGCGCCCGCCTTCCTGGCCAAGGTCAACCAGCGCGGCGTCCCGGTCCGGGCGATCCTCGCGGGCACGTCGATGGGGTACCTCGCGGTGGTCGCCAACTACTTCTTCCCCGAGGAGGTGTTCCTCTTCCTCATCAACTCCTCCGGCGCGATCCAGCTCATCTACTACATCGTCCTGGTCACGGCGCAGATCCGGCAGCGCAAGCGGGTGGAGCGCGAGGGCAGCGAGCCGATCAAGCTGAAGATGTGGGGCTTCCCGTACCTGTCGTACGTGACCATCGCGTGGATGGCCGGGGTGCTGATCGTGATGGTCGTCATGCCGGAGACGCGGGCCCAGGTGGGCATGAGCTTCCTCAGCCTCGCCGTGGTGCTGGCCGCCTACGCCTACCGGGTGCGGGGCCGGCGGCGGGCGGACGCCGGGTGAGACCGCGGTCCCCGGCCGTGGGGACGGCCGGCCGGGGACCGCGCCGAACGGGGCCGGCGAGGCCCGCGAGGGGGCGAGGCCGACGAGGGCGGGGGAAGGAGACGAGGGCAGACGAGGGGGAGGGGCGAAGGGCCGCCGGGGGCGGCTGTCAGAGGCGGTGCAGGCGTCGCGGTGACGCCTGCACCGCCCCTTCGGCATGCGACGGCGACACCCGATGCGCCCCCGGCCTGGTGTCAACGCGGCTTCCGCACACTTGTGGTGACGGACACTCAGCTCCCGGGGCGTCCGTTTTGCCTGTCGACAGCGCGCGCAATATGAGCTTAGCCTTACCTAAGTCCAGTCGGTGGTTCCTCGGCATGCCCCACCCCGCACCGGCCGAAGCACGCCCGCCGCGCACGGCGGATCACACCGCACGATGGGAGTGACATGGCACAGGCCCTACCCGGCGACGTACCAACGGTCCACGACCTCATAGGGGTCGGTTTCGGCCCGTCCAACGTGGCCATGGCGCTCGCGCTCAGCGAGCACCGGGCACGCGCCGGAGAACGGGAGAGCCTCACCGCCCACTTCTTCGAGCGGCAGCCCCGATTCGGCTGGCACCGCGGCATGCTCATCGACGACGCCACCATGCAGGTGTCCTTCCTCAAGGACCTGGTGACGCTGCGGAACCCCGCCAGCCGCTTCAGCTTCCTGTGCTACCTCAAGAGCCGCGGCCGCCTGATCGACTTCATCAACCACAAGAACCTCTTCCCGCTGCGCGCGGAGTTCCACGACTACCTCGAATGGGCCGCGGGCCAGGTCGACGACCTGGTCTCCTACGGGCACGAGGTCGTCGGCGTCACCCCGGTCACCGACGACGGCGCCGTGCGGTACCTGGACGTGACCGTCCGCTCCGCCCGGGGCCTCGCCGTCCACCGCACCCGCAACCTGGTCCTCGGCACCGGGATGCGCCCGCGGATGCCCGAGGGCGTCGACCGCGGCGACCGGGTCTGGCACACCTGCGAACTGCTCACCAGGGCCGAGACGCTGGACCCCGCCGGGACCGGCCGGTTCATCGTCGTGGGCGCCGGCCAGAGCGCCGCCGAGAACGTCGCCTACCTGCACCGCCGCTTCCCCGGCGCCGAGGTCTGCGCGGTGTTCTCCCGCTACGGCTACAGCCCCGCCGACGACAGCGGCTTCGCCAACCGCATCTTCGACCCCGAGGCCGTCGACACGTACTACTCCGCGCCCGAGCCGGTCAAACGCCGGCTGATGGACTACCACGCCAACACCAACTACTCCGTGGTGGACATCGACCTCATCGACCAGCTCTACCGGCAGAGCTACCAGGAGAAGGTCCTCGGCACCCCGCGCCTGCGCTTCCTCAACGTCTCCCGGCTCACCCGCGTCACCGAGACCCCGGACACCGTCCACACCACCGTGACCTCCCTCGCCACCGGCGAGGAGACCCCGCTGGACGCCGACGCCGTCGTCTTCGCCACCGGATACGAACCCGCCGACCCCCTCCCGCTGCTCGGCCCGCTCGCCGCCCACTGCCTGCGCGACGCCGAGGGCCGCGTCCGCGTCGAACGCGACTACCGGGTCACCACCGACCCCGAACTGCGCTGCGGCATCTACCTCCAGGGCGGCACCGAGCACACCCACGGGATCACCTCGTCCCTGCTCTCCAACACCGCGATCCGCGTCGGCGACATCCTCGACTCGCTGCTGGACCGCACGCTCAAGGAAGCCGCCGACGAGGCCGGCGCCGTCGGCGGCCACACCGTTCCCGGCCGCTAGGCGCGCACCGTGCAACGGCCCCCCGCCACCGGGCGGTTCACTCCGCCCGCACCCGTCCGCCACCCTCCGCCGCCCCGGCGGAGCGAAGGGATGACGTACGACGAGATGAGCACGACTGGGGTGGAGCGTCCGGCACCTCCCGCCGCCGCGGTCCGGCGCCGCCGGGTCGTGGGACTGGTGACGCTCGTGCTGGTCCTGCTGGCCGCGGTCACGGCGTCGCTCGCCGTCGGCGCCCGCGCGCTCGGCCCCGGCGAGGTGTGGGACGGGCTGTTCGCGCCGCCCGACCCGGACCGGCGCCTGACCGAGATCAGGCTCATCGTGCGGACCGTCCGCGTCCCCCGCACGGCCCTCGCGGTCGTGGCCGGCACCGCCCTCGGGGTCGCCGGGGCGCTGATCCAGGGGTACACGCGCAACCCGGTCGCCGACACCGGCCTGCTCGGCGTCAACTCCGGCGCCTCGTTCGCCGTCGTGTCGGCGATCACCCTGTTCGGGCTCACCGACCCCCTGCAGTACGTCTGGTTCGCCTTCCTCGGCGCGGGCGCCGCCGGGGCGGTGGTCTTCGGGCTGGCCAGCATCGGGCGGGGAGCCGGGAACCCGCTGACCCTGGTGCTGGCCGGACAGGGCATCGCGGTCTTCCTCGCCGCGATGACCACGGCCATCGCGCTCTTCGACCAGACGGCGCTGAACGCGCTGCGGTTCTGGAACGCCGGCTCGGTCGCCGGCACCGGCTTCGACGTGATCGGGCCGGTCGCGGTCTGTGTCGCGCCGGCCCTGGTGGTCGCCCTGGCCGTGCTGCCCTCCGTCAACCTCCTCAACCTCGGCGACGACGTGGCCCGCGCGCTCGGCGTCGACATCGCCCGGAGCCGGACCGCCGGCGTCGTCGCCGTCACCGTGCTGGCCGGCGCCGCCACGGCCGCCTGCGGCCCGATCGCCTTCCTCGGCCTGATGGTGGCCCACGTGGCCCGGTACCTGACCGGCCCGGACTACCGCTGGCTGGTGCCGTACGCGGGGCTGCTCGGCGCCGCCGTCCTGCTGGTCTGCGACATCGCCGGGCGGCTCGTGGTACGGCCGGGCGAACTGGACGCGGGTGTGGTCGTCGCCCTGCTGGGCGCCCCCTTCTTCGCGGTGCTCGTGTGGCGCGGAAAGCTCGGGAAGGCATGAACGCGACGGACGTGAAGCGCTCGGTGACGCCCTCCGGCGTACGGCTCGGGACGGTGTCCTTCGTCTGGCGGCCCTGGCCCGTCCTGGTCACGCTGCTGCTCGCGGGGGCGGCCTTCCTGGTCTTCTGCCTCTCCATCGGCGCGGGGGACTTCCCCATCGCACTGCCCCGCGTCGTCGCCACGGTGTTCGGCGCCGGAGAGCGGGTCGACGAGTTCGTCATCATGGACCTGCGGATGCCGCGCGCCCTGGCCGGACTCGTCGTGGGCTGCGCCCTGGGCGTCTCCGGCGCCCTCACCCAGTCCCTCGCCCGCAACCCGCTGGCCAGTCCGGACGTCCTCGGGATCACCGGCGGCGCCGGCATGGTCGCGGTCTTCCTCGTGACGGTCTCCGGCGGGACGGCCGCGGCGGTCAACGGCGCCCTGGGCGTCTCCGCGGCGGCCCTCGCCGGCGGGCTCGGCACCGGACTGCTGGTGTACTTCCTGGCCTGGCGTCGCGGCGTCGACGGCTTCCGGCTCATCCTCATCGGGGTCTCGGTGAGCGCCGTGACCGAGGCGATCACGACCTGGCTGCTGGTCACCGCCGACATCCGGGACGTGGCCCGCGCCCAGGCGTGGCTCGTCGGCTCGCTGGACAACCGGTCCTGGGGCGAGGTGGGCATCGCGGCCTGGTGCGCCCTGGGGCTGCTGGCCGTCGTCGTCTGCGCCGCCTTCCCGCTCAAGCCGCTGCACCTGGGCGACGAGGTCGCCGCGGGGCTCGGCGTCCGCCACACGCGCGTCCGGGCGGTGCTGCTGCTCTGCGCGGTGCTGCTGGCCGGGGTGGCGGTGAGCGCCGCCGGTCCGGTGCCGTTCGTCGCGCTGGTCGCGCCGCAGGTGGCGATGCGGCTGGCGCGGTGCCCGACACCACCGCTGCCCGCCTCCGGCCTGGTGGGCGCGGTGCTGCTGACCGGCTCCGACCTGATCGCGCGCACCGCGCTGCCCGTCACCCTGCCGGTCGGCGTGGTCACCGCCGCGATCGGCGGGCCGTTCCTCGTGTACCTGCTCGTCCGGGCCAATCTCCGATGAGACGGGACGGGGACGGAGCCGTCCGGACACCACTCGACGAAGGGGGCCACGTGGTCGCCGAGTTCCTCACCACCGCCGGGACCCCGGCCGCCGGGACCCCGGCCGCCGGGACCCCGGCCGCCGGGACCGCCGGGGCCGCCCGGCTCCGGGCCCGGGGCGTCACCGTCGGCTACGGCGGCCGGACCGTGCTGGACGGCCTCGACGCCGAGATCCCGCCGGGGGTGGTCACGACCATCATCGGCCCCAACGGCTGTGGGAAGTCGACGCTGTTGAGGACCCTGGCCCGGCTGCTGAGACCCACCGAGGGCACCGTCGTGCTGGACGGCGAGGACATCGCCACCCTCCGCACCCGGGACGTGGCGAGGAGGCTCGGGATGCTGCCGCAGGCGCCGGTCGCGCCGGACGGGCTGACCGTCGCCGACCTGGTCGCCCGGGGCCGGCACCCGCACCAGAGCTGGCTGCGGCAGTGGTCCTCGGACGACGCCGCCGTGGTCGAACGCGCCCTGGCCCTGACCGGGGTGGCCGACCTCGCCGACCGCCCCGTCGACTCGCTCTCCGGCGGCCAGCGCCAGCGGGTGTGGATCTCGATGACGCTGGCCCAGGGGACCGACCTGCTGCTGCTGGACGAGCCGACGACCTACCTCGACCTCGCGCACGCGGTCGACGTGCTGGACCTCGTCGACGACCTGCACGAGTCGGGGTGCGCCGTGGTGATGGTGCTGCACGACCTCAACCTGGCCGCGCGCTACAGCGACCACCTCATCGTGATGCGGGACGGCGCGATCCTCGCCCAGGGCCATCCCCGGGACGTGATCACCGCCGATGTGCTGTACGAGGCGTTCGGTCTGCGGGCCGCGGTGCTCGACGACCCGGTGGGGGAGCGGCCGTTGGTCGTCCCCATTGGCCGTACGCACGTCCGGTCGGGCCAAACGGGATCAAGATAACGTCAAGTAAGGCTAGCCTAGCCTTACTTGACCTGGATATGGTGTGCCTGCCCCCGGCACGGGGGCGCGACGGACCTGCGCGAACAAGGGATTGCGGGATGCTCCTTCAGAGAACGACGCTCGTGAAGTCCTGGCGGCGGACGGCGGCCGTGCTGGCCGCCACGGCCCTCGGCGCCGGCCTCCTGGCCGGATGCGGGTCCGGCTCCGCGGACGACACGGACGACGCGAGGTCCACCGCCGCCGCGGGCACCTTCCCGGTCAGCGTGGAGCACGCCTTCGGCACCACCCGCGTCGACAAGGCCCCCCAGCGCGTCGTCTCCGTCGGCTACACCGACGACCAGGCCGTCCTCGCCCTCGGCGTCAAGCCGGTCGGCATGGTCGACCAGTACCCGAACCCGTCGGGCCGGAGCCCCGACATCAACACCCAGTGGCCCTGGGTCAAGGACAAGTGGGGCGACACCCGCCCCGAGGTCGTCATGAGCAACGGCGACTCCGGCCCCAACTACGAGAAGATCGCCACCCTGCGGCCCGACCTGATCATCGCGGTCTACTCCGAGATCGACCAGGCCGCCTACGACAAGCTCACCCGCATCGCCCCGACCGTGGGCCGCACCAAGGCCGAGAAGGAACCCTTCAGCGCCCCCTGGCAGGACAACGCGCTCCAGATCGCCAAGGCCCTCGGCAAGGCCGACGAGGGCGAGCGGCAGGTCCAGGCCGTCCAGGCCAAGCTCGACGCGGCCCGGCGCGACCACCCCGAGTTCGCCGGCAAGACCGCCGTCGCGCTCTCCTGGTACAAGGACTCCGTGGCACCCTTCACCACCACCGACGTGCGCGGCCGGCTCCTGACCGGCATCGGCTACGAGGGACGGACCGAGATCGACGAGATCGCCGACGGCAGCTTCTACACCGTGCTCTCGCCCGAACGCGTCGACCTCGTCGACGTCGACCGCATCTTCGTCATCGGCGACCGCGCCGACCAGGAAGCGCTCGAGAAGTTCCCGCTGTTCACCAACCTGTCGGCCGTCAAGGACGGCAAGGTCGCCTACCTCCTCGACAGCGAGGGCCCGGCGGTCGGCGCGGCCATGTCCCAGAGCACCCTGCTCTCCCTGCCGTACGCCATCGACCAGCTCGTCGAGTCGGCCGGGCGGATGTGACGGCCACCGAGACGCGGGCAGCGCCCGCCCCGCCCGCCACGCTGCGCACCGCCACCGCCCGCGAGGGCGTGCGCTGGGTCGCCGCCCACTGCCGCCGGGTGCCCTGGCTGACGGCGGCCACCGTGCTCACCACGGTGGCCGGCGCGGCGCTCCAGGTGCTCCCCGTCCTCCTGCTCGGCCGGGTCGTCGACGCCGTCGTCGCGGGCGAGGACCGCTCGGTCCTCGTCACCGTCGGCGCGCTCCTCGTCGCCTCGGCGGTGCTCGGCGCGGCGGCGACGGCGGCCTCCGCCTGCCTCGTGGGCCGTCTCGGCGCCGATCTCCTCGCCCGGCTGCGCGAGGGCGCCGTACGCGCCGTCCTCGGCATGCCGAGCGCCCGGATCGAGCAGGTCGGCCGCGGGGACGTGCTCTCCCGGGTCGGGGACGACGTCGCCGTGCTCTCCAAGGGCATCCGCACGGCCGTGCCCACCGTGTTCTCCGCCGGGGTGCTGGTCCTCATCGCCACGGCCGGCATGTTCGGACTGGACTGGCGGCTCGGCCTGGCCGGCGCCGGCGCGCTGCCCGCCTACGCCCTGGCCCTGCGCTGGTACCTGCCGCGCTCCGCCCCGCTCTACCGGCGCCAGCGCGCCGCCCAGGCCGACCGCGCGCAAGCCCTGATCAGCGGGCTCGACGGCGTCGACACCGTCCGCGCCTACCGCCTGGAGGACGCCTTCCGCACCCGGGTCACCGAGGAGTCCTGGCGGGTACGCGACCTCGGCGTCGAGGTCTTCCGCTTCTTCGGCCGGTTCGTCGGCCGGGAGAACCGCGCCGAGTTCATCGGCCTCGTCCTCATCATCCTCGTGGGGTACGCCCTGCTGGAGGCCGACGCCGCGACCCTCGGCGAGGTCTCGGCGGCCCCGCTCCTCTTCCACCGGCTCTTCACCCCGCTCGGCTCCATCATGTTCACCTTCGACGAGGCCCAGAAGTCCGGCGCCGGCCTCGTCCGGCTGGTCGGCGTCCTGGCGGAGCCCGCGCAGGAGCGCCTGGTGGGCGACGCGGCCGTCGCCCCCGCCCGGCCGGAGCCCCACCCGGTGACCGTCCGGGGGCTGACCTTCCGCTACCCCGGCGCCGAGGAACCGGTGCTGCGCGACGTCGACCTGACCATCCCGGCGGGCGGCTCCCTCGCCCTGGTCGGCGCCACCGGCGCGGGCAAGACCACCCTGGCCGCCCTGATCGCGGGCCTCGGCACCCCCGAGGCCGGCTCGGTGCGCATCGGCACCACCGACCTCGCCGACGTCGACGAGGCCGGCGCACGCGCCCTGGTGAGCATCCTCACCCAGGAGACCCACGTGTTCTCCGGACCGCTCGCCGACGACCTGCGGCTGGCCGCGCCGCGGGCCACCGACGCCGAACTGACCGCGGCCCTGCGCACGGTCGGCGCCGGCGAATGGCTCGACGCCTTTCCCGACGGACTCGCCACCGGGGTCGGCGAGGGCGGGGAGCGGCTGGACACCACGACCGTCGCCCGTATCGCCCTGGCCCGGCTGGTACTCGGCCGGACCCCGGTGGTGGTGCTCGACGAGTCGACCGCGGAGGCCGGCAGCGAAGGCGCCGCCGGGCTGGAACGTGCCGTACGGGCCGCCTGCGCCGGCCGGACCACCCTCTTCGTGGCCCACCGGCTCACCCAGGCGATGGCGGCCGACCGGATCGCCGTGCTCGACGCGGGGCGGGTCGTGGAGGAGGGAACCCACGACGAACTGGTCGCCCTCGGCGGCCGGTACGCCCGGCTGTGGCGGGCGTGGCGCGAGGGAAGTTAGGCGAACCGCCGTGAGAGGGGGCCGGACACCCCGGCCCCGGAGGGGTGTGGAGTCTCCCATGAGGCAACCGACCGACCGACACGTACGGCTTTCACCCGCCCGCCTGGACGGCGTCCGCCGCCGGGCCGGCGACTACGACGACCGGACCATCACCCGGGCCTGCGCCGCCGCGCTCGCCCACTGGGCGCACGGCGACAGCCCCGAGGGCATCGACCTCACCCCCGGCACCCTGTTCGCCGACGTCCTCGGCTGGGCCCACCACGGCGGCGCGGACCACGCCCCGGACACCGGCGGCGACGGCCTCGACATCCCCGTGCCCGAGGGCGTCGACCCCGCCGAGGCCCAGCTCGCCCTGGACGACCTCGCCGACTTCCCCGACCGGCCCCTCGGCACCATCGCCCCCTGCGACGCGGCCCGGCGGCTCGCCGACCTCGCCGCCTGGAACGACACCGACGCCGAGCGCGAACGCCCCACCCTCGTCGAGATGTTCCGCGCCCAGGCCGAGGCGCGGCCCGACGCCGTCGCCCTCGTCGACGAGCACCGCACCCTGACCTACCGCGAGACGGACACCCTCTCCGCCCAGCTCGCCCACCACCTGCTCGCCCGCGGGCTCCGCCCCGAACAGGTCGTCGGCGTCTCCCTGGACCGCAGCGCCGACCTGGTGATCGGCCTGCTCGCGGTGCTCCGCGCGGGCGGCGCATTCGTCCCGCTCGACCCGTGCTGGCCCGCCGCCCGCCGGGCCGCCGTCATCGAGGACGCCCGCGTCGTCCTCCAGCTCAACGCCACCGGCGACCACGCCCCGGACGAGCCCGAGGCCGCCGCCGTCGACCTCGCCGACTGGCGCTACGCCGACCGGCCCGCCGAAGGCCCCGGCCTCCCGATCCCCGGCGCCGCGCTCGCCTACGTCATCTTCACCTCCGGCTCCACCGGCCGGCCCAAGGGCGCCATGATCCGCCACGAGGCGATCAGCGAACGCCTGCTGTGGCAGGCCGGGGAGATCCTGCGCTTCGGCCCCGACGACGCCTCCCTCTTCAAGGCGCCCCTGTCCTTCGACATCTCCGTCAACGAGATCTTCCTGCCCCTGGTGCGCGGCGGACGCCTGGTCGTCCTGCGCCCCGGCGGCGAACGCGACCCGCACCACCTGCTCGGCGTCATCGCCGAGCACCGCGTCACCTTCACCTACCTCGTCTCCTCCATGCTCGACGTCCTGCTCGAACTCGTCGGCGACACCGGGCGCCTGGACAGCCTGCGCCACGTGTGGTGCGGCGGCGAGGTGCTCACCCCCGAGCTGTACGCACGCTTCCGCGCCCGGCTCGGCATCCCCCTCTACCACGGCTACGGCCCCGCCGAGACGACCATCGGCGTCTCCCACGTCGTCTACCGGGGCGCGGCCGAACGCCTGTCGACCTCCATCGGCCGCGCCAACCCCAACACCCGGCTCTACGTCCTCGACGACGAACTGCGCCCCGTCCCCGTCGGCGTCGGCGGCGAACTGTACGCGGGCGGCTTCCTGCTCGGCCGCGGCTACGTCAACGCGCCCGCCCTCACCGCCGCCCGCTTCGTCGCCGACCCCTTCGCCGCCGACGGCTCCCGCCTCTACCGCACCGGCGACCTCGCCCGCTGGGCCCCGGACGGCTCGCTGGACTTCCTCGGCCGGGCCGACAACCAGGTCAAGATCCGCGGCATGCGGCTGGAGATCGAGGACGTCGAGTCGGGCCTGACCGAACACCCCGGCGTCCGGCACGCCTGCGTCGTCGCCCGGACGAACACCGCCGGCGGCACCTACCTCGTGGGCTACGTCATCCCGGCGTCCGGCGCCGAGGGGCTGCGCGCCGAGGACGTCACCGACTGGGCCGCCGGGCACATGGTCGCGTACATGGTGCCCGCCCACATCGTCGTGATGGACGCCTTCCCGCTCACCGCCCACGGCAAGCTGGACCGCGCCGCGCTCCCCGAACCGGTGGCCGCCGACGAGGCCGCGGCCCCGCCCGCCACCGAGGAGGAGCGCCTGGTGTGCGAGGCGGTCGCCGCGGTGCTGCGCCTCGACCGGGTCGGCGCCGACCAGGACTTCTTCCGCCTCGGCGGCGACAGCATCCTCGCCATCTCCCTGCTCGGCGCCCTGCGCGCGGCCGGACTGCACGTCACCGTACGGCAGATCCTCACCCACACCGTGGTCCGCGAACTGGCGGCGGTGGCGAGCCGCGAGGAGGTCGCCCCCGGCGACCCCGGCGACGTCCCCGCCGGCGAGATCACCGGCTCGGCCGTCGTGCGCTGGCTCGGCGAGACCACCGACGCCGTCGACGGCTTCGTCCAGTCCCTGGTGCTCAACACCCCCGCCGGACTCACCGCCGGCGCCCTCGACACCGTCCTGGCCGCCGTCGTCGCCCGCCACGACATGCTCCGCGCCCGCCTGGTGCGCGGCGAGCACTGGGGATTCCACGTGCCCGAGAAGGGGACGCCCCCCGGTCCGCTGTGGCAGGAGAGCGACGCCCCCCTCGACACCTGCGTCGCCCTCGCCACCGAGGCGCTGGACCCCGACGCCGGCGTGATGCTGCGCGCCGTCTGGCGCCCCGCCGCCCGCCAACTCGTCCTCGTCGCCCACCACGTGGTCGTCGACGGCGTCTCCTGGCACATCCTCACCGACGATCTGGCCACCGCCTGGCGGCAGTTCGTCTCCGGCTCGCCGGTCTCCCCGCCCCCGGTGGGCACCTCGTTCCGCCGCTGGACCCAGCTCCTGGCCCGCACGCCCCTGGACGCGCACGCCGATGCCTTCCGCCGCTCCCGGCACCTGCCGGACGCCCTCCTGGGCCGCCGCCCCCTCGCCGCCTCCGACACCGTCGCCCGGGAACGGCTGCGCACCGTGCGCGTCGCTCCCGCCGCGACGGCCGCGCTGCTCGGGGAGGTCCCGGCCCGCTTCCACGCCCGGGTCAACGACGTCCTGCTGACCGCGCTCGCCGTGGCCCTCGCCCGGCTGCGCCGCGACCTCGGCCAGGACCAGACCCACGCCCACATCGAACTGGAGGGCCACGGCCGCGAGCCCCAGCTCGTCGCCCCCGGCGCCGGCTTCGCACCCGACCTCTCCCGCACCGTCGGCTGGTTCACCACGCTGTTCCCGGTGACCGTGGACCCCGGTACGGCCACCGACCCCACCGAGCCCGCCCACCTGGCCGCCGCCCTCAAGGCGGTCAAGGAGGACCTCGCCGCGGTACCGGGCAACGGCCTGCCCTACGGCGTCCTGCGCCACGTGCACGGCGTCGCCTTCGACACCCCCGCACCCCAGGTCCTCTTCAACTACCTCGGCCGCCACGACGCCGGCGGCACGGAGGAGTGGCGCCCCGCCGGCAGCACCCGCCACCTGGGCGAGCGCCGCGACCCCCGGATGCGCCTGCCGCGCGCCCTGGAGTTCAACGCGATCGCCGAACCCGCCCCCGGCGGCGGCTACGAGCTGGTCACCACCGTCTCCTGGCCCGACGGCCTCTTCACCGAGGAGGACATCACCGCCCTCACCGGCTCCTACCACCAGGCCCTCACCGGACTCGCCGCCCTCGACGGCGGCGGCCACACCCCCAGCGACTTCCCCGCCGTCCGCCTCACGCAGGCCGACGTCGACGCCCTCGACGGACCCGCCCTGCGCGACATCCTGCCGCTGACACCCCTCCAGGAGGGCCTGTACTTCCACTCGGTGTACGACGGCGACGCCACCGGCAGCTACGTCGAACAGCAACTCCTCACCCTGGAGGGCGAACCGGACGCCGGGCGCCTCGCCGCGGCGGCCACCCGCCTGCTCACCGTCCACCCCGGCCTCGCCGCCCGCTTCGTCCCGCTCGCCGACGGCCGGGTGGTCTCCGTCCTGGAGGACGGCGCCGAGGCGCCCTTCACCGTCCTGGACCGTCCCGGCATCACCGACGCAGAACTGCGCGAACTCGCCGAACGCGACCGGCGGGCCGGCTTCGACCCCGCCGTCGGCCCCCTCATGCGCTACACCCTGGTCCGGGCCGGCTCCGGCCGCCACGTCCTCGTCCAGACCGTCCACCACATCGTCGCCGACGGCTGGTCCGTACCGCCCATGCTGCGCACCCTGCTGGCCGAGTACCACGCCCCCGGCAGCACCCTGCCCGACGGGGGCTTCGCCGCGCACGCGCGCCGGCTCGCCCTCGCCGACGACGCCGAGAGCGACCGCTTCTGGCGCGGACGGCTGGCCGGCCTGCCCGGCCCCTGTCTGGTGGCCGAGGACCACACCCCCTGCGACCGGTTCGCCGACGTCACCGTCGAGGCGGGGGAGGAGACGGCCGGGGACGATACCGACATCGACGCCGCCGCCCGCTCGGCCGGCGTACCGCTCAGCGCCGCCGTGCACGGCGCCTGGGCCCTCACCCTGGGCGGCATCCTGCACCGCACGGACGTCGTCTTCGGCTCCACCGTCTCCGGCCGCGACGCCGACGTGCCCGGCATCGAGGACATGGTCGGACTCTTCATCAACACCCTTCCCGTCCGCGTCCGCTGGACCGCCACGACCACCGCGGGCGACCTGCTCGCCTCGGTACGCGAGCACCAGCGCGCCGTCCTCGCCCACCAGCACGTCTCCCTCGCCCGCGTCGGCCGGCTGGCCGGCGGCGGGCCCCTCTTCGACACGCTCGTCGTCTTCGACGTCGCCACCGACCCGGCCACCCTCCGCGCACCCGGCGACACCCTGGCCATCACCCACATCGCCAACGAGGGCGCCCCCCACTACCCGCTCACCCTCGTCGTGGAACGCACCCCCGAGGGCCGCCCCCGCTTCCGGCTCATCCACGACGCCGCCCTGCTGCGCGAGAGCGGCGCCCGCGCCCTGCTGCGCACCTTCACCCGCACCCTCACCGGGCTGCTCGCCCGGCCCGGCGGCCCCGCCGCCGAGGCGGCCCGCGACGAGGAGACCCCGGCACCCGCGCGGACCGCGCCGGCCACCCTGGGCACGCTGTTCGACGCCGCCGCCCGCCGCGACCCGCAGGCCACCGCCGTCACCCAGTGCGCCCTCGACGGCACCACCCGCTCCCTGACCTACGGCGAGCTGGCGGCGGAGAGGGACCGCCTGGTCCGGGCCCTCGCCGCGGCCGGCACCGGCCCCGGCGAGCGGGTCGCCGTCGCCCTCCCGCGCTCGCTGGAACAGGTCGTCGCCCTGGTCGCCGTCGTCGGCGCGGGCGGCGCCTACCTGCCGCTGGACCTCGCCTACCCCGACGAGCGGCTGGAGTACGTCCTCACCGACGCCGCGCCGCGGGTCGTCCTCGTCGACCCGGCCCACCGCGACCGCTTCGCCGGGCTCCTGGCCCGCGCCGGATCGCCCGCCCGCCTCCTCGTCCCCGGCGAGGGCCCCGACGGCGAGGCCCCGGACGGCGCCGCCGCCCCGCCCGCACCGGCGCGCGAGGCCGGCCCGCGGGACGCCGCCTACGTCATCTACACCTCCGGTTCGACCGGCCGCCCCAAGGGCGTCGTCGTCCCGCACTCCAGCGTCGTGACCCTGCTGGAGCGGACCCGGCCCGTGATGGACTTCGGGCCGCGGGACGTGTGGGTGCAGTTCCACTCCGCGTCCTTCGACTTCGCCGTCTGGGAACTGTGGGGCGCCCTGCTGCACGGCGCCGAACTCCTCGTCCCCGAGTACGCGCTGACCCGCTCCCCGGCCGACTTCCACCGCCTGGTCCGCGACCGCGGCGTCACCGTCCTCAACCAGACCCCGTCCGCCTTCCACCAGTTCGCCGAGGCCGACCGGCTCGCCCCCGGCCCGGCCCGCGCCCTGCGCCGGATCATCTTCGGCGGGGAACCGCTGGACCCGCGGCGGCTGCGCGGCTGGGTGGAACGGCACGGCACCCGCTCGCCCGAGCTGGTGAACATGTACGGCATCACCGAGACCACCGTCCACGTCACCCACCGCGTCCTGACCGACGAGGACTTCGCCTCCGGCGGCGCGGCCAGCCCCATCGGCGGGCCCCTCCCCGGCCTCGTCACCCACCTGCTCGACGAGCGGCTGCGGCCGGTGCCGCCGGGCCGCGAGGGCGCCATCTACGTCTCCGGCGACCAGGTCGCCCTCGGCTACCTGGCCCGGCCCGGACTGACCGCCTCCCGGTTCGTCGCCGACCCCTTCGCCGGCGACGGCTCCCGCATGTACCACACGGGCGACCTCGCCCGCCGCACCCTCGACGGCGAGCTGGAGTTCACCCGCCGCGCCGACGACCAGGTGCAACTGCACGGCTTCCGCGTCGAACTCGGCGAGGTGGAGACCGCGATCCGGCAGGTCGACGGCGTGGCCGACGCGGCCGTCGTGGTCGCCGGCAGCGGCGACCACCTCGTCGCGCACGTCGTCGGACGCGTCCCCGGCGACCTCACCGACCGGCTCACCGCCAAGCTGCCCCGGCACATGGTGCCCGCCCGCGTCCTGCCCGCCGACGCCCTGCCGCTCACCGTCAACGGCAAACTCGACCGCCGGGCACTCACCGAACGCGCCGCCGCCGACACCCCCCGCACCACCGCCGCCGACGCGCCGTCCGCCGCCCCCGGCGCCGATGCCCTCGACGCCCTGGTCGGCGTCTTCGCCGCCGCGCTGCCCGGCACCGACGTCGGCCCCGGCACCGACTTCTTCGCCGCCGGCGGCGACAGCATCGTCGCCATCGGCCTGATCAACCGGGCCCGCGCCCTCGGCCTGCCCATCGCCCCCCGCGACGTCTTCCTGCACCGCACCCCGCGCGCCCTCGCCGCCCACCTGGCCCGCAGCGCCCCGGCCCCCGCACCGCGGGCGTCCGCCCCCGCCGGGGACGGCCCCCTCGCCCCGACGCCGATCATCCTGCGCCGGCGCGAACTCGGCGGCCCCCTGGCCCGCTTCGCCCAGGCCCGCACCCTCACCACCCCCGAGGGCACCGCACTCGCCGACGTCCGGCGCGCGGCCGACGCCCTCCTCGCCGCCCACCCCGCGCTCCGGCTGCGGCTGGCCACCGACCACGGCGTGTGGACCCTGCGCACCGATCCGGCCGGCCCCGCCACCGTCGTCCACGACGACACCGCCGACCCGCAGAGCGCCGCCGAGGAGGCCGCCGACCGCCTCGACCCCACCACCGGGCACACCGCCGCCTTCACCTGGCTCCCCGGGAGCCGTACCCTCGTGGTCACCGTCCACCACCTCGCCGTCGACGCGGTGTCCTGGGTGATCCTCCTCGACGACCTCGCCGCCGCCCTCGACGGCGCCGCCCCGCCCCCGGCCACCACCCCGTACGCCGCCTACGCCGCCGCCCTCGCCGACCCGGCCGGCCACCCCGTCGCCGACCTCGGGCGCTGGATCACCACCCTCGCCGCGCCCGCCCCGCTGCCCCCGGCCCGGGGGCTGCGCGAGACCACCGTCGTCCTTCCGCCCCCGGCCGCCCACACCGTCATCCGCACCGCGCCCGCCGCGCTCGGCCTCGGCGTGACCGAACTGCTCTGCGGAGCCCTGCGCACCGCCCTCACCCGCATCCAGCCCGACCCCACCGACCTCGCCGTCGACCTGGAACGGCACGGCCGCGTCCCGGCCCGGCCCGACCACGACTACACGCGCACCGTCGGCTGGTTCACCGCCATCGCCCCCCTGCGCCTGACCGCGCACACCGACCCCGTCGCCGCCGCGCGCGAGGCCGCCGACCGCATGCCCGACGAGCGCGCACACGCCGGCTACGGCCGCCTCAGGTACCTCGACCCGCAGACCGCGCCGCTGCTCACCGCCCGCCCCCAGGTGCTCCTCAACTACCTCGGCCGGGCCACCGAGGACCGCGCCCTGCACCTCGCGGGAGCCGGCCAGGAGAGCCCGTACGCCGTCGAGGTCAACGCCTGGACCGACACCGGGACGGGCGGCCTGCACGCCTCCTTCACCCTCGCCGAGGGCGTTCCCGACGAGATCACCGGCCACTGGCTGCACGCCCTGGAACGGCTCGCGGCGGCCGCCGCGACCGCCGTGCGCACCGCACCGGTCACCCCGCTCCAGCGCGGCCTGTACTTCCAGGCCCAGATGACCGGCCGGGCCGCGCAGTACGTGGCCCAGAGCTACTTCGCCTTCGACCGGCGCCTGGACCCCGACGCGCTCGCCGAGGCGGCGGCCCGGCTGACCGCCCGGCACCCCGTCGTCGGCGCCGGCTTCACCACCGGCGACGACGGCGACCCGGTCCAGGTCCTCCGCGCCGGCCTCCGGGTCCCCGTGCGCACCGTCGACCTCGCCGCCGACGCCGAGGTCGAGGAGTTGCGCGCCCGGGACCGGGACACCGGCTTCGACGCGGGCGAGCCGCCGCTGCTGCGGCTGACCGTGGTCCGCCGGCCCGACGGCCGCGACGGACTGCTCCTCAGCCACCACCTGCTGCTGTGGGACGGCTGGTCCCGCGAGATCGTGCTGCGGGACCTCTTCGACGCCTACCAGGACGTCCTCGACGGGCGGCCCCCGCGGCCCGGCCCGGCCACGCCCGGTTTCGAGGAGTACGCGCGGGACCTCGCCGCCCGCGACACCGGCCCCGCCGAGCGGTTCTGGGCCCGGCACCTGGCCGGGCTGCCCGGCCCGACCCTGCTCGCCGGACCCGCGCCCACCCTCGACGAGGGTCCCCCGCACGCCCACGTCCGCACCCTCGACGCCCGGCGGTCGGACCGGCTGCGAGAGGCCGCCCGCGCCCACGGCGTCACCCTCAACACCCTCCTGACCGGCGCCTTCGGTCTGCTGCTGGCCGCCCGTACCGGCCGCGCCGACGCCGTGTTCGGCGTGACCGTCTCCGGCCGTGAGGGCGAGGGCCTGTCCGGCCTCGTCGGCGTCCTCCTGAACACCGTGCCCCAGTGGACCCGGGCCCGGCCCGACGCCACCCCCGGCACGTACCTCGCCGAGGTGCAGGCCGCCCGCGTCGAGGCGATGGACCACGAACACCTCGGGCTCGGCGAGATCCAGCGCGCCGGCGGCCACGACACCCTCTTCGACAACCTGTTCGTGTACCAGAACTTCCTCGACCACGACGCGTTCGACGCGATGAACACCCGGCACGGCATCACCTCGGTGACGGCCGACGACTCCACCCACTACCCCTTCACCTGGGTCGTCACCCCCGGCGAACGGCTCGTCGTCAAGCTGGAGCACCGCGACGGCGACGACGCCGCGGCCCGCCGCCTCCTCGACGACTACCTCCGCGTCCTGGACGACCTGGCCCACCGGGACGGCCCGCTCGGCACCCTGCCCGGTCCCGCCCCCCGGCCCGAGCCCGCGCCGCGCACCGACTTCGGCACGGACACCGTCGTGGACCGCTTCGACCGGGCCGCCGACCGCGCCCCCGACCGCACCGCCCTCGTCGCCCACGGGGCCACCCTCACGTTCGCCGGACTGCGCGACCGCAGCCGGGAGCTGGCCGGGGTCCTCGCCGGGCGCGGCATCGGCCCCGAGACCACCGTCGGCCTCGCCGTCCCCCGCTCCCTCGACTCGATCGTGGCGCTCTTCGCCGTGCTGAGGGTCGGCGCCGCCTACGTACCGCTGGAACTCGACCACCCCGACGAGCGGATCGCCGCGATCGTCGACGACGCCCGTCCCGAGGTCGTCCTGACGGTCTCCGGGGTGGCGCCCCGGCTGACCGGGGACCTCGTCGAACTGGACCGGCCGCTGCCCGCGGCCGAGCCGTACACGACCTTCGCCCCCGACGACCCGGACCGGTTGCGCCACCCCGCGTACACCCTCTACACCTCCGGCTCCACCGGCCGGCCCAAGGGCGTCGTCACCGAGTACGCCGGGCTCACCAACATGCTCGTCAACCACCAGCGCCGGATCTTCGCACCGGTGCTCGCCGACCACGGACACCGGGTCTTCCGGATCGCCCACACCGTCTCGTTCGCCTTCGACATGTCCTGGGAGGAACTGCTGTGGCTGGCCGACGGCCACGAGGTGCACATCTGCGACGAGGAACTGCGCCGGGACGCCCCGCGGCTGGTCGCCTACTGCCGTGAACACGCCATCGACGTCGTCAACGTGACCCCGACCTACGCCCAGCAGCTCGTCGCCGAGGGGCTCCTCGACGACCCGGACCGGCGGCCGGCGCTCGTCCTGCTCGGCGGCGAGGCCGTCACCCCGGCGCTGTGGCGGCGGCTCGCGGAGACCGAGGGCACGGCGGGCTACAACCTGTACGGACCCACCGAGTACACGATCAACGCCCTCGGCGCCGGCACCTTCGAGTGCGCCGACCCGGTGGTGGGCGTGCCCATCGACAACACCGACGCGTACGTCCTCGACCCCTGGCTGCGTCCCGTGCCGGACGGCGTGGCGGGGGAGCTGTACGTGGCCGGCGCCGGCCTCGCCCGCGGCTACCTCGGCCGCCCGGGGCTGACCGCGGAGCGCTTCGTCGCCGCCCCCTTCGGCCCGCCCGGCGCGCGGGTGTACCGCACCGGCGACCTCGTCGTCCGCCGCCCCGACGGACACCTGACGTACCTCGGCCGCACCGACCGGCAGGTCAAGATCCGCGGGCACCGGGTCGAACCCGGCGAGGTGGAGGCCGCGTTCGCCGCGCACCCGGCGGTGCGCTTCGCCGCCGCGGTCGCCCGGCCCGACCCGGACGCCGAGGGCACCCTCCGGCTCGCCGCGTACCTGGTGCTGGACGGCGCCGACCTGGCCACGGTCGCCGCCGAGGTCTGCGCCGCCCTGCCCGACTTCCTGCGCCCGAGCCTCTACGCCGAGGTGGAGGCGATCCCGCTCACCGTCAACGGCAAGGCCGACACCGGGGCGCTGCCGCCGGCCCGGCCGCTCGGCGCGCTGTCCACCGACGGCGAGCGCGGACCGCGCACCCCCACCGAACGCCGGGTGTGCGAGTGTTTCGCCGAGGCGCTGGACCTCGACGACGACGAGGTGAGCGCGGTCGGCGACTTCGTCGCCCTCGGAGGGCACTCCATGCTGGCGGTGCGGCTGACCGGCCTGCTCCGCCGCGCGTACGGACCCGTGATCACCATCCGCGACCTGCTGACCCTGCGAACCCCGGAAGCGATTGCCCGCCATCTCGATGACCACGCCTGACACCCAGCGCCCCCTCCGGGGGGCCCACATCCTGCGCACCGCGCTGCGCCGCAACATCAAGGCCATGGCCGGGGGCACGTTCCTCATGGGCCTGTACCAGGCGGGGGAGACGGCCTTCCCCATCGCCCTGGGCCTGATCGTGGAGCACACGATGCGGGACCGCGGCCCCCGCTCCCTCGGCCTGTCGATCGCCGCCCTGGCGGTGATCATCACGACGGTCTCGTACTCCTGGCGGTTCGGCATGCGCGTCCTGCAGAAGGCCAACACCACGGAGGCGCACCGCTGGCGGGTGCGGGTCGCCTCCGCCTCCCTCCAGCCGGTCGCCCGGGACACCGGCCTTAAGTCCGGCGAGGTGCTGACCATCGCCACCGAGGACGCCGACCAGACCGCCGACATCATCGAGGTGGTGCCGCTGCTCATCAGCTCGCTCGTCGCGGTGGCGGTCGCCGCGGTCGCCCTCGGCCTGGCCAGCGTCCACCTCGGGCTGCTGGTCATCGTGGGCACCGTGGCCATCCTGTCGGTCCTGAGCGTCATGTCACGGCGCATCGGCGACAGCACCCGCGAGCAGCAGGCGCGGGTGGCCAGGGCGGGCGCCAAGGTCGCCGACCTGATCACGGGGCTGCGCCCGCTGCACGGCTTCGGCGGCAACCACGCGGCGTTCCGCTCCTACCGCCGGGTCAGCACGGAGGCGAGGCGGCAGGCGGTGACCGTCGCCGGGGTGAACGGGGTGTACGCGGGCACCGCGCTCGCCCTCAACGCCGCCCTGGCCGCCGCCGTCACGCTGACCGCGGGCCGGCTCGCCTTCCGCGGCGACATCACCCTCGGCGAACTCGTCATGGCCGTCGGACTCGCCCAGTTCATCATCGAACCGCTGAAGCTCTTCTCGGAGATGCCCAAGTACGTGATGACCGCGCGCGCCTCCGCCGACCGGATGGCGCTGGTGCTGGCCGCCCCGCCCGTCACCGTCCCCGGCACCGGCAGGCCCCCCGAGGGCGGGGACCTGGAACTGGACCGAGTCCGCCACGGCGCCCTGCGCGACCTGACGTTCCGGGTGCGCGCGGGCGAGTTCGTCGCCGTCGCCGCCCACCAGCCGCGTGCGGCGGCCGACCTCGCGGCGGTGCTCGCGCTGCGCGTGCCGCCAAAGGCGTACGGGGGAGCGGTGCGGGTCGGCGGGCGGGAACTGGCCGGCCTGTCGGTGGCGGGCGTCCGCGAGCACCTGCTGGTCAACCCGTACGACGGGGAGATCTTCGCGGGCACCCTGCGCTCCAACATCGACCCCTCGGGCACCAGCGGTTCGGTGCCCGAGGCGGTCGAGGCGTCCCTGCTGACCGACGTCGTGGCCCTGCACCGGGCGGGGCTCGACCACGAGGTGCGCGACCGGGGCGCCAACCTCTCCGGCGGCCAGCGCCAGCGGCTCTCGCTGGCCCGCGCCCTGGCCGCCGACACCGACGTCCTCGTGCTGCACGACCCGACGACCGCCGTCGACGCGGTGACCGAGCAGTTGATCGCCCGGAACGTGGCCAAGCTGCGCCGGGGCCGCACCACCCTCGTCCTCACGAGCAGCCCCGCGCTCCTGGACGCCGCCGACCGGGTCCTGGTCCTGGACGAGGGCACGATCACCGCCGAGGGCACCCACCGCGACCTCTTGGCCCGCGACGACGCCTACCGCCGCGCCGTGGCCCGGTAGCGTCGGGCCCGGCCGCGCCGTCGGGGCCGGTGTCCGGTCAGCGGCCCGGCGCGGGCGGCGCGTCCGGCCCGTCCGGCGCGGCGAGGGTCCAGGCGACGTCCCGCAGCAGGGCCTGGCGCCACCCCGCCCGGTCGTGGTCCGAGGCCGAGCGTGAGACCCGTACCGTCGCGCCGGCCCATTCGGTCAGCGTCTCGACCAGCTCGCAGTGCGGCAGCATCCGCCGCTCGTGTTCCCCGACGTCGAAGGCGATCCGCAGCCCGGAGAGGTCCGCGCCCGCGCGCAGCCGCCCGGCGAGGGCGCCGCCGGGCGGGCCGCCCAGCGGGTCCGCCGCCCGTCCGGCACCGGGCGCCCACCAGAAGGAGCCCGACTGGCAGGCGACCCGCGTCACGAGCGCGGGGAACTCCAGGGCCGCGTACAGGGCGCTGAGCCCGCCGAGGCTCTGCCCGGCGACGACGAGCCGGCCCGGGTCGGCGGGCACGCCGGACGCGGCCACCAGCGGCAGCAGTTCGTCGCGGACCGCCTCCCACAGCTCCGGCCGGCCGGCGAACTCGGCCTCGCGGTCCCGGGCCGGGAGGAGGACGAGGGTCACCGGCGGCATCTCGCCCGCCGCGTGGGCCGCGTCGAAGGCGGTGGCCGCCGGATGCAGGTACAGCCAGTCGTCCCCGTCGAGCAGCAGCACCACCGGCCCGCCGCCGCCCACCGGATGGACCCGTACGGTACGCCGCCCGCCGAGCCGCCCGCCCGTCCAGCGCAGCCGGGTCCGCGGCAGCGGCAGGACGGCGTCCGGGCCGAGGTCCGGCCAGTGCGGCTGGGCCGGCGCGTCCGGGGTCGCGGCGACGGACCGGTCACCGCCGGCGCCGGCCGGGTTGAACGGGTCGGCGTGCCCCGCGTCCCCCGCCAGGAACCGGTAGGTCACCCGCAGCCGGGCCGGCATGCGCACCCGCGCGTACCAGCAGTCGGTTTCCCCGAAGCGGCGCAGCGGCACCGGCCCCGACCAGCTCTCGAACTCCAGGGTCGCCGGGGAGCCCCGCCACAGGAACAGCGTCGTCCAGCCGCCCCCCTCGGCGGGCACCGACACGGGTCCGCCCGCGGCGGCCCAGAAGGCGTCGGTGCCCGGCGCACCGGACAGCCCGAACGCGGCGAACGCGGTTCTCCCCTCCAGGCGCACGGACGTCTCCTCGCGGCACACGGCACACACGGACGGCCCACAGGTAAGGTGAGCCTCACCTCATCATGTCACCGCGGGGGCGTGGGGTGAAGCCCGGCCCGCCGGGCGCCCGCCGGCGGGCCGGGCGCACGCCCCCGGCCGCCTACTCAGGCCGGATAGGCGTGCGTCTGCACCGCCTTGACGCTCGCCCAGACCTCCGTGCCGGGGAACAGGTCCAGCTCGGCGGCGGCGGCCGTGGTGAGGTCGGCGGCGAGCGGGAGGTCCCCGTCCAGGTCCGCGCGGATCCGGTCGCCGTGGGTCTCCAGCCCGGCGACCTCGCAGTGCCACAGGTTGCGGGCGCTGGACCCGGTCGGCCGCTCCCGGTGCAGGGTGACGGCGCTCGGCGCGAACGCCACGAAGACCGGCCCGGACAGCTCCTCGGTGGTCGTGACCGACGGCCCCCCGTCCAGCCGCACCGCGTGCCCCTCGGCCCGGCCCCGGTAGAGGTTCAGGCCGACCAGCCGGGCGATGTAGTCCGTGCGGGGGCGGCGCGCGACGTCCGAGGGCGTTCCCTCCTGCACCACCCGGCCGCCCTCCACCACGACCAGGCGGTCCGCCAGCACCATGGCGTCCAGCGGATCGTGCGTGACCAGCACCGCGACCGCCTCGAAGCCGGCCAGGTGGCGCCGGAGCCGGGCGCGCACCTCCAGCCGGGTCCGGGCGTCCAGCGCGGCCAGCGGCTCGTCCAGCAGGAGCAGCCGGGGCCGGGTGGCCAGCGCGCGGGCCAGGGCGACCCGCTGCGCCTGCCCGCCGGAGAGCCGGCGGGGCCGGGCACCCGCGTGCGCGGCGAGGCCCATCCGGTCCAGCCACTCGGCCGCCCGCGCGCGGGCCTCCGCCTTGGCCAGCCCCTGGCAGCGCGGCCCGAAGGCCACGTTGTCGAGCGCCGTCAGGTGCGGGAAGAGCAGGTAGTCCTGGAAGACCACGCCGACCGGACGGCCCTCCGGCGGGGTGCGGTCCAGCGGGGTGCCGTCCAGCCGCAGATGGCCGCCGTCCAGCGGCACCAGGCCGGCCAGGGCGCGCAGCGCCGTGGTCTTGCCCGCGCCGTTGGGGCCGAGCAGGGCGACCACGTCACCGGGCGCGGCGGTCAGCGCCACGTCCAGCCGGAAGGAGCCGCGGTCCACGACGAGCCGCGCGTCCAGGCCCGCCCCGGCCGTGGTCCCGGGGGCGGGGGCGGGGGCATCGGTGCGGTCACGGGTCGTCATGAGGCGGTCATCCAGCGGTCGCGCAGGCCGGCGAGGACCGCGATGGACACGGTGAGCAGGACCAGGCTGAGGGCGATGGCGGCCTCCGGGTCGCTCTGCAGGGCGAGGTAGACCGCCAGGGGCATGGTCTGGGTGCGGCCGGGGAAGTTCCCGGCGAAGGTGATCGTCGCGCCGAACTCGCCCAGCGCCCGCGCCCAGGCCAGCACCGCGCCCGCCGCGATGCCCGGGGCGATCAGCGGCAGCGTGACCCGGCGGAACGCGGTGAAGCGGGAGGCGCCGAGCGTCGCCGCGGCCTCCTCGAAACGGCGGTCGGCGGCGCGCAGGGTGCCCTCGACGCTGATGACGAGGAAGGGCATCGCCACGAACGCCTCCGCGAGCACCACCCCGGCGGTGGTGAAGGGCAGGGTGACGCCGAACCAGGAGTCCAGCCACCGGCCGACGACGCCGTTGCGGCCCAGGGCCGTCAGCAGGGCCACACCGCCGACCACCGGCGGCAGCACCAGGGGCAGCGTCACCAGCGCCCGCACCAGCCCGCGCCCGGGGAACTCCACCCGGGCCAGCACCCAGGCCAGCGGCACGCCGACGACCAGGCTCACCGCGGTGGCCGCCGTCGCGCAGACCAGGGAGAGCCGCAGCGCCTGCCACACCTCGGCGCTGGTGAGCTGCTCGGGCAGCCCGCTCCACGGCGCCCGCACCAGCAGCGCGAGCAACGGCACGAGCAGGAACGCCAGTCCGAGCAGGGCGGGCAGCAGCAGCGGCAGCGGCACGCCCCGGCCGCCCACCGCCCACGTCCGCGTCCGCTCATGACGCTTGCGGCCCGCGGGCGGGGCGGCCGTCGGTCCGGCCGTCACGGCGTCAGGAAGCCGGCTCCGGACAGGACCTTGCGGCCGGTCTCGGAGCGGACCAGGTCGATGAACGCCTTCGCGGCGTCGGCGTTCGGCGCGTCCCCGAGCAGGACGATCGGGTAGTCGTTGACGGCCCCGGACGCCTCGGGGAACTCCACGCCCTCCACCCTGTCACCGGCCGCGTGCACATCGGTCTTGTAGACCAGCGCGGCGTCGGCCTCCTTCAGCTCGACCTTGGTCAGGGCGCCCTTGACGTCCTGCTCGTAGGAGACCGGCGTCACCTCCAGACCGGTCGCCTCCAGGATCTTCTGGGTGGCGGCCCCGCACGGCACCCGCTTGTCGCACAGGACGACCTTCAGATCCGGCCCGGCGAGGTCCGCGAGCGCCGTGACCTTGTCCGGGTTGCCGGGCAGGGTGGCGATCTCGAGTCGGTTGCGGACGAAGGTGACGGGCTCGCCGGCGGCGGCCCCCGCGTCCGTGACCAGCTTCATCGTCGTGGTGCTGGCGGCGGCGAACACATCCGCCGGGGCACCGCTGTTGATGCCCGCGGCGAGGCTGTCGCTGCCGCCGAAGTTGAAGGTGACCTCGGTGCCGGGGTGCGCCTTCTCGAACTCCTCGCCGAGCGTGGTGAAGCTCTCGGTGAGGGAGGCGGCGGCGAACACGGTCACCGTCCCGGAGAGCCGCCCGGCGGAGGAGGAGCCGGAGCGCGGGGAGTCCGCGTCGGCGTCGGAGGAGTCACCGGACGAGGAACAGGCGCTCAGGGCCAGCAGCGCGGCGGCGCCGATGCCCGCCCTCCGCGCCGTCCGTCGGGTCCTGCGCGCGGTTCGGGTCATCACGGCTCACTCCTACGGGTCCTGACGGGCACACACGTCCACGGTCGCGCGCCGGCTGGGCCCGGCCGGACCACGGCCGGCGCCGGGCGGGCCCGGAGGCCGCGTACGCGCTGACGATGATGCCGCAGATGCCAGGAGAAAGACACCCGTCACCTTGCATGGGCACGGTCTGTGACCGACGGCCTTCGCATGTGCGGAACACGGAGTGCCGCTGGGCAACGCCCCCGGGAGGTGGTGGCCGTGCGCCGCTCACCCACGGCCCCCGGTGCGCCGGCCGCGGTCGCCCCCACCGGCGACCTGCGCCGCCCGGCCCGCCCGCCCGCCCGTCGCCGCGCCGCTCTCCCGGCCGGGGCGCGGGTCACCTTCTCCCCTCCCTCCGGCCGCGCCGAACGCGCCGCCCGCCACGGCCGCTGCCGGCCCCGGCAGCCTCCTCGCCGAGCCCCGCCCGTGGTCCGCGCCGCGGGCTGCCGGGCCCCGTCCTCACGAGGGCGCCCCGGGCCGCTTCCCGGCCCGCGCGGCGCGCCCCGGTCCCCGAGCGCGCTCAGGCGCGGTCGATGTGCACGTTGGTCGACTTCACCCGGGCGGTGGCCTCCATGCCGACCTCCAGCCCCAGTTCCTCCACGGCCTCCCGGGTCAGCAGCGACACCAGCCGGTGCGGGCCCGCCTGGATCTCCACCTGGGCGGCGACGTCCCCGAGCTTCACGGCGGTGACGATGCCGGGGAACGCGTTGCGCACCGAGGTGTAGGACGCGTCCTCCTCGGCGCCGCCGCCCTGGGCCAGCTCCACCGAGAACGCGGCCAGGGCCCGCCCGTCGATGAGGCGGCGCCCGCCCTGGTCCCGGTGGGTCGCCACCCGCCCGGCGTCCGCCCACCGGCGCGCGGTGTCCGGACTGACGCCGAGGAGCCGGGCGGCCTGGCCGATCGTGTACGACTGCATGCCCGCCAAGATAGGCGATCCCCGGCCCCGCCCCGGCGCCCCGGCCCCTCCCGGCGCCCCGGCCCCTCCCGGCGCCCCGGCCCCGTCCCGACGCATCGGCACGTGACCGCCAGGTGGCGGAGCGGGCGGCGTGGCCCCCGGACCGGGGTGGGGGGCGTGGGTAGCCTCCGCCGCATGGCGGTGGACAGCAGGACCGAGGAGCCGCCGCGCCGCGCGCCGGCGCGGCAGCGGACGGGGCGCACGCTCGGGCGGGCCCTGGTGCGGTGGACGACGACGACCGATCACAAGGTGATCGGCAACCTCTACATGACGACGTCCTTCGGCTTCTTCCTCGCCGGCGGCATCCTCGCCCTGCTGATGCGCGCCGAACTCGCCCGCCCCGGGCTCCAGTTGTTCACGGCGATCCAGTACAACCAGCTCTTCACCGTGCACGGCACCATCATGATGCTGCTGTTCGCCACCCCGCTCTTCGCCGGCTTCTCCAACGCGGTCATGCCGTTGCAGATCGGCGCCCCCGACGTGGCCTTCCCCCGGCTGAACGCCCTGTCGTACTGGCTGTACCTCTTCGGCGGGCTGATGGTCCTGTCCGGGTTCCTGACGCCCGGGGGAGCGGCGGCCTTCGGCTGGTTCGCCTACGCCCCGCTGAACAGCGCCGTCTTCAGCCCGGGGCCCGGCGGCGACCTGTGGACCATGGGGCTGGTGGTGGCCGGCCTGTCGACCACGCTCGGCGCGGTCAACTTCATCACCACCATCCTGTGCCTGCGCGCCCCCGGCATGACCATGTTCCGGATGCCGATCTTCACCTGGAACGTGCTGTTCACCTCGATCCTGGTGCTGCCCGCGTTCCCGGTGCTCACCGCGCTGCTGCTGGCGCTGGAGGCCGACCGCAAGTTCGGCGCGCACATCCTCGACCCGGCGAACGGCGGGGCGCTGCTGTGGCAGCACCTGTTCTGGTTCTTCGGCCATCCCGAGGTGTACATCGTCGCGCTGCCGTTCTTCGGCATCGTCTCCGAGATCATCCCCGTCTTCAGCCGCAAACCGATCTTCGGCTACGTCAGCCTGGTCGGCGCCACCATCGCCATCACCATGCTCTCCGCGGTGGTCTGGGCCCACCACATGTTCGCCACCGGCGCGGTGCTGCTCCCGTTCTTCTCGATGATGTCGTTCCTCATCGCCGTGCCGACCGGGGTGAAGTTCTTCAACTGGATCGGCACCATGCTGCACGGCTCGCTCTCCTTCGAGACGCCCATGCTGTGGTCCTGCGGCTTCCTGGTGACCTTCCTGCTCGGTGGCATGAGCGGTGTCCTCATCGCCTCGCCGCCGCTCGACTTCCACCTGACGGACTCGTACTTCATCGTCGCCCACCTGCACTACGTGCTGTTCGGCACGGTGGTCTTCGCCATGTTCGCCGGCTTCTACTTCTGGTGGCCGAAGTTCACCGGGAAGATGCTCGGCGAACGCCTCGGGAAGATCCACTTCTGGACGCTGTTCGCCGGCTTCCAGACCACCTTCCTCGTGCAGCACTGGCTCGGCGAGGGCGGTATGCCCCGCCGGTACGCCGACTACCTGCCCTCGGACGGTTTCACCGCCCTGAACACCGTCAGCTCCGCCGGCGCCTTCCTCCTCGGCGTGTCCACCCTGCCCTTCCTCTACAACGTGTGGCACACCCACCAGTACGGCCGGCGGGTGGAGCGCGACGACCCCTGGGGCTACGGCCGTTCCCTCGAATGGGCCACGAGCTGCCCGCCCCCGCGCCACAACTTCACCTCGCTGCCCCGCGTCCGTTCCGAATCCCCGGCCTTCGACCTGCACCACCCCGCCGTCAGCCGGACCGACCAGAGGCAGGACCAGTGAGGACCGAATCCCGTCTGTTCGCCGGAGTCGCCGCCTTCTTCGCCACCACCGCGACCGGCTACGGCTGGTTCTCCGCCGAGCCCGCGGGCACCGTCGCCCTCGCGCTCGCCTGCCTGATGGCCTCCCTGGTCTCCTTCTTCCTGCGGGTGCAGTACCGCAAGCGGGGATCGCGCGCGCAGGACCGGGGCGACGCCGAGGTCGCCGACGCCGTCGGCCCGCTGGGGTTCTTCGCACCGCACAGCCCGTGGCCCATCACCGTCGCCCTCGGCGCCATCGTCCTCGCCAACGGCATCGTCTTCGGCCTCTGGCTCGTCCTGATGGGCTTCGGCCTGCTCGCCTTCGCCGTCTGCGGGCTGGTCTTCCAGTACGCCGACCGGGGCGCTCAGCGCTCGGGACCGGCCGCCGGCGCCTCGCCCGGCTCCGCCGCCTCCGCGCCCGCCGAGTCCTCCGGGTCCACCCGGTCTCCGTAGTACCACTCGCTCAGCGTCGCCCGCAGCCGTCCCACCTCGGGCGACTCCTCGCCCGCCGCCGGGGCGGGCGCCAGGGGCAGCGGCTCACGGCGCGAGCGCAGCACGTGCCGCTCCTCCCCGTCCAGGGGCGTACTGCTCTCCACGTAGCCGCCGGTCAGCGTCTGGCGCAGCTCGCCGGTCTCCTCACCGTGCTCCAGCCGTTCCCGCTCGCGCTCCTGCAACGCCAGGCAGACCCGCTTGGTCACCATGAGGGCGAGCGGCGGCAGCACCACCAGGCAGACCCGGAACACCCACGTCAGCAGGTTCAGCGAGAGGCCGAAGGTCCGGGCGAGGACGTCGTTGCCGCCGGCCGCGGTGAGCACCGCGTAGAAGCAGATCGCGGCCACCCCCAGCCCGGTCCGCACCGGCGCGTCCCGGGGCCGGTCGCACAGGTGGTGCTCCTCCCGGTCACCCGTCACCCACCGCTCGAAGAACGGGTACGCGTACAGCACCGTGAACAGGGCCCCGGGCAGCAGCACCGCCGGAACCAGCACGTTCCACATCAGGGTGTGCCCGGCCAGCGACGTCTCGAACGGCGGCATCAGCCGCAGCGCGCCCTCCAGGAAGCCGACGTACCAGTCCGGCTGCGACCCCGCGGAGACGGTGTCGGGCCGGTAGGGGCCGTACACCCAGATCGGGTTGATCTGCGCCAGCGCGGCGAACACCGTGAGGACCCCGAACACCATGAAGAACAGGCCCGTGGAACCCGCCGCGAACTGCGGGAACAGCGGTTTGCCCACCACGTTGTGCCGGGTGCGGCCCCGGCCCGCCCACTGGGTGTGCTTCAGGTAGAAGACGAGGATCAGGTGGACGGTGACCAGCGCCAGCAGCAGGCCCGGGATGAGCAGGATGTGCAGCGAGTACAGCCGGGGCACCAGATCGTGCCCCGGGTACTGCCCGCCGAACACGAACATGCTGAGGTACGTCCCCACGACCGGGATCGAGAGCATGATGCCCTGCGCGATGCGCAGCCCCGTCCCGGACAGCAGGTCGTCGGGGAGCGAGTACCCGGCGAACCCCTCGGCGAGGGCCAGCAGGAACAGCGTCACGCCGATCATCCAGTTGACCTCACGCGGACGGCGGAACGCCCCGGTGAAGAAGATCCGCAGCAGGTGCACCCCGATGGCGGACAGGAACACCAGCGCCGCCCAGTGGTGCACCTGACGGATCAGCAGCCCGCCGCGCACGTCGAAACTGATGTCCACCGTCGACCGGTACGCCTCCGACATGGTCACCCCGACCAGCGGCCGGTACGAGCCGTCGTAGACCACGTCCGTCATCGACGGGTGGAAGAACAGGGTGAGCCACACGCCGGTCAGCAGCAGGACCACGAAGCTGTACAGGGCGATCTCGCCCAGCAGGAACGACCAGTGCTCGGGGAACGCCTTGCGCAGCAGCACCCCGCCCTCGGACACGGGGAGGCGGCCGTCGGCCCAGGTGACGGTGCGCTCGGCCGTGCGACGGGCCCGCGCGCCGGCACGGGCCCTCCTCCTCTTCAACACCACGGCGCATGGGTTCCCGCACCCCACCGTGGGAAACTACGCCCCCACCCCGGCTGGAGTACCCGGCCCGCGCGCCGGGTCCTCCTCCGGCCCCGCCGGCGCCCCTCCGGCGCGTCCCCCGGCCGGGACCCCGACGCCGGGTCAGCGCCCGCCCGGACCGCCGCTGCCGAACGAGCCGCTGCTGCCCTCGTCCCAGCGGCGCCGCTCCTGCGCGGAGGCGGTCCGGCTGCCCTGGTGCCGCAGTTCGTGCGGGAGCGTCCGGTCGTCGTCGCGGGGCACCTCGTCCGGCTCGCGCCGCTCCCGGACCTCCCCGACCGGCCCCTCGTCGGGCAGGCGTGGCTGCTCAGCGGGCGACGGCGGCGGCGGCTCCCTCCGCTTGAGGCGGATACCGAACGCGAAGGCCCCGATCAGCACGGCCACCACCACGACGGCCGCCACCACCAGCCCCACGCTCGCCGCGCCGGACCCTGCCGCGAGATCCCTCCATGCCTCGTTCATGGGGGCGCGGGTACCCTCCGCGACCGCGGCCAACCCGCCCCCGGCCCACACCGGGCCGGCCCGGCCGGCCGCCGCCGGCCGCGCGCACCCCGGCCGCGGGCGCGCGGCCCGCGCCGGGTTTACCCGGCGGGGCTCCCGGCAACCCGCCCGGTGTGAACCCGACGACTTCCCAGCAGGACCTCTTCCGTTTCCTGGAGGACCGGTTCGCCTGCGCCCAGGCGTGCGGCGAGTGCGCCAGGACCAGTGCGCTGCGGGCCAGTCTGGTGGACCCGGACGGGACGGAGAGCCGGGACCACGCCCGGCACCAGGGCATCACGTGCGCCGAGGTGTGCGACGCCACGTGCCGGGTGCTGTCCGACCAGAACCAGGTGGACGAGGACGTGATCCGCGCCCAGCTCGAATGGTGCAGGGGCGTCTGCCTGGAGAGCGCGCACGTCTTCGACGCCCACCCGGGGGCCGAGGACAGCGCGCGGGCCTGCCGGGACTGCGCCCGTGCCTGCGGCGCCTTCCTGGCCACCCTGCGCTGAGCGGCCCCCGCGCGCCCCGGGCCCCCGGTGGCCCGCCCCGGGCCGCCCGCCCTGCCCGGACCTCCTCGCCCCCGACCGCGCACGCCCCGCGCCCTGGCCCGGGACGGCGCCCCCGTGCTACCAAGAGCCATGAGCGCACCGCGGGTATCGCGCAGCCATGACGCCGTCGTCGTCGGAGGCGGGCACAACGGCCTGGTCGCCGCCGCCTACCTGGCCCGCGCCGGACGTTCCGTCCTGGTGCTGGAGCGGCTGGACCACACCGGGGGCGCGGCCGTGTCCACCCGGCCCTTCCCCGGAATCGACGTCCGCCTCTCCCGCTACTCCTACCTGGTCAGCCTCCTGCCCCGGAAGATCCTCGCCGACCTCGGACTGGACGTCCGGCTGCGCGCCCGCGCCGTCTCCTCGTACACACCCGTCGAACGCGGCGGCCGGCCCACCGGACTGCTCGTCGGCGCCGACGAGGCGCGCACCCGGGAGTCCTTCGCCCGGCTCACCGGATCGGACCGCGAGTACGAGGCGTGGCGGCGCTTCCAGGCGATGACCGGCCGCGTCGCCCGAGCCGTCTTCCCGACCCTCACCGAACCGCTGCCCACCCGCGCCGAGCTGCGCCGCAGGGTCGACGACGAGGACGCCTGGCGCGCCCTGTTCGAGGAACCGCTCGGGAGGGCGATCGAGGAACGGTTCGCCGACGACCTGGTGCGCGGCGTCGTCCTCACCGACGGGCTGATCGGCACCTTCGCCGACGCCCACGACCCCGGTCTGCGGCAGAACCGCTGCTTCCTCTACCACGTCATCGGCGGCGGCACCGGCGCCTGGGACGTGCCCGTCGGCGGCATGGGCGCGGTCACCGACGCCCTCGCGGACGCGGCCCGCTCCGCCGGCGCGGTCCTCGCCACCGGCCACGAGGCCGTCCGTATCGACAGCGACGGGCACACCGCCGAGGTCACCTTCCGCACGGCGGCCGGCGAGGGGGTCGCCGCCGCCCGGCACGTCCTGGTCAACGCCTCCCCGCACGAACTGGCCGCCCTGACCGGCAGCGAGCCGCCCCCGCCCGCCGAGGGCTCCCAGCTCAAGGTCAACATGGTGCTGAGGCGGCTCCCGGCCCTGCGCGACCCGGCCGCAGACCCCCGCGAGGCGTTCGCCGGCACCTTCCACGTCGCCGAGGGGTACGGCAGCCTCGCCGCCGCCCACGCCGAGGCGTCGGCGGGCCGCCCGCCCGCCGCCCCGCCGAGCGAGATCTACTGCCACTCGCTCACCGACCCGGGCATCCTCGGCCCCACGGCCCGGGACCTGCACACCCTCACCCTCTTCGGACTGCACACCCCCGCCCGGCTCTTCGCCCACGACCACGACCGGGTCCGCGAGGACATCCTGGCCGCCACCCTCGCCCAGCTCGACGCCCACCTCGCCGAGCCGCTGGCCGACTGCCTGGCCACCGACGCCGACGGCCGCCCCTGCGTCGAGGCCCGCTCCCCGCTCGACCTGGAACGCGATCTGCGGCTGCCCGGCGGCAACATCTTCCACCGCGAACTGTCCTGGCCCCACGCCGGGGACGGCACCGGCCGCTGGGGCGTGGAGACCGACCGGCCCAACGTGCTGCTCTGCGGCGCGGGCGCGGTGCGCGGGGGAGGGGTGAGCGGCGTCCCCGGCCACAACGCGGCGATGGCCGTCCTGGAGACCACCGGCGGATGACACCCGGGCCGCCGCGCCCGCCCGGCGGTGCGGCGCGGGAGCCCCGGCCGCGCCGCGCGCCGCACATCCCTTGACCCGGCGCCCGCGGCCACCGAAGATCGGCAGGCATGACGCCCGGACACCGCAGCACGGTCGACGGGGTGCTCCGGCGCAGCGCCCGCCGCACCCCCGCCCGCGTCGCGATCGAGTACCGCGACCGCTCCTGGACCTACGAGGAACTCGACGCCGCCGTCTCCCGCGCGGCGACCGTCCTGCGCGGGCGGGGCCTGTCCCCCGGGGACCGCGTCGCCGCCTACGGCCACAACTCCGACGCCTACCTCATCGCCTTCCTCGCCTGCGCCCGCGCCGGCCTCGTCCACGTGCCCGTCAACCAGAACCTCACCGGCGACGACCTCGCCCACATCCTCGGCCAGTCCGGCAGCTCCCTCGTCCTCACCGACCCCGCCCTCGCCGGACGCCTGCCCGGCGGCGTCCGCGCCCTGGCGCTGCGCGACACCGACGACTCGCTGCTCGCCCGGCAGGCCGGCGCCGACCCCTACGACGGCCCCGAGCCGGGCGGCGAGGACCTGGTCCAGCTCCTGTACACCTCCGGCACCACCGCCCTGCCCAAGGGCGCGATGATGACCCACCGGGCCCTGGTCCACGAGTACCTGAGCGCCATCACCGCCCTGGACCTGAGCGCCGGGGACCGCCCCGCCCACGCGCTGCCCCTCTACCACTCGGCGCAGACGCACGTCTTCCTGCTGCCCTACCTCGCGGTCGGGGCGAGCGGCGTCATCCTCGACGCGCCCGACGGCGACGTGCTCTTCGACCTCGTCGAGTCCGGCCGGGTGGACAGCCTCTTCGCGCCGCCCACGGTGTGGATCGGGCTGGCCAACCGCCCCGACTTCGACAGCCGCGACCTCGGCGGCCTGCGCAAGGCGTACTACGGGGCGTCCGTCATGCCCGTCCCGGTCCTGGAGCGGCTGCGCGCCCGGCTGCCGGACCTCGCCTTCTACAACTGCTTCGGCCAGAGCGAGATCGGCCCGCTGGCCACCGTCCTCGGACCCGACGAGCACGAGGGCCGCATGGACTCCTGCGGCCGGCCCGTCCTCTTCGTCGACGCCCGCGTGGTCGACGAGGACGGCGCGGACGTGCCCGACGGCACCCCCGGCGAAATCGTCTACCGCTCCCCGCAGTTGTGCGACGGCTACTGGGGCCTGCCCGGGGAGACGGCGGCGGCGTTCCGCGACGGCTGGTTCCACTCGGGCGACCTCGCCGTCCGGGACGCCGACGGCTACTTCACCATCGTCGACCGGGTGAAGGACGTCATCAACTCCGGTGGCGTCCTGGTCGCCTCCCGCCACGTCGAGGACGTCCTCTACACCCACGAGGCGGTCGCCGAGGCCGCCGTGGTCGGCCTGCCCGACGCACGGTGGATCGAGGCCGTCACCGCGGTCGTCGTGCCGCGCGGCGAGGTCACCGAGGAGGAGCTGATCGCCCACGTCCGCGGCCGGCTCGCCGCCTTCCAGACGCCCAAGCGGGTGCTGTTCGCCGAGGCGCTGCCCCGCAACGCCAGCGGCAAGATCCTCAAACGCGCGCTGCGGGACGGCCTGGCCGGCGCCTGAGCGGCACCGTCCCCGATCTTCACGCCGGACGAGGGGCGCCGTCGTGTCCGGCGTGTGCGAGGGCGGCTGCGACCTCACCCGAGGGGTGTCGCCGCGGGCTTCGCGGACACGGGCTCCTCGGCACCCTCCCGGCGTGCCCGCATCCGAGCGGGGGCGGCGCCGGACGGGGGATGATGAACGGAAGAACGCACTCCGGAGGTGAGGACCCCATGAGCACCCTGCCGGTCATCGCGGCGGTCGACGGTTCGCACGACAGCCTGCGCGCCCTGGACTGGGCCGTGGACGGCGCCCTGCTGCGCGAGGCGCCGCTGCGGGTGGTGCACGTGCGCCAGTACGCGGCCTGGCCGCAGGCCGACGTCCTGGTGGCCGGGCCGCCGGACACCGGGGAGGACCCGGTGCTCGACGAGGCCCGCCACCACCTCGCCGAGCGCACCGGGCTCCCCCCGATGGAGTACATCGCCCTGGAGGGCGTCCCGGGCGGGGTCCTGCCGGAACTCGGCGCCGGCGCCCAACTGCTGGTCCTCGGCTCCCGGGGCCGCGGCGGCTTCGCCAGCCTCCTGCTCGGCTCCAACGGCCTGGCCTCCGCCCGCGACGCCGCCTGCCCGGTCGTCGTCGTGCCCCGCCCCGGCCGCGAGGTGCACGGCGAGGCCCCCGCCCAGGAGGGCCCCCGGGTGGTCGTCGGCCTCAACGTCGACAGCCCCGACGAGGCCACCCTCACCTTCGCCTTCGAGGAGGCGTCCCGGCGCGGCGCCCGGCTCCAGGTCGTCGCCGCCTACCCCTGGCCGGTGCAGAGCTGGGCCGCCGCCGGACAGATCGTCGCCCCGGCCGTCGACGAGGCTTCCCTCGCGAGCGAGACCCGCACCCTCGCCGACGGACTCCTCGCCCCCTACCGCGGACGCCACCCCGAGGTGCGCGCCGAGGCGCTGCCCGTGCCCGGCGACGCCGCCGGCCACCTCGTCGAGGCGTCCCGCGACGCCGACCTGGTCGTCGTCGGCCGGCACCGGCGGCGCCTGCTGGCCCCCGCCCGCATGATGGGCTCGGTCACCCACGCCGTCCTGCTGCACGCGGCGGCCCCGATCGCGGTCGTGCCGCCCGCCCCCGCGGAGGAGTGACGCGACGGCCCGCCGGGTCCTCCCGGCGGGCCTCCCCGGGGGGCGCGGAAGACGTCCGCCGAGTGCGCCGCCCGCACGCCGCGCGCCGGGCCCGGCCACGTACCATGGCGGCATGTCGTTCCTCCGCCGCCGCAGCGCCACCCCCGCCGGGCCCGACTTCGACGTACTGGCCATGGATCCGGGTGACTGGCCCGGGAATCTGGGCGCCGGTCTGCTGCCGGCGCCCGACGGGAGCTGCCAGGGCGTCTTCCTGCGCTACGACCTGTTCGGCGGGCGCGGACCCGCGATGATCATCGGCAATCTGCCGCAGGGGTCACCGGCCCGCGACCTGCCCGAGGGGGAGGCCCCCTTCGAGGTCGGCCAGCTCCTGCTGGCGCTGGAGAACGACGACGAGGTGACCGTCGTGGGCTCCGAGGACGTGCCGGTCATGCAGGGGGACAACCTGCTGATCGTGCGCCGTCTCAAACTCTCCGAGAGCCGTGTCTCCTGCGTGCAGTTCGACCGCAGCGACGACGTCCTGGTGACCATCGCCGCCTGGGACCGCCCGATCACCGACGACCTGTACGCCCTGCTGAAGCCGCTTCCGCCGGAGCTGTTCCAGCAGGGCTGAGGCACCACCTCGGAAACCGCCCTCAGGCACCGCCCACCACCACGCGCACGTCGGCGGCGCGGACGTAGGCGATCCGGTGGCCGAACTGGATCTCGTAGTAGAGGTCCTTCCCGGTCACCACCCGGTGGGAGGCCGGATCGAAGGTGGCGGCCCAGAGGTACTGGCCCGGCACCTTGTCCCCGGCCACGTACCGCTGGCCCCGGGGCAGGGTGTAGGGCAGCGGCGCCACCTCCTGCACGGGGACGCCCGCCGGATAGGCCGCCGCCTCGGGGTAGGCCCGCCCGTACACCGGGACGCTCTCCAGCCCCTCGCGCGGGGTCACCGTGCGGCCCGTGCCCGGCACGGCCGCCGGGCGGGACGACGGGTCGCGGAACCACGCCTTCTGCCCGAGGTACCAGATGGCCGTCCAGTCCCGCCACCGGTCGGCCACCGCGAACCGCTGGCCGGTGGACACCCGGGACGACAGGTCGTTCACGTCGGTCGTGGGGGCGCTGCCCAACCCGATGTCCTCGACCAGCGGCGACGACGCGTCGTGGTCCGTGTGCAGCCGCACCGCGCCCGAGCCGTGCGGCGCGCACGGCTCGCCGGCCGTCTCGCAGCCGGTGTACTCGGGGCGGTTGGCGGCGTAGTCGGGGCGGATCGTGACCACGCCGGAGTTCCCGCCGCCGGTCGCCTCGAAGGGACGGCCCAGCAGCCGGAAGTAGTGCCGCCAGTCCCAGTACGGTCCCGGGTCGGTGTGCATGCCGGGGACGGTGGCGGCGGTCGGGCCCGGCACGTTGTCGTGGCCGATGATGTGCTGCCGGTCCAGCGGGATGCCGTACCGCCCGGCCAGGTAGGCCACCAGCCGCGCGGAGGAACGGTACATCGCCTCCGTGTACCAGGAGTCCGGTTCCGCGAGGAAGCCCTCGTGCTCCAGGCCGATCGAGTGCGCGTTGACGTACCAGTTGCCCGCGTGCCAGGCCACGTCCTTCGCCTTGACGTGCTGGGCGACGTGGCCGTCGGTGGAGCGCAGCGTGTAGTTCCAGGAGACGTACGACGGGTCCCGCACCATGTTCAGGACGCCGTCCCAGGTGCCCTCCGTGTCGTGCACGACGATGTAGCGGATGCGCTGCGAGGCGGGCCGGTCGCCCAGGTCGTGGTTGCCGTAGTCGTCGCCCCCCAGCTCCTGGTACGGCGCCGGGACCCACTCGCACGAGACCGATGCCGGACATTCGGTCCCGGCCCGGGAGGCCGCCCGCAGCCCCGCGCGGGCGAGCTGCGCGGTGTCGGGGGCGAGCGCGGGCCGGGCCGGCAGGGCGACGCGCTGGCCGGAGTCGGTGGTGCGCCGCTCCCCGGCGCGGATCACGGCGTACACCTCGTCGGCGTAGGCGGCGGCCGACGCGGTGTCGTCCGCGCCGGAGAACCGGGCCACCGCCCCGTACCAGTCGGCCGGGTCCCCGCTCGGCTCCCGGCCCAGTTCGCGCTGGGCGGCGGCGAGCAGCGCCGCGCCGCCCGCCACGTTGGCGGCCGGGTCGGTGCGCAGCTCGGCCGGGTCCCGGCCGGTCAGCCCGGCCGCCCTCGGCAGGGTGGTCAGCCGGGCGGGCAGGTCGGCCGGGAGCGGAGCGGCACGGGGCCTGAGCCGGGGACGGGCGTCGTCGCCGCGCGGGTCCTCGCCGCCCCGGTCGTGGTGGGAGCCGGCGGTCGTCGCGGTCCGCGCGTCGGTGAGGTGCATCGGGCCGTAGCCGCCGGTCACGCTCGGGGCTCCGCCGTGGTCGTCCCAGCGGGACTGGAGGTAGGAGACGCCGAGCAGCACGCTCTGCGGCACGTGGTACTCGGCCGCCGCCGCGGCGAACGCCCGCTGGAGCCGGTCCGGCGGGCCGGCGGGCCCGGCGGCCGGGCGGGCAGTGGAGGGGGCCGCGCCGAGCAGCGGGACCAGGAGCGCGGCGGCGGCGAGGGCCGTGGCCGGGGCGCGCAGGCGCCGGCCGGCGGGGGTGGGCTCGGTGACGGTGACGGATCCTCGCAATGCGGCCTCCAGTGACGGTCGGGGCGGAGCGGGGCGTGCGGGGCCGAGCGTGCGTCAGTGGTACCCGGCATCCGACGATCCGTCAATCATGCCGACGCGGCACCGGATTCCCGTGGTGCCGCGCGGCCCCGGGGCGCGTTCGGGGGCGGGCCGAGGACCGGCCCCGCACGCGGAAGACCGCGGGGCGCCCCCCGTTCCCAGGGGGCGCCCCGCGGTCGTGCCCGCGCGCGTCCGTCCGTCAGCGCGTGCCGACCGCCGCGCGCACGGCCCGCCGGGCCGTCTGGCAGTCGTCGTGCAGCCGCCGCAGCAGCAGCCGCTGCTCCTCACCGGTGGCCACGGCACCCGGGTGGGCGGGCGCCGGCGGGGCGGTGTCCCGCATCGACCGCTGCACGGCCGTCTCGTACGTACGGATCTCCCGGGTCAGCACCAGCATCAGGTTGACCAGGAACGCGTCGCGGGCGGCCGGACCCGAGGACTGGGCGATCTGGCTGATCTGGCGGCGGGCCGCGGGCGCGTCACCGAGGATCGACCAGAGCGTCGCCAGGTCGTACCCCGGCAGGTACCAGCCCGCGTGCTCCCAGTCCACCAGCACCGGCCCGGCCGGCGACATCAGGATGTTGGACAGCAGCGCGTCGCCGTGGCAGAACTGGCCCATGCCCTGGCGGCCGGAGGTGTGGGCGATCCCGTGCAGCAGCTTCTGCAGGTCGCCCAGGTCCCGGTCGGTGAACAGCCCCTGCTCGTGGTAGCGGGAGATCCGCTCCGCGTAGTCCAGCGGGGCGTCGAAGGTGCCCGCCGGCGGACGCCAGGCGTTGAGCCGGCAGATCGCACCGAGCGCCGCCCGGATGTCCGCCCGCGGCGGGGCTTCCACCGGGTGCCGCTGCAGGGCCGTCGGCCGGCCCGGCATCCGCTCGATCACCAGTGTGCAGTCGTCCGGGTCCGCCGCGATCAGCCGCGGCGCGCGGACCGGCGGGCGGTGCCGGACGAAGGAGCGGTAGGCCGCTATCTCGTGCCTGATCCGCTCGGTCCACACGGGGGAGTGGTCCAGTAAACACTTGGCGACCGCGGTGCTGCGCCCGGTCGTGCCCACCAGGAGCACGGACCGCGCGCTGCGCCGCAGGACCTGCACCGGGGCGAACTCCGGGCAGATCCGGTGCACGGAGGCGATCGCCGCGCGCAACGGTGCCCCCTGTGGGCCGGACATGTCGATCCGGCCGCTGGGCGGCTGGGCGCCGGGGCCGCGCCGCGCCCTGCCCGCCCCGAGCACCGGGGCCGCGGGACGCGCGGGGGCGAGGTAGGGGCCGCCGGCCGCCGGCTGGCGGGGGTGCGGCGGCCGCGGCGGCGCGGACACGGAGGACGATGCTGCGTACATGGGCGGAACAGATCCCTTCGTGTGCCTGCTGTGCCTGCCTGAAAAGCGGTGCCTGTCCGAAAGGCGTCGCGCTGCCCGGCCGGTCGACGGGCGGCCACCCTGGGGAGTGGCTCCCGGCGACCGGGCCGGGGTGGCGCATTCCTACCTGACACCCCTGAGCCCCTGGCACACCATCTGGCGCACCCTGGCGAACGGTGGCGAATAGTCGCCCGGCAACCTGCCCCGGGCTACTGTCAACTCAGCCGAGAACCTGGGGGCTTGACGTGAGCAGAGAACCCAACACCCGCCTGTCGGACCTGTTCGGCCTGGCCGGCTGGTCCAAGGGCGAGCTCGCGAGGCTGGTCAACCGGCAGGCGGCGGCCATGGGCCACCCCCAGCTGGCGACCGACACCTCGCGGGTGCGGCGGTGGATCGACATGGGGGAGATCCCGCGCGATCCGGTGCCGCGGGTGCTGGCGGTGCTGTTCACCGAGCGTCTCGGCCGTGTCGTGACCATCGAGGACCTCGGTCTGGTCCGGCACGGGCGTGCGGGGAAACGGCAGGGCGGCGGGGGCGAGGAACGCCCCGACGGTGTGCCGTGGGCGCCCGAACGGACCGCCGCGGTCCTCACCGAATTCACGGGAATGGACCTCATGCTCAACCGACGCGGCTTGGTGGGCGCGGGCGCCGCGCTCGCCGCGGGCTCCACACTCACCAGTGCCATGCACGACTGGCTGCACACCGACCCTGACCCGGTCGCCGACGCTTTCGACATCCATCGCTCCCTGCACGCCGACCCCGCCGGGTTCGACCGCTACGAGGCCGCCCCCATCGGGTCGCAGGAGATCGAGGAACTGGAGCGCTCCGTCGAGGTGTTCCGCGCCTGGGACGCCGCCCGCGGCGGCGGTCTCCAGCGCAAGGCCGTGGTGGGCCAGCTCAACGAGGTGGGCGGCATGCTCGCCTACCACCACCCGCCCCATCTCCAGCGGCGCCTGTGGGGTGTCGCCGCCAACCTCGCGGTCCTCGCGGGCTGGATGTCGCACGACGTCGGCCTGGAGCCCACGGCCCAGAAGTACTTCGTCATCGCCGCCCACGCCGCCCGCGAGGGGGGCGACCGGCCGCGCGCCGGGGAGGCCCTGTCGCGGGCGGCCCGGCAGATGGTGCACCTGGGCCGGCCCGACGACGCCCTCGACCTGATGAAGCTCGCCCGTTCCGGTTCCGGCGACGAGGTGCTGCCGCGCACCAGGGCGATGCTGTTCACCATCGAGGCCTGGGCGCAGGCGTCGATGGGCAAGGGCCAGGCCATGCGCCGCACCCTGGGCCAGGCCGAGGACCTCTTCGTCTCCGACCGGCCGCACGAACCCGCCCCCGACTGGATGCAGACCTTCAAGGAGGAGGACCTCTACGGCATGCAGGCCCTGGCCTACCGGACGCTCGCCGAGTTCGAGCCCGCGGCCGCGGCGCAGGCCCGGCACTTCGCCGAGAAGGCGCTGGCCCTGCGGATCGACGGCCGCCAGCGGTCGAAGATCTTCGACTACCTGTCGATGGCCTCCGCCTGCTTCATCGCCGACGATCCCGAACAGGCGGACCGGTACGCGCGGCTCGCCCTGGTGTCGATGGGCTCCAACTCCTCCCAGCGCACCTGGGACCGGCTGCGCCAGATGTACCGGCTCACCGCCGAGTACGCCGGGTACCCGAGGATCCGGCAGTTGCGCGAGGAGATCGAGCTGGCGCTGCCCAGGACCCGGCAGCCCGGGGGAGGGGGGAGCGGCAGTACCGCCCCGGCCTGACCCGGCGTGACCGGTCCCCGGACGGGACGCCGGCTCCGGGCCCCGTCCCGCGGGCCGGCCGCCGGGTCCGTCAGGCCGTCACCCGGGCGGCGAGCACACAGGCGTCGACCGCGCCGCCGGTGCCGCCGCCCGTGCCGCCCAGCTCCCGCGTCACCGAGCGCACGACCTCCCGTGCCGAGCGGGCCCCGCGGAGCCGGGGGGCCAGGGCGAGCAGCCGGTGGGCGAGGGCGGCCGAGGCGTGCCCGGGATGCTCCGCCGCCGGTCCGCCGCTGTGCAGGAGCAGCAGGTCACCGGGGTGGAGGCGGGCCGTGGCCGGCCCGTCCAGCACCCGCCCCGTTCCGCCGCGGAAGAGCAGCGGGGCGGGGTGTCCCGTGTGCCCCCACACCAGGCTGCGGGAGCCGGGGCGGAAGCCGCAGCACAGGGCGGTGCCGGGGGCCGGCCCGGCGGGGGTGCCGAGCAGGAGGCCGAGCCGGTCCGCCAGCTCCTCGGGCCGGACACCGGCCAGCGCCATGCCGCGCAGCGCCCCGATCGCCAGGGCGGGCCCCGGTGGGTGTCCGGCCCCGGCGGCCAGGCGGCCCACGCCCAGCAGGGTGTCGTCGCCGGTGAGCGCGCAGGCGTCGTACCAGGAGGTGCCCCCGGTGACGCCGGCCGGGCCCGGCAGCCGGGCGGCGGCCAGTTCCAGGCCCGGCCGCCCGTCCTCGGGGAAGGGCAGCAGGCCCTGCCACGGCGCCGGTTCGGCACCGGCCGCGTCGGGCACCGGCGCCGCGGGCAGGTGGAGCGAGGCGTGGGTCTCGCTCACCGCCCGCTCGGTCAGCCGCAGTTCGCTGACGTCCCGCAGCACCGCCCACATCGAGGCGGTGCCGCCGTCGGCGTCGAGCACGGGCTCGCCCATCATGTGCACGGTCCGTACGGCGCCGTCGGGGCGCACGATGCGGAACTCGCCCTCGATCGACCGGGCGTCGACCAGGCAGTCGGTGACCATCGCGGTCAGCCGGGGCCGGTCCTCGGGCAGCACCAGCGAGGGCAGCGCGTCCAGGCTGAGCGGTGCCTCGGCGGGGTCACGGCCGAGGATGAGGTACAGCTCGGAGGACCAGTCGGCCTCGTCCGTCAGCAGGTTCCACTCGGCGCTGCCGACCCGGCTGAGCAGGGAGGAGGGCCGGGGCAGGGGCGCTGGACCGTCACGCAGCCGGGCCAGGTGGTCGTCGAGGTCCCGCAGGTGGTGCAGGGCCAGATCGCACAGGGCGCGCTGCCAGCGCCCGCGCGGGTCCGTACCGTCGCCCTGGCTGTCCCGCCGTACGGCGTCCACCTCGCCCCGCAGCCGCCGCGCCTGCGATATCAGGGCCTCGACCGAGCCGCGCCCCGGGGGCTGGGCGGCCGGACGGTCCGCGGACAGGTGGGACGGCATGACGCACTCCGATGTGCTGAGGGTACGACCAGGGCGGGACCGGTGCTGGCGGAAGGGCCGCTACGACTGTGGCACAGCCCCCGACGCCCTGTAAGGGATTTGGCGACACACGATACGGGGGTGCTTTCGGCATATGCCACCGTCTCCCCGGAGTGACTTCCGCGCGTGAACGGCGTACGCGCGAAGCCCGTCACGGCGTAGGCGGCCTACGCGACATGACGTCGGCGCGGCAGGCGGCGGCCGGGTTCGTTCACGCGTTCGGGGTACGGGTGTTCGCCGCTGCCTCCCGGCCCGCCCGGATGCGGTGACGCCGGGCGGCAGAGCGCGGTCAGGGGCGCCGGGGCGACGGTCCGGCGGGCCCGCGGCGGCGGTGCGGCTGTGGCGGACAGGGTGCCACGGCCGCCGGCCGGATGCCACGGCCGGCGGCCGGGCGTCAGTAGCGCAGCACGCCGGCGATGCCGTCGGCCGCGCCGAGCGCGCCGTCCGGGACGAAGCGGACCTCGGCCCCGGTCTCCAGGCACTGTTCGACGATCTCGTCGACGATGTCCTCCCGGGCGTCCAGATCGCCGTCGTCCGCCGGAACGAGGTGGTCGCCGTCGTCCCGCACGGTCACCCGGTAGTTCTCCTCGACGGCCAGCAGCCGCACCCGGCCCTCGCGCACGCTGCGCCACAACTCGTCGACGCCGGCCGCGAAGTCCTTGCGCCCCCGGGCCGCCTCCAGCTCCCGGGCCACCGCGTCGGCCGCGCCGCGCGCCTCGGCCTCCAGCACCGGGCGCACCGCCTGCCACACGGAGTCGGGCGTGCCGTGGGCGAGGCCGCCGTGCGGCACGGGCACCGCGTCGCGCAGGACGGTGCCGGCCTCTTCCAGCAGGGAGAGCGCGGGCTGCGGCCCGGTGACGTAGACCGGGCGCGGGTCGGCGCGCAGCACCCGGTCCATCGCCGTGTCGGCCTCCCGCAGGAAGGCGCGGGTGTCCTCGTCGCGGAAGGCGCTCGGCGTGTCGCCGATCCGTTCCACGCGCTCGGGGTCGAAGTTCGGATCCGGGCGGTCCATCGGGAAGCCGGCGGTGTGCTCCTCGACGACCCGCTCGGGGCCCCCGCTCCAGAGGGTGACGCGGTCGGCGGCGACCGACAGCACCCAGTACGGGCGACCCGCGGCGTGCGCGGCGACGAGGTTGCGGGTCAGGAAGGTGTCCGAGAGCACGACGCGCTCGGGCACCGGACGGGTGAGGGTCCAGACCTGGTGCTCGCCCGGGGCGGCGAAGATCGCCAGCCCGTCCTCGGCGTACGTCAGGTCGACCTCGGCCAGGGCGCGGTCCAGTTCCCGGGAGACCTCGGTGCGGCGCTCCCGGGTGACCGCCGGATCCTCCTCCAGACGCCGCTTGGCCTCGGCGACGACGTTGCGCAGCCGGACCGGGTCCTGGGAGTTGTCGGGGGCGCGCCGGTGGGTGGGCGTCAGCAGGGACACCGCCGGGTAGGGGCGCGGCCGGCGCAGTTCGGCGAGGGTGGCGGGACTCAGCTCGTGCTCCATGTCAGCACCATAGGCCGGGCGGACGTATCGGGCATTCGGGGCAGTCGCCGGGTGGTGTCCGGCCCGGCGGACCGGTGCCCGCGCGGCCTGCGGCGCGGGCCCGCGGGCGCAGGGGGCGGCAGCGGCCCGCGGTGCGGCGTGCGCGCGGGGCCGGCGGCGGGTCAGCCGGTGCCCTCCCGCGCGTCCTCGGGCCCGCACGAACTGCCGTCGGGCGGCAGGGTGCCGTAGAGCAGGTAGTCGTCCACCTTGCGGTGCACGCAGCGGGAGGAGGCGTAGCCGGTGTGGCCCTCGGAGCGGTTGTCGAGGACGACGGCCGGGGACCCGAGCCGCTCGGCGGTCTCCACGGTCCAGCGGTACGGCGTCGCCGGGTCCCCGCGCGTGCCCACGAGCAGCATCTTCGCCGTGTCCACGTCCTTCACCCGCTCGCGGATGTAGTCCGTGCCCGCGGGGCGTCCGTAGCACATGAGGACCTGCGTGAGCCGGTAGCGGCCGAAGACCGGGGACGCCGCCTCGTACCGTTCGCGCAGCGGTCCCAGCGAGCGCAGCACCCGCTCGGCGCCGGGCCGGTCGGGATCGTCGGCGCAGTTGACCGCCATCAGGGCGGAGGGCAGGTTGTCGCGGGGGACGTCCTCCTCGTCGGTGAGCCCGCCGTCCCGCCCGCTCCCGGCGGCCCGGACGGGGAAGCCGACGCCGCCCGAGACAAAGTTCTCCAGCCCCCGGGTGTCGCCGTCGTCGGTGAGCTGTCCGATCGCCCGCTGCATCGAGGGCCACAGCTCCCGGCTGTACAGGCCCTGCACCATCGCGCCCACCAGGTCCTGCCCGGTGAACTCGCGGCCGAGGGAGGACGGCACCGGGTCCGCGTCGAGCGAGCGCACCAGCCGGACCACCTGGCGGCGCGCGTCGCGGGCGTCCCGGCCGAACGGGCAGCCGATGTCCTCGACGCACCAGTCGAGGAAGTGCTCCAGCGCCGTCTGCTGGCCCCGTGCCCCGGCGAGTCCCTGCTCGGCCAGCGGTTCCGTCAGCGTGTCCACACCGTCCAGCGCCATCCGGCCCACCTTGTCGGGGAAGCGGGCCGCGTACACCGCGCCCAGCCGCGTCCCGTACGAGAAGCCCAGGTAGGTCAGGCGGTCGTCGCCGAGCGCGGCGCGGATGACGTCCATGTCGTGGGCGGAGTCGACCGTGCCGATGTGGCGCAGGACGGGCCCGGAGTGCCGGGCGCACTCGGCGGCGGCGTCCCGCAGCCGGGCCAGCACGGCCCGCGCGTCGGCCATGTCCCGGTCCCCGTCGGTGGCCTCCATGATCTTCTCGGTGGCCGGGCCGCAGGTCACCGGGGAGGACCGGCCGACACCGCGGGGATCGAAGCCGACGACGTCGTAGCCGTTGGTCAGCGGCATGAACGCCTGGCCGGCGGAGGCGAGCGCGCTGACCCCGGAACCGCCCGGACCGCCGAAGTTCAGCAGCACCGAGCCGCGCGCGGGCCCCGTCGCCCGGTAGCGGGCGAGGGCCAGGTCGAGGGTGCCCGCGCCGGGCCGCGCGTAGTCCAGGGGGACGGTGACCTTGCCGCACTGGAGGTCCTTCGGCACCTCCAGCCCCCGGCAGGCCGACCATCGGACCTTCTGGTCGTAGAAGCGGGACAGATCGGGGCCCCCGTCCCGCGCGGCGGCGGGCGCGACGCCCGTGCCGAGCAGGGCCAGGCCGAGCGCGCCGGTGGCCGCGCGGCGCCGGACCGAGGACCTTATCGACAGCTTGGCCGGCATCGATGCCTCCCGGGCGCCCCGTCGCGGACCGGTCGTCGACGCCCTCGCTCACCATAAGCGGGGCCCGCGCGGGCCGCCTCCGGGCGTCCGAGGCGGCCGTCCGGCCGGTCCCGGCCGCCCCGTGCGCCGGTCCCCTGCGGCGTCCCGCGCCGGTCGGTCTTCACGGCAGGTTCGAAGCCGGCCACCCGATGGGGTGAAAGGCCGAGGGGCCATAACCCGGCGCCGGGCCCCGGCGTTTACCCGGTGCGGGCGAGTGCCCGTGAGCCAAGTCTGGAAGGCAGGGACCTGATGAGAAGGGTGACCCGTACCGGTGTCCTCGCCGTCGCCGCCTCCGGGGCCATGGCCGTGACGCTTCCGGCGTGCGCGGCCTTCGCGGCCGACGGAGCCTCGGCGGACGGTACCGCGGCCGGTTCCCCCGGAGTGCTCTCCGGCAACACCGTCCAGCTCCCGGTGGACATCCCGGTGAACGTCTGCGGGAACACGGTCGACGTGGTGGGACTGCTCAACCCCGCCATGGGCAACCGCTGCGCCAACGTCTCGGACGGCGGCGCCAGGGCGGGGGGCGGCAGCTCCGGCGGAGCGGTCGCCGAGGGCGCGGCCGAGGACTCGCCGGGCGTGCTCTCCGGCAACGGGGTGCAGCTCCCGGTGCACGTCCCGGTCAACGCGACCGGCAACAGCGTGAACGTGGTCGGGATCGGCAACCCGGTCTTCGGCAACGAGTCGGTGAACACCACCGGCGAACGTCCCGAGCGGCCCCGCGTACCGGAGCGTCCGGAGCCGGAGCCGTCCGCGCCCGCCGAGCACCGCGCGGTGCCCCGGCCGGCCCCGGAGGCGGCGGCGCCGCAGACCACGGCGTCGCTCGCCCACACCGGCGCGGACGAGGCGCTGCCGCTGCTCGCGGGCGGCGCGGCCCTGGTCCTCGGCGGTGCCGTCCTCTACCGGCGCTTCCGCCCCCACGCGGCGGCCTGACCGACCCGCCCCTCGCGCCGGTCCCGGCCCCACACGGGACGGCGCGGCCCCCCGCGCCGGTCCGCCGCCGTGCCGGACCCCGTGGCTCAGGCGCCGTGGAAGCGGCGGTGCAGGGCGCGGATCTCCGCCGTCAGCTCCGGCACCGGACCCTCCACCACCACGTCGGGCGCGACCTCGCCGACCGGCAGCGTCCGCACCGGGGGCCGTCCCACGCCCAGCTCGTCGAGCCAGCCGACCAGTTGCTCCGACGAGGCGACGTACACGATGCGCCCGAGGCCGACCCACGCGTGCGCCGCGGCACACATCGGGCAGTGCTCGCCGGACGTGTAGACCGTCGCCGCCGCCCGCTCGGCCTCGCTCAGGTGGGCCGCCGCCCAGCGGGCCAGCTCGAACTCCGGATGCCGGGTGCGGTCACCCGAGGCCACCCGGTTGTGGTCCTCGGCCAGCACGGTGCCGTCGGCACCGACCAGCACCGAGCCGAACGGCTCGTCCCCCGCCTCCAGCGCCTCGGCGGCCAGTTCCACGCAGCGGCGCAGATACGTCAGTTCGGTGTCCTTCACGACCATGGCGCAGGGCCCTCCTCGGGGTGTCGTTCTCCGCCGCGAACCCTACGTCCTGTGGTGCCGGCCCCCGGGCCCCGGCACCACCGACCCGCCGCGCCCGAACCCCCGGCACCACCGACCCGCCGCGCCGCGCGCCCGGCACCACCGCACCGGAGCCGGCCCCCGGCACCCCCGCGGCCCGCCCGCAGACCCGGACACGCCGAGCGGCACGCCGGCCGGACCGGCGTGCCGCCAGGCACCGTGTCGCGCCCTCCCCGAGGGCGGGGCCCCTCAGCCGCCCGCCCTGGACCGGTCCAGGGCGGCCACGCCGACCGCCGCCAGACCGATCTGGATCAGCCACTCGATCCAGTCCACGCCCTTGGTGTCGGCCACCCCGAAGGCGTTCGCGATCCACGAGCCGATGAGCGCGGCCACGATGCCGACCAGGATCGTCCACAGCACGCCGATGCGCTGGCGCCCCGGGACCACCAGCCGGCCCAGGACACCGATGACGACGCCGATGACGAGGGCACTGATGATGCCGTCGATCTCCACTTCCACCCCTCTCCGTCAAGACCCCCGCGGGATGACGTGTGCCCGCTGGCGGCGACGGCAGTCCGCCGACGTCCAACCCGCTTGCCTGTGAAGGCCGTTGACAGAAAGGGCCGCGGGCCGGCCCGGCGGTCCGGACCGGCCCGCGGCCGGGAGCGCGCACCCGGCCCAGGGTCTTTCGTCTGAAGCGAGAGGTCCTAGTTGTATTGACCCGCAGCGTTGTTGACACGGCTGATGGGCGGGTGTCCGTCCAGTGCGGTGTGGCAGCGGTGGTGGTTGTAGGTGTGGAGGAAGTCTGCCAGGGCTTCGGTCCGTTCGGTGTTTGAGGTGTAGGGCCGCAGGTAGGCCCATTCGTCGAGCAGGGTGCGGTTGAAGCGTTCGACCTTGCCGTTGGTCTGCGGCCGGTAGGCCCGGGTCAGCTTGCCGGTCGCGCCGAGCTCGGCCAGGACTGCCTTCCAGGCCAGGCCCTTGCGGTAGGCCCAGGCGTTGTCGGTCAGCACCCGCTCGATCCGGGTGATGCCCTGGCTGTGGAAGAACGTGGCCGCGCGGGTGAGGAAGCCCGCGCAGGTCGCGGTCTTCTCGTCGCCGTGGATCTCGCTGTAGGCGAGGCGGGTGTGGTCGTCGACGGCGGAGTGGACGTAGTCGAAGCCCATGTTGTTGCGGGTGGCCCGGCCGGCCTGGCGGCCCAGCGCTTTGTGACCGCCGCCGTCGGGGATCCGGCCGAGTTTCTTCACGTCGACGTGGATGAGTTCCCCGGGACGCTCGCGTTCGTAGCGGCGGATCAGCGTGCCGGTGGGGCGGTCGAGCCAGGCCAGGCGGTTGAGCCGGTGGCGGGTCAGGATCCGGTGGACGGTCGAGGCGGGCAGGCCCAGGATCGGGCCGATCCTGGCCGGCCCGAGCTTGCGGCTCTGTCGCAGGTCGCAGACGCGGGTTTCGACCGAGGCCGCGGTCCGGTGCGGCGTCGTGTGAGGCCGGCTCGACCGGTCGTGCAGGCCCGCCTCGCCTTCAGCCCGCCACCTGCGGATCCATTTGTGAGCCGTGGCCCGGGAGATACCCATCTCGGCGGCCACGTGAGCGACCGGACGGCCTGAGCAGACACGTTCGACCAGCAGTCTTCTACCGAAGACGGTCAGCCGGGCATTACGGTGGGGCACGAAGACCTCCGTGCGGTGAGTTCCTAGACAGCTCCCACCACACCGGAGGTCTTCGCCATGTTCAAGATCCAGCAGTGTCAACAACGCTCGTGATCAATACACCTAGTGCCTGGGGGCGCTCCTGGCGGCCGTCCCGGCGCAGACCAGCCCCAGCGCCAGGGCCAGACCTCCGATGACGGCGTTGTTCCAGATCACGCCGGCGTCCGGGTGGGTGCCGACGATCCACGGCGAGATGATCATCCACACGCCGACCGCGCACATCGCCCAGCTCAGGCCGTACATGCGCTCCGGGGCCCGGGTGAAGCCGAGCGCCAGCAGACCGATGGCGACGCCGATGATCAGGTTGTGTGCCACCAGTGACGGCTGGTTGGCCGTGAAGTGGACGATCCACGGGGACACGGCACAGTAGAGGCCGAGCAGGAACACCGGCCCGTCCACGAGTGCCACGTCGCGGCCGCCGAGCATGCGGGCGTAGCGGGCCCGCATCTCCGGGGCGTCGGGATGAGTGGCGATGTCACCTCTTGAGTGCGAGACGTTGGCCATGACTCGTCTCCTTCGTGACGTACGGGGCCTGACGCGGCGGAGGGTCCGAACTCACGCCACGCACGTCCATTGTGCTCTTATTCACCCCTTATGTGTAGAGCTGGGGATAAGGAGAGGTGCCCGTGATCCCGTGCGAAACGGTCACCCGCTCCCCGGTGCGCACCGGTCGGGGGGATCGTCGGCCAACTGGGCCCGTGGCGGGGTCCGTTCGGCCTCGCTCCGGCGATGCGGCCGGAATTGGTCTACACCCTTGACTGGTACAGACCAACGCGGTTGAGTGTCCTCCCCACCCCCCCACCACGGTCGCCCCACGCCGTGGCCGGCCCGGCCGGTCCGTGCGTACGAGGCCGTCGCCGCGCCCTTCCCCCGGCGCGGGAGCGACCGTGCTCCGACAAGGAGGCAGTACCTGTGTCGAGACGCCGTATCTCCGCCCTGGTGACCGTGCTCGCCCTCGCCGGTGCCGTGCCCGCGCTGCTGCCGGCCGCCCCGGCGTCCGCCGCGTCGTGCTCCGGCTATCCGAACTGGTCGGCCGGCACCCACTACAACGCGGGCGACATCGTCCGCTACACGGACGGCAAGGCGTACATCGCCGAGCACGCGAACCCGGGCTACGACCCGGTCATCAGTACCTGGTACTGGAAGCCGTACGCCTGTGAGGACGGCGGCTCCCAGACGCCGGTCGGCGACTTCGTGGTCAGCGAGGCCCAGTTCAACCAGATGTTCCCGGGCCGGAACTCCTTCTACAGCTACGGCGGGCTGACCGCGGCGCTCGGCGCCTACCCGGGCTTCGCCAAGACCGGCAGCGACGTGACGAAGAAGCAGGAGGCGGCGGCCTTCCTCGCCAACGTCAGCCACGAGACCGGCGGACTCGTGCACGTCGTCGAGCAGAACACCGCCAACTACCCGCACTACTGCGACTGGGGCCAGCCGTACGGCTGCCCGGCCGGACAGGACGCGTACTACGGGCGCGGCCCGATCCAGCTGAGCTGGAACTTCAACTACAAGGCGGCCGGCGACGCCCTCGGCATCGACCTGCTGGGCAACCCCTGGCTGGTCCAGAACGACTCGGCCGTCGCCTGGAAGACCGCGCTGTGGTACTGGAACACCCAGTCCGGGCCCGGCAGCATGACCGGCCACAACGCCATGGTCAACGGGGCCGGCTTCGGTCAGACGATCCGCTCCATCAACGGCTCCCTGGAGTGCGACGGCCGCAACCCCGCGCAGGTCCAGAGCCGCGTCGGCACCTACCAGCGGTTCGCGCAGATCCTCGGTGTCGACCCGGGCGGCAACCTCTACTGCTGACCCGGCCCACGGCACCGGCGGCGCCGTCCGTCCCCCGCTCGGGCCCCGGCCCACCGCGGTGGACGGGCGGCGCCGCCCTCGCGTCCGCGGCGCGCCCCGCACGTTTCCGGCCGGGGCACGGCCGGGGCCCGGACTGGTCTCCAGGCAGTTTTACGTATAACCTCTCCCGTCACCGCCGTCCCGACGGCTCCGGCGCCCCACCCCCGCCCGGCCCCGCCGCGAGACCCCCGAACGACCTGCCGAGGAAACCCCCGCATGACCGCGCCCCGCATCGACACCGCCACCCTCCGCGCCCTGCCCAAGGCCGTCCTGCACGACCACCTCGACGGCGGCCTGCGCCCCGCGACCGTGGTCGAGCTGGCGGACGCCGTCGGCCACACCCTGCCCACCACCGACCCCGGGGAACTGGCCGCCTGGTACTACGAGGCCGCCAACTCCGGCGACCTGGTGCGCTACATCGCCACCTTCGAGCACACCCTCGCCGTGATGCAGACCCGCGAGGGGCTGCTGCGCACCGCCGAGGAGTACGTCCTCGACCTCGCCGCCGACGGCGTCGTCTACGCCGAGGTCCGCTACGCCCCCGAGCTGATGCTCCGCGGGGGCCTCACCCTCGCCGAGGTCGTCGAGACCGTCCAGGAGGGGCTGGCCGCCGGCATGGCGAAGGCGGCGGCCGGGGGCACGCCGGTCCGGGTCGGCACCCTGCTGTGCGGGATGCGCATGTTCGACCGCACCCGCGCCACCGCCGAGCTCGCGGTCGCCTTCCGCGACGCCGGGGTCGTCGGCTTCGACATCGCCGGCGCCGAGGACGGCTTCCCGCCCGCCGACCACCTCGACGCCTTCGCGTACCTGCGGCGCGAGAACGTGCCCTTCACCATCCACGCCGGCGAGGCGCACGGGCTGCCCAGCATCCACCAGGCCCTCCAGGTGTGCGGCGCCCAGCGCATCGGCCACGGCGTGCGCATCACCGACGACATCCCGGACCTCGCCGGCGGCAAGCTGGGCCGGCTCGCCGGCTGGGTCCGCGACCGCCGTATCGCCCTGGAGATGTGCCCGACCTCCAACCTCCAGACCGGCGCGGCCACGTCCATCGCCGAGCACCCGATCACCGCGCTCAAGGACCTCGGCTTCCGCGTCACCCTCAACACCGACAACCGGCTGGTCTCGGCCACGACGATGACCCGCGAGATGTCCCTGCTGGTCGAGGAGGCCGGCTGGACCGCGGACGACCTGCGCACGGTCACGGTGAACGCCCTCAAGAGCGCCTTCATCCCCTACGACGAGCGCCGGGCGCTGATCGAGGACGTCGTCCTGCCGGGCTACGCGGCGCTGCCGAGGACCAGCCCCCGGACGTAGGCGGCCTGCCCGACGTGCTGGAGGTCGTCGGACAGGACGCTGACCAGCCGCACGCCGAGGGTGACCGGCGGGTCCCACCCCTCGTCCACCACCTCGTCCAGGTCCTTGGCGGTCAGCGAGCGCAGCGCGCCCAGCGTCCGCTCGTGCACCGCGTCGTGGTAGCCGGTCAGCAGGCCGGGGGAGCCGACCCGCACCGCGGCGACCTTCGCCGGGGTGTGGCCGTACCCGGTGTCGTGGCGGGGCAGGCCCAGCCCGAAGCGGTCCGCCCAGCCCCCGGCGAGCCACACCTGGTCGAGGCCGAAGGCGTCGGCGACGTGGTCGTCCTGCACCCGGGTGAGGTGCCAGACCAGCCAGGCCACGGAGTTGGCGCGGCCGTCGGGGCGGGCGTGGAGCGCGTCGGGTCCGAGGCCCTCGACGGCGGCGTGGACCTCTTCCCGGATGCGGCCGTAGCCCTCGATGAGGATGTCCTTGGCGTGCATGCCTCCACCATGGCGCAGCCGGACCTCAGTCGCTCCCCGTCCCCAGCAGCGCCAACAGGGCCCGCGCCGCCGGACTGGTGGCCGGCGGGGGCGGGGACAGGGCGATCGTCTCGTACAGCGTCCCGGCGCCGTCCTTGAGCGGGAGGGAGGCCAGAGACGCCCGTTTGTGCCGGAAGTGGCGCGGCACGACCGCGATGCCGAGGTCCTCGTCGATCAGGTCGAGCAGCCCGTGCACGTCGTTCACCTCCAGGGCGACGCCGCGCCGGACGCCCGCGGCGGCGAAGGCGGCGTCGGTGATCCGGCGCGGGCCCCAGTCCGGGTGGAAGTCGACGAACACCTCGTCGGCGAGGTCGCCGGGGGCGAGCACCGCGCCGCCGGCCGCGAGGCGGTGCCCGGGGTGGCACAGCACGGTCATCGGTTCCGCCGCCAGGGAGGTGGAGCACAACTGGTCGGTGTCGGCCTGGGTGCGGTAGGCGAAGGCCAGGTCCAGGCGCCCGGCCGCGACCTCCTCCGCCAGCTCGCCCGAGCCCGCCTGCCGCAGCCGGATCTCCACGTCCGGGTGGCGCCGGCGGAACGCGGCCAGCAGCCCCGCCACGTGGACGCCGGCGATGCACTGCTCCGTGCCCAGCGACAGCGTGCCGCGCAGGACGCCCTGCACGGCCGCCACCGCCTCGTGCGCCGCCCGCACCTGGGCGAGGACGCGCCGCGCCTCGCCCAGCAGCGCCCGCCCGGCCTCCGTCAGCGTCACCCGCCGCGTGGTCCGGACGAACAGCGGCGTCTGCAGCTCCCGCTCCAGCGCCCGCACCGACGCCGACAGACCGGACTGGGAGACCAGCAGCCGTTCCGCCGCGCGGGTGAAGTGCCGGTCCTCGGCGACCGCCACGAAGTGCCGGAGCTGACGCAGTTCCATGATTGAGAAGCGTATCCGCTGAATCCCATCGGATTCTTCTGTTGGACCACTGCCCGCGGGTCACGCCAGAGTGGGAACCGGTCCCTCCCCAACCCGTACCCGGGTACCAAGCCCCTCAGGAGTCGCGTTGTACACCGCACACCCCGACCGTTACGCGGACATGCCCTACCGGCGCACCGGACACAGCGGCCTGAGGCTCCCCGCGCTCTCGCTCGGCCTGTGGCACAACTTCGGTCCGGACCGTCCCGTCGAGACACAGCGCGCCATCCTGCGCCGCGCCTTCGACCTCGGCGTCACCCACTTCGACCTCGCCAACAACTACGGTCCCCCGCCCGGTTCCGCCGAGTCCGCGTTCGGCGAGGCGCTGCGCGCCGACTTCCGCGGCCACCGCGACGAACTGATCGTCTCCACCAAGGCCGGCTACCTGATGTGGCCCGGACCGTACGGCGAGTGGGGCTCGCGCAAGCACCTGCTCTCCTCCCTCGACCAGAGCCTGCGCCGGACGGGCCTGGAGTACGTCGACGTCTTCTACTCGCACCGCCCGGACCCGGAGACTCCGCTGGAGGAGACGATGGGGGCCCTGCACACGGCGGTGCAGCAGGGCAAGGCGCTCTACGTGGGCGTCTCCAACTACTCCCCGGAGCAGACCCGCGAGGCCGCCCGCATCCTCGCCGGCCTCGGCACCCCCCTCCTGATCCACCAGCCGCGCTACTCGCTGCTCGACCGGCGCCCGGAGACCGAGGGCCTGCTGGACACGCTCGACGAACTGCGGGTCGGCTCCATCGCCTACTCCCCGCTGGAGCAGGGCCTGCTGACCTCCCGCTACCTCGACGGCATCCCGGAGGACTCGCGGGCCGCGAGCGACAGCCCCTTCCTGCGCTCCGACGCCGTCACCGGCGAACTGGTCGGCCGGCTGCGCGCGCTGGACGAGATCGCCGGAGCGCGCGGGCAGACGCTGGCGCAGATGGCCCTGGCGTGGGTGCTGCGCGGCGGCAGGGTGACCTCCGCCCTGGTCGGCGCGAGCAGCCCGGCGCAGTTGGAGGACAGCGTCGCCGCCGTGCGCGGGCCCGGGTTCACGGACGAGGAGCTGGCCCGCATCGACCGCGTCGTCGCGGGCTGACCGGCCGGCACCCCGCCGGGTCCGGCCCGCCGCTTCCCCCGGGAGACGGCGGGCCGGGGGCGCTCGGGCCGCCGGGGGACAGCCCGTCGCGCACGCCGTACACCCCGCGGCCGGGGCCCGCCTCGTCTCGGCCCGGTGATCACCCGGAATATGCCAGGAGACTGGCCGGAAACTCATGGTGACAGTCGTTCAGCGGTGAACATACTCACCTTGAGGGCTGTCTCACACCGCGCGACAGCTCCCTCACGCGCCGCACACGAGCCGCGTGGCCGCCGTCCGCCCGACCGGCGGGCGTGCCGGACGACGGGGGAGGGGAGCCGTGCACGACGAATTCCTGTGCCATGTCACCGCCTACGGGGTCTGTGACGGCCGGCGGATCGGCGTCCCCCTCGGCACCTACCGCGCCCCCACCCTCGCCCTCGCCCTGTGGTGGCTGCGCGACCGCGCCTCCTGGATCGCCGAGCGCCTCGATCCCCAGCCCGACACCGCCCACCTCCCGCGCGGCGCCCTGACACCGCTCGCGGACGACGCCCCCGACGTCCCCGCCGTGCTGCGCGCCTGGTGCGCCGACGTCGTGCGACAGGAATCGGTCGCCGAGGAACTGGCCGCCGGACGGCTCGTCCGCATCGCCACCGGCGACGAGACCACCGAGTACGAGCTGCTCGCCGAGTCGGTCGACGCCCTGCGCATGCAGCGGGCCGCCCCGCCGCCGGTCGTCACCGTCGCCTGAGCCGGGCCCGGGGCGAACCCGGTGCCGCGCTCCGCTCAGGCGTCCGGTCCGGGCACCCGGCCCCGCACCGCGCCGGTGCGCCGGCCCACCGCGCGGGCGAGCAGCGCCCCCAGGAACCCGGCGACCAGCCCCCAGGCCGCGGCGAGACCCACCGCGCCCCACAGCCGGGGCCGCAGGAACACCCGGCCGGACAACTCCCCGCCCAGGTTCCCGATACCGAGCACCGACAGGCCGAAGTGCGCCGAGATCCGGCCGAGCAGGCCGATCATGAGCACGGTGAGCGCGAGCGCGACGGCCATGTGCACGGCCAGGCGCCAGGGCGGCGTCCGGGCCGGCGACCGCGCCGCCAGCAGGAAGCCGGCGGCGAGCAGCAGGACGACGTCGGCGGCCGGCAGCCACCAGACGCGCCCGTCGTGCTCGGCGAGCGTGCCCAGGTTCACCGTCGAGAGGCCCGGGGTGCGCATCACCTGGTCGAGGACGTGCGGCATCGGCAAGCCGAACGGCCCCTCCACCCGCCCGTCCCAGGTCGCGCCCATGCCGATCGTCAGGGCCGGCCACGCCACGTTCGGCAGGCCGAGCAGCAGCACCGCCAGCGTCCGGGAGGCGTGTCCCCGCGTCCCGGCGACCACCAGGCAGATGACGACACCGATCACGAGCGAGGCCAGCAGCAGCGCCACCATCGCGAACGCGGCCGGCCGCACCGACTCCCGGTAGCGCAGCAGCCGCCCCGGCAGCGGCGCCCCCGGCGACACCAGCAGCGCCAGCAGCAGCACCCCCGCCAGCCACAGCAGCCCGTAGAGGACGCTCGCCCCGAGGTCGGTCGTGAAGCCGATCCTCGGGTGGATGCCGAGGAGGTCCCCGAGGTCGTTCAGCAGCCCTTGGCCGAGGGAGATCTCGAACGTCTGGTGGGCCGCGTACGCCATGCCGATCAGGGCGAGCAGCCACAGGAAGGCGATCCGCCCGGCCCAGCCGGCCAGTTCCCCCGCGCCGGCGACGGCCCGGTGCCGCAGCGGGCGCAGGAAACCCCAGCCGATCACCAGGGCGCCCGTCAGCGTCACGGAGAGCGGCAGCACCGACAGCGCGGCGTCGGTGCCGACCAGCGCGTCGGCGTTTCCGGTCACCTCCAGGGCGCCGCCGACCGCGGTCACGACGGTCGCGGTGACGACCCGGGGGAAGGCGCCGACGGGCAGATCGCCTGCGCCGGCGGCCCACAGGCCCAGCGCGGCCACCACGCCCATGGCGACGAGCCCGGCCAGCACCGTGCCGAGGGCCTGCGCCCAGCCGTGCCGGGCGACCGCCGGGCGGAGAGGGGTTCGCGCGCTCACCCCGCCACGCTAAGCAGCCTCCGCGCCCCGCGCCCGCCCGGTGGGTCCGTCCGCGTCGCCGGGTGCCGCGCCCGCCCGGTGGGTCCGTCCGCGTCGCCGGGTGCCGCGGGGTCCGGCGAGCCGGTGCCGTTCCCGGTCGCGTGGCGGGCCGGGGCTCAGCCGGAGCGGACGACGAGGGCGTGGTCGCCGAGCCCCAGCAGCCGCGCCGGGGACAGCTCGCCGCGGGTCGTGAACACCGCGAGCACCCGGCCGGTGCCGGGCGAGAAGGCGGCGTCCAGCACCCTGCCCCGCTCCTGTCCCGCCTCCGTCAGCACCAGGCTGCCCACCGGGTCGCGCGGGCGTCCCGGCGGGCCGGGAACGGCGCCGGCCCGCAGCCGGACGCCGTCCGGGCCGACCGAGCGCACCGCGTCCCAGGACACCTCGGTCTCCTTGCGGAAGGGGCCCCGCCGGACCCGTACCCGGCGCACCGTGCCCGCCGCGGCGTCGACCGAGAGGGACGCCACCGCACCCAGCCGCGTGTGCCCGTCCGGGCCCGTCACGGGCAGCCCGCGCACCTCGGTGAGCAGCATCACGGCGGCGCCCCCGGCCCCGGGACGCCTCGCGCCAGCGCGGTCAGGCCCGCCAGGTCGTCGGCGACGTGCCGGACGGTCTCCCCGGGCAGGACGAGCGTGCGCCCGGCGACCGTGAGCGACGGGCCGCGCACCACGTACACCCGGCGCCGGTGCCCGGAGCGGCCCGGCGCGAACCGCGGCTCGGCGGCGATCCGGAAGCCGACGACCCGGCCGCTGGCACCGCCCTCCACCACGACGTCCAGGACCGTGTCGACGGTCTCGCCCGCCTCCGTCAGCACCCGCGCGCCCAGGACCCGGGCCCGCAGACTGCCCCGGGGGCCGGTCAGCGCGTCCTCGGAGACCAGCCCCAGCGCGTCCCGCATCATCACGGCGTCGTGGCCGAGCGCTTGCACCGACGGCCAGGGCAGGGCGTGGGGGAGCGGACCGGACAGCAACCGCCGCCCGGTCAGGGTGAACCCGGTGATCCGGCGGGCGTCCGCGTCGAAGAGCGTGTCCCTCACATGGGCGATCGCGTCACCGCCGAGGGTCACCACCGGCCGGGTGCCGAGGCTCCGCGCGGCCATGAGTTCGTCCATCGCGCACCCTCCCGCGACCCCGGGTTCCCCGTCCGGCTGTGACGATGCACGCACTGCCGGCGCGGGGGGACTGGGGGGCCGCGCTCGGGGTACGAGGACAGGTGCAGTAGCGTCCGGCCAGTCCGGCTTCCGAGAGAGAAACGCATGACCGAATACCTGGACGGGGCAGTGATACCGACTGGCTTCGACGTACCCGTGGAACCGCTGAGGCGGGCGGCGCACTACTCCGGCGAGCAGGGCAGCATCGCCGAGGCCCGTTCCTTCGCCTCGCTCTTCCTCGAACAGCTCCGGACCGAATGGTGCGCCGAGATCGGCCGGCGCTCCGACGGCGCGGTGCTCCTGGTCGTCAGCGAACTGGTCACCAACGCCGACCGGCACAGCAGCGGCCCGTACATCCTGGAGCTGGAGGGCACCGACACCTCGGTCGAGGTGCGCGTCTACGACAGCAGCGGGTCGGTGCCCCGGCGTTTTCCCCGCGACCCCGAGCGCGTCGGCCGGCACGGACTGGAGATCGTCCACGCCCTGGCCGAGGCCGTCGTCGTCGAACGGGTGCCGGTGGGCAAGCGGGTGCGCGCCCTGGTGCGGCTCTCCGCCGAGTGACTTTCCCGACCGGCTGACCGGCCGGGAAGGCCGGCCCGGCCGGCGAAAGGGCCGACCGGCCACCGGGACGGACTCCGGCCCCGGCCCCCTGCCGTCCGGTCCGCCGCCGATCCGTGCCTCCGGCGGTCTGCGCCGTCCGCCGCCGATCCGTGCCTCCGGCGGTCTGCGCCGTCCGGCGCGCGCGTGCGGGCGGGCAGGGGCCCCCGGTCAGGCGCAGCCCAGTTCGCCGAGCATGCCCTCCCGCAGCCGGGTGATGATCCGCTTGATCAGCCGGGAGACGTGCATCTGCGAGCAGCCGAGCCGTTCCCCGATCTCCGCCTGGGTCGCCTCCTCCACGAACCGCATGTGCAGGATGCGCCGGTCGCGTTCGCTCAGCTCGGCCATGAGCGGGGCCAGCGAGTGGAAGTCCTCCACCAGCCGCAGCCCCTCCTCCACGCCGATGAAGTCGGCGAGGACCGACTCGCCGTGCTCGGGCCCGTCGCCGGTCAACGCGGCGTCCAGGGAGGAGGAGTTGTAGCCGTTCGAGGCGATCTGTCCCTCGACGACCTCGCTCTCGTCGATGTTCATCAGGGTGGCCAGCTCGGCGACGGTGGGTTCGCGGTCCAGACGGCTGGACAGTTCCTCGCGGGCCTTGGCGAGTTCCACCCGCAGCTCCTGGAGCCGGCGCGGCACGTGCACGGCCCAGGTGGTGTCCCGGAAGAAGCGCTTGATCTCGCCGACGATGTACGGCAGCGCGAAGGAGGTGAACTCGACCTCGCGCGACAGCTCGAACCGGTCGATGGCCTTGATCAGGCCGATCATGCCGGTCTGGACGATGTCCTCCATGTCGTCGCCGCGCCCGCGGAACCGTCCGGCGGCGAAGCGGACCAGGGACATGTTCATCTCGATGAGGGTGTTGCGCGCGTACTGGTACTCGTGCGTGCCCTCCTCGAGTTCGGCCAGACGGTGGAAGAAGGGGCGGGACAGGTGCCGGGCGTCGCGGGGCGCCACGGCACGGGGGTCCTCGACACCCGGCAGTGATCCCTCGCCCGTGGTGCTCCCGGTGGTCTCCTCGACGACCTGCGCGCTGGGCCGGATCACGGCGCTCTCCATTGCCTCTCCCACGAAATCCACGGTCCGCCCGTTCCTGCCGGGGCCTTTCCCGTGTGCGGGTACCCGGACCGTCACCGCCCATGCCCCCGGCGTGCGCGGGTGACCGGAACGCGACCCCGCGCGCGCCGCCCGGGACCGCACGAGTGCCCCCAGGCCGCCTCCGGGGACCGGAGGAGCACCCGGGCGGGCGGCGGCTCCGGCTGAAAGAAGCCCCTCCGGGGCGCAGAGTGGCGATACGGCGTCATGCCGACACGGCGACCCGGCGACATGTCGCCCCGGCGCGCGGCCGGCCGTCCGGCCGCCGCCCCTCACCCCCGCACCCCACCCCCTTCGCACCCGGTTCCCCGGCCGCTTCCCCGGCCGCTTCCCGGGCCGCCGATGAGTTCCCGGGCGCCGGAGGGTCTCCATGGGTGACGGTGTTCCACTCTCCGGGAGGAAACCCATGACCACCGACGGCTTCATCACGTGTCTCTGGTTCGACGGCCGGGCGGAGGAGGCGGCCCGGTTCTACGTGTCGGTCTTCAAGGACGCGGGCCTCGGCCCCGTCACCCGCTACACCGAGGCGGGACCGGGTCCGGCCGGCTCCGTGCTGACCGTGGAGTTCACGGCCCACGGACAGCGGTTCATCGCGCTCAACGGCGGCCCCGACTTCCGCTTCACCGAGGCGATCTCCTTCCAGATCTCCTGCGCGGACCAGGCGGAGGTCGACTACCACTGGGCGCGGCTCACCGAGGACGGCGGGGAGGAGGGGCCCTGCGGCTGGGTGAAGGACAGGTTCGGGGTGTCCTGGCAGGTCGTCCCGCAGGTCCTGACGGAGATGGTCCGCGACCCCGACCAGGGCAAGGCGGCCCGGGCGACCGCCGCCATGCTGACGATGGGCAAGCTCGACATCGCCGCCCTGGAGCGCGCCTACGCCGGCGCGTGACGGCCCCGCGCCCGTACGGGAGCCCCGGCCCGCCGGGCGTCCCGCACCCGCGCGGTCCTGCCCGGATCCCGTCCCCGCGCGCGTCCGCGCCGGGATGGCTAGCGTGAGAAGAGGGGCCAGTCCCCGACAGAGCACAGCGATTCCTCGAACGGAGGCGGCAGCCATGGCCGTACAACCTGAAGGCGCCCCGTGCTGGGCCGACGCGATGTTCCCGGACCTGGAGGCGGCCAAGAACTTCTACGGGGAAGTCCTCGGCTGGACCTTCGGCGAGTCCTCGTCGGAGTACGGCGACTACACCCAGTGCTACAAGGACGGCAAGGCGGTCGCCGCCGTCGTGCCGCCCATGCCGGGACAGGAGAGCCACGCGCAGTGGTGCCTCTACTTCGCGTCCCGCGACGCCGCCGCGACCGCCGCGCAGATCCGCGACGCCGGCGGCGAGATGCTGATGGAACCCATGCAGGTCGGCGAGTTCGGCACCATGTGCCTGGCCCGTGACCCCGGCGGGGTGCTCTTCGGCGTCTGGCAGGGCGGCACCCATGAGGGCTTCCAGCTGATGGGCGAGCCCGGGGCGTACTGCTGGGCGGAGATCTTCACCCGTGAGACCGGCGCGTCGGACACCTTCTTCCCCACGGTCTTCTCCTACGCGGCCAAGCAGATGGACGACGACGCGGTCGACTTCCGGGTCTTCGAGCTGGGCGACCGGCCCGTCATCGGCCGGATGGCGATGACGGACGACTTCCCGGCCGGGATGCCGCCCTACATCAACGTCTACTTCGGGGTCGCCGACTGCGACGCGGCGGTCTCCCGGGCCACCGAGCTGGGCGGCGTGCTGAGGTTCGGGCCGATGGACACCCCCTTCGGCCGCTTCGCCGCCATCAGCGACCCGCAGGGCGCCAACTTCTCGGTGATCGACACCTCCAGGACCGAGGGGGAGATGCCCAAGCTGCGCCAGGTCGACTGAGCGCGGTCCGAGTGCCCGCCACGCCGTGGCATGATCGGTCCCATGCGTGAACGTGTGGTGGCCGCGTGCGACGGCGCTTCGAAGGGAAACCCGGGACCGGCCGGCTGGGCCTGGGTCGTCGCCGACGCCTCCCAGGCTCCGGTCCGCTGGGAGGCGGGGCCGCTCGGCCGGACCACCAACAACGTCGCCGAACTCACCGCCCTGGAACGCCTGCTGGAGTCGACCGACCCCGAGGTGCCGCTGGAGGTCCGGATGGACTCCCAGTACGCCATGAAGGCCGTCACCACCTGGCTTCCCGGCTGGAAGCGCAACGGCTGGAAGACGGCCGCCGGCAAGCCGGTCGCCAACCAGGAGCTGGTCGTGCGCATCGACCGGCTGCTCGACGGCCGCGCGGTCGAGTTCCGCTACGTCCCCGCCCACCAGGTCGACGGCGACCCCCTCAACGACTTCGCCGACCGTGCCGCCAGTCAGGCGGCCACCGCCCAGGAGGAGGCCGGCAGCGCGCTCGGCTCGCCCGAGCCCCCGGCGGCACCGGACGTGCCCGCCGCGCGCAAGGCCCCGCGCCGCAAGCCCGCGGGCAAGGGCGACGGCTCCTCCTCACGCACCCTGAAGGCGAAGTTCCCCGGCCGCTGCGTCTGCGGCCGCTCGTACGCGGCCGGCGAGACCATCGCCAAGAACGACCGGGGCTGGGGCCACCCGGAGTGCCGCACGGTGGCCGCGGCACAGCCGTAGCCGACGACGGAGCCCGCTCCACCTCCGGCCCCGCCCCGCTGCCGGGCGGGGGCGAATCGCGCTGCCCCGGCGCACCGGCGCCCCACCCCTTGACTGCTACTCTGCGGTCCTGCGTCATCAAATGACCGTTTTGAGCGTATTCAGGGGTGTGTGTGAAGGTCGTCTGCGTCGGCGGCGGGCCCGCCGGCCTGTATCTCTCGATCCTGCTCAAGCTCCAGGACCCGTCCCACGACGTCACCGTCCTCGAGCGCAACCCGGAGGGCTGCACCTACGGCTGGGGCGTGACCTACTGGCGCGGGCTCCTCGACCGGCTCCACGAACACGACCCGGAGTCCGCCCGCGCCGTCGAGGAACACTCCGTACGGTGGCGCGACGGCGTCGCCCACGTCCGCGACCTGACCACCCGGCACCGCGGCGACGAGGGCTTCGGCATCGGCCGCCACCGCCTGCTGGACGTCCTCGCCGCCCGCGCCCGCGCGCTCGGCGTCCGCCTGGAGTTCGGCCACGAGGTCACCGGCGACGACCTGCCCGGCGCCGACCTCGTGGTGGCCGCCGACGGGGTGCGCAGCGCGCTGCGCACCCGGTACGCCGGCCACTTCGGCACCGAGATCCGGGCCGGCCGCAACCACTACGCCTGGCTCGGCACCCCGAAGGTCTTCGACGCCTTCACCTTCGCCTTCGCCGACACCGACCACGGCTGGATCTGGGCCTACGGCTACGGCTACGGACCCGAGGGCAGCACCTGTGTCGTCGAGTGCGCCCCCGAGACCTGGACCGGCCTCGGACTGGACCGGGCCGACGAGGCCGAGGGCCTGATCCTGCTGGAGAAGCTCTTCGCCGGCGTCCTGGACGGCCACCCGCTCACCGCACGGCCCACCGCCACCGCCCCGCCCGCCCCCTGGCTCACCTTCCGGACCCTCACCAACCGCACCTGGTCCAAGGACAACCTCGTCCTGCTCGGCGACGCCGCCCACACCACGCACTACTCCATCGGCGCCGGCACCACCCTCGCCCTGGAGGACGCCATCTCCCTGGCCGGCGCCCTGCGCGCCGACACCGGCCTGCCGGCCGCCCTCGGCGCCTACGAACGCGAGCGCAAGGCCGCCCTCCTCCCGGTGCAGAGCGCGGCCCGCTACAGCGCCCGCTGGTACGAGAACCTGCCGCGCTATCTGGGGCTGCCGCCGCACGAGATGTTCGCCCTGCTCGGCCAGCGTCACTCGCCCCTGCTGCCGTACGTCCCGCCCCGGCTGTACTACCGGCTGGACCGCGCCGCCGGACGGCTGGAGCCCCTGCGGCGGGCCAAGCGCTGGCTGGGCCCCCGGGTGGCGCGTACGGTGCAGTCCCGCGCCCTGACCCACCGCCGGTAGCCCCTCCCGGCCGCCGAACGGTGTCCCAGCACGTCGTCACCCCGCGTCATCCCACCGCGGGGTGACGGGGCCGTCGGGGATGACAGACTGGCCCGCATGGACGAGCGCACTTTCGACAGGTCGGATCAGCACGCCTCCGTGATCGGCCTCGGCACCTGGCAACTGGGCGCCGACTGGGGGGACGTCGACGACAAGCAGGCCCTCGCGGTGCTGGAGGCCGCCGCCGAATCGGGGGTGACCTTCTTCGACACGGCCGACGTCTACGGCGACGGCCGCAGCGAGCGGACCATCGCCGCCTTCCTGCGGGGCCGGCCCGACCTGCACGTGCTGGTCGCCACCAAGATGGGCCGCCGGGTCGAGCAGGTCCCGCAGAACTACGTACTGGACAACTTCCGCGAGTGGAACGACCGCTCCCGGCGCAACCTCGGCGTCGACGTCCTCGACCTCGTGCAGCTCCACTGCCCGCCGACCCCCGTCTACTCCAGCGACGAGGTGTTCGACGCCCTCGACACCCTCGTCGAGGAGGAGCGGATCGCCGCCTACGGCGTCAGCGTCGAGACCTGCGCCGAGGCACTGGCCGCCATCGCCCGGCCGAACGTGGCCAGCGTGCAGATCATCCTCAACCCGTTCCGGATGAAGCCGCTGCGCGAGGTCCTGCCGGCGGCCCGGGAGGCCGGCGTCGGCATCATCGCCCGGGTGCCGCTGGCCTCGGGGCTGCTGAGCGGCAAGTACACCGCGGACACCGTCTTCGCCGCCAACGACCACCGCTCGTTCAACCGGCACGGCGAGGCGTTCGACCAGGGCGAGACCTTCTCCGGCGTCGACTTCGCCACCGGGGTGGAGGCCGCCGCCGAGTTCGCCGCCCTCGCCCCCGAGGGCTACACCCCGGCCCAGCTCGCACTGCGCTGGATCGTGCAGCAGCCCGGTGTCACCACCGTGATCCCCGGCGCCCGCTCACCCGAGCAGGCCCGCGCCAACACGCGGGCCGCCCGGCTGCCGGAGCTGTCCGCGCGGACCCTGGACGCCGTCCGCGACCTCTACGACCGGCGTGTCAGGGAACAGGTCGAGCACCGCTGGTGACCGGCGCCCCGCCCCGGGGCCACCGCCTCACGGCACCAGGAGCAACTGCCTCTCCCGCTCCTGGTCGCCGGAGGCGGCACCCTCGTCCCGCGCGGTGAAGGCGCGGGCCAGCGTCTCGCTCGCCGTGTCGACGGCGTGCGGGGTGCCCTGCACCGTGACGGTCACGGGCGCGGACAGCCGCCCGGCCGCCCGCGGCCCGGGCGACTCGCGCCCCGCCGCCCCCGCGGCGAAGGTGGCGGTGCGCACCGTGGCGCCGTCGTCCGCGGGCGGGCCGTCCGCCGCCCCGAAGGCGGCCTCCAGGGCGCGGACGACCGCCCGCGCGTCGTCGACGCCGCCCCCGCTGAGGGTGACGGTGAGCTGAGTGCCGGTCATCCCGCTCCAACCTCCTACGGCCGCTGCCTGGTCCCGCCCCGTGTAACCCCCGCCCACGGGGCCCAAACCATGACGGCCCCGCGCCGGGCCGTCAGCCCTCGGCCATGACCTGGGCGAGGAAGTCGTCGAGGCGGACCTCCTCCTCCCCGGGACGTACCACCGCGTGCGTCTCCCGCAGGAACGCGGCGAGGGGCGCCGCCCAGACGTACACCACGGCCCGGTGCCGTTCCCCGCCGGGACGGGTGTCGCCGAGGAACTCCAGGCACAGTTCCTCCCACAGCCCCCGCGACTGCGGCCGCATCCGCACGTCACCGACGCCGACCGGCCGCAACAGCGCCTCGGCGACCATCTCCCGGTCCAGCGTCCACCGCGCGAGCACCCGGCCGTGGTGGGCGAAGACCACGGTCAGCGCGAACGGGTCGGCGGCGTCGTAGCCCAGGTGGGCGAGGACCGGGAAACGTTCACTGTCGCCCGCCTGGAGCTGCACGACCAGGGTGGTGCGCACGGGGGAGTTCACGAGGGGAGACCTCCGGGGAACGGGTGCGGTCGGACACACGGCGGCTGGTACCCCGTCCGACCGCCCGATGCTCACGCAACCGGGTGATTCCCCCCGGCACGGGCGGTGTCAGGAGCCCTCGCCCAGCGCGGCGCGCACCGCGGGCAGCAGGGTCGTGCGCGACCAGTCCAGGAAGGCCGGCTGCGACTCCCCGCCGATCTGCACCAGCGCGATCTCGGTGAACCCGGCCTCCGCGTACGGGCGCACGGCCTCCACGAAGGCGGCGGGGTCGTCTCCGCAGGGGATCGACGCGGCCACGTCCTCGGGCGTGACGAACCGGGTCGCCGCCGCGAACGCGTCCGGGTGCGGAAGCTCCGCGTTGACCTTCCAGCCGCTGCCGAACCAGCGGAACTGGTCGTGCGCGCGGGCGATCGCCGCCTCCCGGTCCGGGTCGTAGCAGACGGGGAGCTGGCCGACGCGCGGCTTGCCGGTGCCGCCGTGCCGGTCGAAGGCGGCGAGGAGGTCCGGCCGGGGCTCGGTCGCGATGACCAGGTCGGCGAGTTCGCCGGCCAGCGCGCAGGACTGCTCGCCGGAGACGGCGACACCGATCGGCGGCGGGGTGTCCGGCAGGTCCCAGAGCCGGGCCGACTCCACGTCGAAGTGCTCGCCGCGGTGGTTGACGTGGCCGCCCTCGAAGAGCGCGCGGATGATCCGCACGGCCTCGCGCAGCATCTCGTGCCGCACGTCGACGGAGGGCCAGCCGCCGCCGACCACGTGTTCGTTGAGGTTCTCGCCCGCGCCCAGGCCCAGCCGGAAGCGGCCCCGGGACAGCAACTGGAGGGTCGCCGCCTTCTGCGCGACCACCGCCGGGTGGTAGCGGAACGTCGGGCACGTCACGTAGGTCATCAGCGGGATGCGCGACGTGGCCTGGGCGGCGGCGCCCAGCACGCTCCAGGCGTAGGGCGCGTGCCCCTGCGAGCGCAGCCAGGGGAAGTAGTGGTCCGAGGTGACCGAGAAGTCGAATCCGGCCTCCTCGGCCCCCACCACCTGGTCCACGAGTTCCCGGGGACCGGCGTGCTCGGTCATCATCGTGTATCCGATTCGCACCATGCACCGCCGAGTCCCCGCCCCGGCCGCCCGGAAACGACGGCCGCCCGCAGGCGCGGACGCGGCGGTGCCGGGTCCGGCCCGGCCGCCCGGCGTCAGCGCAGGCCGAAGCGGTCCGTCCAGGCGGCCACGTCGGCGACCTGCGCATTGCCCCCGCACACCACCAGCCCGATCCGGGCGCCCTCCCCGACCCGCTCGGCCACGCGCCGCGCCGCGGGCAGCAGGCACCCGGCGGCCGGCTCGGTCCACAGCTTGGCGTGCTCCGCGAACTCCAGCGATCCCGCGACCGCCTCCCGGTCCGGCACCACCAGCACCTCCGTGACCAGCTCCGACACCATCCCGTACGTCAGCCGCGACACGGCCGGCGCGCTGAGCGTGGTGACGATCGACGACAGCTCCACCGGCGTCGGACCGCCCGCCGCCAGCGCCCGGGACATCGACTCGGCGCCCTCGGTCTCCACCCCCCAGATCCGCACCCCGGGCCGCCGGGCGCGCAGCGCCGCCGCCACCCCGGCGATCAGGCCGCCGCCCCCGATGCTGACCAGGACGTCGGTCAGCTCGCCGGCGTCCTCGGCGAACTCCAGCCCCACGGTGCCCTGCCCGGCGATCACCACCGGGTCGTCGAAGGGGTGGACCAGGGTCAGCCCCTCCTCCCGCAACCGGTCCACCAGCGCGAACGCGCCGTCCATGCCGTCGGTCAGGCGCACCGCGGCCCCCGCCTCCTCGGCGATGCCGACGGAACGGGCCGGCGCCGAGCGGGGCATGACCACGGTGGCCTTCACGTCCAGCGCCGCGGCCATGACGGCCACGGCGATGCCGTGGTTGCCGCCGCTGACCGCCACGACCCCGGCGGCCCGCTCGGCCTCCGTGAGCGTCAGCAGCTTCGCGACCGCCCCGCGCGCCTTGAACGACCCGGTGCGCTGGAGCAGTTCCAGCTTGGCGGTGACGGGGACCCCGAGCAGCGCGGACAGGCCCGGGCTCGGCACGGTCGGGGTGCGTAGAACATGTCCGGCGATCCGCTCCGCCGCGGCTTCGATCCCGGTGATCCCGATCAAGGCAGTCTTCCTTCCGGCACGGGCGGTGTTCCGCGCCCCGGGGCAGCCTTTCGCGCGGCACCGCCCCAGGTCAACAGCGGATCCGGGGCCGGGCGCCGCGCGTGGACTCAGTGCTGCTGCGGCTTCTGTGGCGTCGCCTCGCTCGGCCGCACGACGACGAAGCCCTCGCCCTGCAGGACGAGCTGCACGACCTCCCCGGAACCGCCGCGCAGCATCGAGCCGACGGACTGCGAACGGTGCAGGGACGTCGCGAGCCCCGCCGACCAGCCCACCACCGCGTCGGTGTCGACGTAGACCGGGTACTGGTGGGACACCGGGATCACCAGCGGGTCGCCCTCGCAGACCAGGCCGAGCTTGCCGTGCCCGGTGAAGACGCTGTTGAACAGCCCGCCGCCGACGATCCCCACGCCCTTGACGGTGGAGATGCGGTACGACAGCGACGGGTCGAAGCACAGCACGTTGCGGCCGTTGACGGTGAACTCGTCGCCCGGCTCCAGCTCCACGATGAAGCAGTTGTGCGCCTCGTGCGCGAACCACGCCTCGCCCTGGCCGCGCACCGTCATCAGCGGCAGCCCCTCCCCGGTGACCGCCCGCTTGAGCATGCCGCCCACGCCCTGGCCCTTGCGCTCGAACTGGAGGCCCCCGCGGTAGGCGATCATCGCGCCCTGGCGGGCGAGCATCTCGCCGTTCACGACGTACCGCACGCACTTGGGGTTCTCGACGGTCATGCCCGGCGCGGTGGCCGGATGGACCATGTGCCGGCTGGAAAACAGGTCACCCTTCATGCGGGCATCCTGACCTGGATGGTCCGGTTCTGCCAAGATCCGTGCCCATTTTCGAGCGGCTGCTTCCGTTCTCGTGCCGAGTGGGGCGTGGCGCGGTCAGCCGCCGAAGAGCTGGGTCCAGTACGTGGCGGCCCGCCCGCCGCCGGCCAGACCGGCGCCGATGTGGGTGAAGTCGCCGCTCAGGATGTTGGCGCGGTGCCCGGGGCTGTTCATCCACCCTTCCACGACGGCGGAGGCGGTGCGCTGCCCGCAGGCGATGTTCTCGCCGACGGCGCGGTGCGCGGCGCCCGCGGCGGCGGCGCGGTCCCGGGGCCCGTCCCCGTCCGGACCGGTGTGGGAGTAGAAGTCGCGTTCGGCCATGGCCGTGCTGTGTGCCCGCGCGGCGGCCGTGAGCCGGGGATCGGGGGCGAGCGGGCGCAGTCCGGCCGCCGACCGCTCCCGGTTGGTGAGCGCGACGACCTCGGCCGTGGCGCGGTCCAGCCCGTCCGGCGTCAGCGGCACCGCCCACAGCACCGTCCAGTAGGTGCCGCCCGAGGGCCCGATGGCGCGGGCCCACCCGGCGTGGGTGAAGGCGGGCTCGCCCAGGGTGCGGCGGGCGCCCTCGCTCTCCCGGCAGGAGCCGACGAACTCGGCGGCGGTGCGCGGGCCGAGGACCAGGTGCTCGCCGACCGTGAGGTACGCGTACCCGGCGGCGACGACGCGCTGGTGGACCGAGACGCCGTCGCGGCTCTCGACGGCGAGCGCGTCCGCCCCGGCCATCGCCTCCACGTGCGCCCGCGCCGCCGAGGCCAGCCGGGCGTCGGGCGTGACGGGCGGCGAACCGGCCGCGGCCCGAGCCGCGTTGACGAGGGGGAGGAAACCGTCGGGGTCCGCGTCGACGACCGTGGCGGTGGCCGTGACGGTGGGGGTGGGCCCGGCCGGGGCCGGCGGCGGGGCGCCGGCGGCGGGCTCCGCGTCGTCGCCGACGTCGACGCCGAAGTCCCGGGCGAGCCCGGCGAGTCCGTCGGCGTACCCCTGGCCGAGCGCGCGCAGCTTCCACCGGTCGCCGCGCCGGTAGAACTCCGCGAGCAGCAGCACCGTCTCCGCACCCGCGTCCGGCGGCGTGAACCGGGCCACCCGCGCTCCGCCGGGGCCGCTCACGCGCAGGGCGGGGGAGGGGAGGGCCGCGAGCGGGGTGCCGGGGTCGGCGGAGGTGACGGCGACGGTGACCCGCGTGGCGCCGGGCCGCAGCCCGGCGGGATCCAGGGTGAGCGTGTCCCCCCGCAGCCGGACACCGGGCGCGGCCGGCTGGTTGGAGAGGACGAAGTCCTCGTCGCCCGCCACCTTGCCGCCGTCGTCCGTCACGAGCGCCGAGATGTCGAACGCGCCGGGCACCCGCACCTCCAGGGGCCCGTCCGGCACCGTCAGATTGCCACCGGCTGCCAACTCGCTCATAGTGCCGCCCTCGTTCGTGGTCGTCGTCGCTGCTGCGGTGGGGCGCCGCGGTGGGGGTGTGCCGTGTGAACGTCCGCCGGCCGGGCCGGGTTCCCGTCCGCGCCGCACCCGTCCGCGGCCGGTGCGGGCTCCCGGTGCGCGGCGGGGCGGCGCGGGTGGTGAAGACTGGCCCCGATGGACATGATGCGACGACAGGGAGGGAACCGATGACGCGCCCGATCACCGCCGGGGTGGACGGAACCGACGAGAGCCTGGCCGCGCTGGCCTGGGCGGCGAGGGAGGCGGTCCGCCGGGACGCGCCGCTGCGGGTGGTGCACGCCTGGCACTTCCAGACGCGGCAGGGCGTGGACGCCGGGGACCGCGCGGCCCAGGAGCGGTGGGTGCGCGAGAGCGTGGCGGCCGCGGTGCGTACCGTCGCCGAACGCCACCCGAACCTGCGGACCGACACCGGGGTGCGCGAGGGCGACGCCCCCGCCGTGCTGCTGGAGGAGGCCGCCGCGGCCGGCACGCTGGTGCTCGGCTCGCGCGGGCACGGTGCCCTCGTCGGCTTCCTGCTCGGTTCCGTCGGCCGCCAGGTGATCGCCGGCAGCGAGCGGCCCGTGGTCCTCGTCCGGGCCGGCGACCGGGCCGACGCCGAGGCCGGGGGGCGTGAGGTCGTCGTCGGCCAGCAGGGGGAGCCGCAGGACAGCGCCGACGCGCTCGGCTTCGCCTTCGAGGCCGCCGCGGCGCGGGGCGCCACCGTCCGCGCGGTGCGGGCGTGGACGCTGCCGCCGGTGTTCGCCTACAGCCCGGGGTCGATGAGACTGCTCGACGAGGCGGGCGGCCTGGAGCCGTACGAGCGGACGGCGCTGTCCGAGGCGCTGGAGCCGTGGCGGAAGCGGTTCCCCGAGGTCCCCGTGGTCGAGCACGTGGAGATGGGCAGCGCCGGGCAGGTGCTGCTGTCGGTGGCCGACGGCGCGCAGTTGGTGGTGGTCGGACGCCGGGCGCGGCGTACGGCCGTCGGCGCGCGGATCGGCTCCGTGGCGCACGGGGTGCTGCACCACGCGCCCTGCCCGGTGGCGGTGGTCCCGCACGCCTGAGCGCGGCCGGCGCGGCCCCGGCCCGGGGCGGTCAGCCCTGGGGACGGTCCGCCGTGGGCCGCCCGGTCGTGGGGCCGGCCGCCGGTCCGGGGCCGGAGCCGTGCGGTTCGCCCGCCTGGCCCGGGACGGCGGCGGCCTCCGGCGGGAGGTGCGCGACGTAGTCGGCGACGGCCGTCTCCAGGCCGATGTCCCGGCCGGCCCGCTCGGAGAGCTGCCAGCGGTGCTCCAGCAGTTCGTGGTAGACCTCGGCCGCGTCCATGGTGCCGCGCAGCTCGGGCGGCACGGCCCGCACGGTCGGCCGGAAGACCTCGCGCACCCAGCGGTGGGCGAGGACCTCCGGCCGGGCGCCCCGGGCGGCGCCGGGCGGTGCGTGGTCGTCCTGGGTGGCCATCCAGGACTCCAGGTCGTTCAGCAGCCGCCGCGCCTGGTTCTCCTCGGTGTCCAGCCCCGTCAGCCGCAGCAGTTGGCGCTGGTGGTGGCCCGCGTCGACCACCTTGGGCACGAAGGTGACCGTGTCGCCGTGCGGGGCGCGCTCGATCTGCATCTCGGCCACGTCGAAACCGAGGTCGTTGAGACGCCGGATGCGGCGTTCCATGTAGTGGTGCTTGCCCGCCGGGTACACCGAGGTGCGGGTCAGCTCCTCCCACAGCCGCTCGTAGCGCACGCAGATCTCGGTGCCGAAGCCCACCGGGTCGACGGAGGGGTGCAGTGCCCCGGAAGCCTCCAGGTCGAGCAGTTCGCCGCTGATGTTGACCCGCGCGAGGTCCAGGTCGTAGGCGCGCTGGCCCTCGCTGAGGCGGGGGTGCAGCTCCCCGGTCTCGGCGTCGACGAGGTAGGCGGCGTACGCGCCCGCGTCGCGCCGGAAGAGCGTGTTGGACAGGGAGCAGTCGCCCCAGGCGAACCCGGAGAGGTGCAGCCGCACCAGCAGCACGGCCAGGGCGTCCATCAGCCGGTGCATGGTGGCCGGACGCAGCGTCGTCTCGAACATGGACCGGTAGGGCATAGAGCCGCCCAGGTGACGGGTGATCAGCACCGGTTCCAGCGGCCGGCCCGCGTCGTCGGTGCGGCCGGTGACCACGCCGAGCGCGTCCACGGCGGGGATGCCGATCCGGTCCAGGTCGCGCAGCAGCCGGTACTCGCGCAGGGCGGGCCGCTCGGCGAGTTCCTTGACGGCGACGACCTCGTCGCCGGCGCGGGCGTAGCGCACCACGTGGCGGGAGATGCCGCGCGGCAGCGGCACCAAGTGCTCCGGCGGCCACTCCTCGAGCGGCAGGTGCCAGGGCAGCCGGAGCAGCAGCGCGGGGTGTTCGGGGTTGGTGGCACTGATCTGCAAGGCCATGGCCCCGACTCTAGGGCCTTTCGCTGCCAGGGCCTTTCGTTGGGATCACGCCGGATCAGGGAGGGGGGCCCGGGGCCGCGGTACGGGCCGCGCTACCGCGCCCGTTCCCGTGCGCGGCGCACGGCGTCCTTCACCGGGCCGTGGTGCGCCGGCCCGTGCCCGGGGAGGAGCACGTCGGCGTCGACGTCCGCGAGGCGGTCCAGCGAGGCGAGGGCGCGGGCACGCTCGTGGTGGAACATGTCGGGCAGCATCTGGGGCCCGCGCAGCCGGGAGGTCGCGTGGCCGCTGATCAGCGCGTCACCGGAGATCAGCACGCCGGCCCCGGGCAGGTGGTAGGCGCAGTGGCCGTCGGTGTGCCCGGGGGTGGGCACCGGCACGGGGCGGCCGGGCAGGTCGAGCGCGCCCTCGGCGGGGAAGGGCGCCGGGTCCGCCACCGGGACCCGGCGTGTGCCGCCGGAGCGGAGCACGCGCACCGCCCAGGGCGGCACACCGGGCCGCCAGAGGTTGCGGAGCACCGTGGGGACGGTGATCTGCTGGAGGAAGTCGCCCCGGGCGTGCGGGACCTCGGCCTCGTGCAGCAGGACGGGCGTGCCGTGGACGGCGCGGAGGTGCGCGGCGGAGCCCAGGTGGTCGGCGTGGGCGTGGGTGACCAGTACCGCCGCCACCGCCTCCGGCGCACTGCCCACGGCGGCCAGGGAGTCCAGCAGCGCCTGCCGGTCCCCGGGGTAGCCCGTGTCGACGAGGGTCACCGCGTCGCCCTCGGTGACGATGACCCAGTTGACGTCCCTGCGGTGCACCAGGTAGGTGCCGTCCGCGACCTGTCGTACGTCCGCGCGCATCGCTCTCCCCGTGCTCCAGGCGCCGCTTCGAGGGGAGTCAGTCAACCAGACCGGGGGCCGGCGCCGCGCGCCCTCGGCGTCACCGTACGCCGTACGGCCGGAACTGGACGCTGATGCGGGGGCCCGCCGCCCGGGTGCTCTTGGGGACGCAGTGCTCCCAGGTGCGCTGGCAGGAGCCGCCCATCACGATCAGGTCGCCGTGGCCGAGCGGCCGGCGCACCGTCGTCCCGCCGCCGCGCAGCGGGCGCAGCAGCAGGTCCCGCGCGGCGCCGACGGAGAGGATGGCGACCATCGTGTCCTGCCGGGCGCCGCGTCCGATCCGGTCGCCGTGCCAGGCGACGCTGTCCCGGCCGTCCCGGTAGTGGCACAGGCCGGCGGTGCGGAAGGGCTCGCCCAGTTCGCCGGCGTAGTGGGCGGACAGCGCGTCGCGTGCCTTGTCCAGGACGGGGTGGGGGAGCGGGTCGTCCGTCCCGTAGAAGGCGAGCAGCCGGGGCACGTCGACGACCTGGTCGTACATGGCGCGCCGCTCCGCGCGCCACGGCACGTCGGCGGCGAGTCGTTCGAAGAGGGCGTCGGCCCCGCTCAGCCAGCCGGGCAGGACGTCGATCCAGGCCCCGGAGGCGAGCGGGGTGCGGGTGATCCCGTCGAGCGGGCCGAGCCGGATCTCGTCCGTCTGGTCGAAGAGCGATCCCTGGAGGTGGTGCGTGGCCATGCGTCCAGCGTACTCCTGGATCGAATGGGTGTTCTATAAAGGGGTCCCGGGGGCGTCCCGCCGGGTGTCCGCGTCACGGGTGTTCCCGATACGCCGGCGCATCGGATACATTCGCGTACCGGTCAGGCCGCGGGCGTGACCGGCACACGGACGAGGAGGTGCCCCGTGGACGGAGGCGAGCGCGCGGACGCGGCGGCGCCGGCCCCCCGGGTCACCCGGCGCCGCGCCCGCACCCGCGCCGACCTGCTGTCCGCCGCCTTCGGCGTCTTCGCCGCGAAGGGCTTCGGGCGCGTGTCCATCGAGGAGATCTGCGCCGCCGCCGGCTACAGCCGCGGCGCCTTCTACTCCAACTTCGACAGCCTCGACCAGCTTTTCTTCGCCCTCTACCGGGAGCGCGCCGGCCTCATCGCCGAGCAGGTGGCCGGCGCGCTCGCCGTCGACGGGCCCGACCTGGACGTGGCCACCGCCGCGGACCGCGTCACCGAGGTGCTGCTCCTGGACCGGGACTGGCTGCTGGTCAAGACCGACTTCCTGGTGCACGCCGCCCGCGACCCGGACGTCGCCCGCACCCTCCTGGAACACCGGGCGCGGCTGCGGCGGGCGATCGCCGGCCGGCTCGACCGGGCCCGCGACCGCCTCCCGCTCCCCGCCGTCCTCGGCGACGCCGACGGCGCCGCGCACGCCGTGGTCGCCGCCTACGACGGGGTGACCACCCAGCTCCTCCTGGACCGGGACACCGGGCACGCCCGTGCCTGGCTGCGCCGGCTCCTCACGGCGCTGCTCACCGGCGCCGGGGGCCCGGAGGAGGCCGGAACCCGCTGAGCCGACGCGCCGGGAGGGCGGCACGGCGCCACCCGGGAGGGCGGCACAGCGGTACAGCGACATGTCGATTCGCCGATGCCAAGGAAGGGACGGGCGCCATGGACGCCGACGTCATCGTGGTCGGAGCGGGACTCGCGGGACTGGTCGCGGCCCACGAGCTGACCAGCCGCGGCCGCAAGGTCGTCCTCGTCGACCAGGAGAACGCCGCCAACCTCGGCGGCCAGGCGTTCTGGTCCTTCGGCGGGCTCTTCCTCGTCGACTCGCCCGAGCAGCGCCGCCTCGGCGTCCGGGACTCCTTCGCGCTGGCCTGGAGCGACTGGCAGGGCAGCGCCGCCTTCGACCGCACCGAGGACGAGGACTCCTGGGCGGTGCGCTGGGCACGGGCCTACGTCGAGTTCGCGGCGGGGGAGAAGCGGTCCTGGCTGGCCGGGCACGGGATCACCTTCCTGCCCACCGTCGGCTGGGCGGAGCGCGGCGACCTCGGCGCGGGCGGGCACGGCAACTCGGTGCCCCGCTTCCACATCGCCTGGGGCACCGGGACCGGCGTCGTCGAACCCTTCGTCCGCCACGCCCGGGAGGCGGCCCGCGAGGGGCTGCTCACCTTCCGCCACCGGCACCGCGTCGACGCGCTCGTCGTCGAGGGCGGCGCGGTGCGGGGGGTGCGCGGCACGCTCCTGGCCGCGGACCCCTCGCCCCGCGGGGTCGCCTCCGGCCGGGAGGCGGTGGGCGGGTTCGAGCTGCGCGCCCAGGCCGTCGTGGTCGCCTCCGGCGGTATCGGCGCCGACCACGACACCGTGCGCCGGCACTGGCCCGCGCGGCTCGGCACCCCGCCCGCCGAGATGGTCACCGGCGTCCCCGCCTACGTCGACGGCCGGATGCTCGGCATCAGTGAGACCGCGGGCGCGCGCCTGGTCAACCGCGACCGCATGTGGCACTACACCGAGGGGGTGCGCAACTGGGACCCGATCTGGCCCGGCCACGGCATCCGCATCCTGCCCGGGCCGTCGCCCCTGTGGTTCGACGCGCTCGGCCGCCGCCTGCCCGAGCCGTACCTGCCCGGGTACGACACCCTCGGCACGCTGCGCCACCTGCGCACCGCGCCGGACCTGGCCGGCCACGACCACTCGTGGTTCATCCTCACCCGGAAGATCGTCGAGAAGGAGTTCGCGCTCTCCGGCTCCGAACAGAACCCGGACATCACCGCGAAGGACCGCGCCGGGGTGCTGCGCGGCCGGCTGCTCGGCAAGGGCGCGCCGGCCCCGGTGGAGGCGTTCCTGCGCCGCGGGGCCGACTTCGTGACCGCGCCCGACCTGGAGACCCTCGTCGACCGGATGAACGGGCTGACCGAACGGCCGCTCCTCGACCCGGCCCCGATCCGCCGTCAGATCGAGGCCCGCGACCTCCAGATGGCCAACCCCTACGCCAAGGACGCCCAGGTGCAGGGCATCCACAACGCCCGCCGCTACCTCGGCGACCGCCTGGGACGGGTGGCGTCCCCGCACCGCGTCCTCGACCCGGAGGCCGGCCCGCTCGTCGGGGTCAAGCTGCACGTCCTCACCCGCAAGACCCTCGGCGGCATCCAGACCGACCTGGACTCCCGCGCCCTGGGCGCCGACGGCACGCCCGTCGAGGGGCTGTACGCGGCGGGGGAGGCGGCCGGGTTCGGCGGCGGCGGGGTGCACGGGTACAACGCGCTGGAGGGCACGTTCCTGGGCGGCTGCCTCTTCTCGGGCCGCGCGGCGGGCCGGGCGGCGGCCCGCCAGACGGCCTGACGCCGCGGGGCTCAGCCGCCGTCGAGGACCCCGCGCAACACCGACGCCTGGCTGCGCTCGGGCGACTTGGACGCCGTCAGCAGCGTCACGTCGCCCGAGCGCACCAGCTCCCGCAGGTGGTCCACGAGCCGCGCCGCCTCGGGCTCGGTCAGTTCGGCCTCGTAGCGGCGCGCGAACTCCTCGTAGGAGCCCTCACCGGCGTGGTACCAGCGGCGCAGCTCGGACGACGGGGTGAGGCCCTTGGGCCACTCGTCGACGCGGGCCGCGTCCTTCGCCATGCCCCGGGGCCACAGCCGGTCCACGAGCACCCGCACCCCGTCCTCCGGCTCGGGCGAATCGTAGATCCGACGCACACGAACACCCACGGCACACTCCCTTCCACACCACGCCCCCGCTCCCCGCGACCCTACGGCCGGGCCCCGCAGGACACCCCGCGACGGGGTCTGTTCGGGCGCTGCGGGGGCGGGTGCCCGGCGGCGTGCCGTCCATGCGGCGGGCCCCCCTTCACGACGGGGGCCCGCCGGATGGCCGCCGGTTCGCGTCCTCCCTAGCCTCGGACCATGATCCTTCGCCGTTTACGGTGGCCGGCCGCGCTGTCGGCCCTGGCCCTCGCCTGTCTGCCCTCCACCACGGCCTCGGCCGCGCCTCGCCCCGTCCCCGGGGCCCGGACCCTGCAACAGGGCGCCGACGCGCTGCACGCCGCCGGGGTCACCGGGGTGGCGGTCCGCCTCGACACCCCGCGCGGAACGGTCACCGCCCGCGCCGGAGTCGCCGACCCGGTCACCCGCCGCCCGGTCCCGGCGGACGGGTTCCTGCGGCTGGGCAGCACCACCAAGACGTTCGTCGCCACCGTCCTCCTGCAACTCGTGGGCGAGCGGCGCGTCGGCCTCGACCAGAGCGTGGAGGACCTGCTGCCCGGCGTCGTGACGGGAGCGGGCAACGACGGCCGGACCATCACCGTCCGCGACCTGCTGGGGCACACCAGCGGCCTGCCGGACTACGTCGGCGACGTGTTCCCCGAGCCCACCGCCCGGACCTACTTCGCCCACCGGTGGCAGGCGTACGCGCCGGCGGAACTGGTCGCCCTGGCCCTGCGCCACGAGCCCGCCTTCCCGGCGGGGACCGGCTGGGCCTACTCCAACACGAACTACGTACTGGCCGGGATGATCATCGAAGAGGTCACGGGCGACACCTGGGAGCGGCAGGTCCACGAGCGCGTCCTGCGCCCCCTCGGCCTGCGGGACACCGACACGCCCGGCACCCGCCCCTTCCTGCCGCGTCCGCACGCCCGTGACCACCAGCAGTTCACGGCGGGCGGCCCGATGGTCGACACCACGATCCCCTACCGCCCCTTCGACAGCGGTGCCGACGGCTCGATGACCGGCACGGCCCGCGACCTCAACCGCTTCCTCGGCGCCCTCGCCGCCGGACGGCTGCTGAAGCCCGCCGAACAGGCCGCCCTGCTGACGATGGTCCCCGTCGGCGGGGACAGCGGACACCCGGAAGGCACCGAGGACGGCCTCGGCCTCTTCCGCACCCCGCTGTCCTGCGGCGGCGGCTACCTCGGACACGGAGGCAACGGCTTCGGCTACGTGGTCCGGGCGGCGACGACCCCCGACGGCCGCCGCTCCCTCACCGTCTCCGCCCACAGCCGCTCCGCGGACCCCCGCGCCGAGGCCCGCCAGGAGCGGGCCCTGCGCGAGCTGGTCGACCGGGCGCTGTGCGACGGCGCGTGACCGTGGCGTCGCCGTCCGGGCGGGGCGTCAGGGGCGGAGGGTCTCGGTGGCCGTCCGGGTGACCGCTTCGGCGAGAGTGGCGAGGGCGGGGGAGTCGAGGCGCCACTGCTGCCAGTGCAGGGTGACGTCGGTGGCCAGGGAGGGGGCGAAGTCCACGAGGCGGCCGGAGCGGAGGAAGGGGGCGGCCTGGGGTTCGGGGACCATGCCCCAGCCCAGGCCGGCCACGACCGCCGCCACGAAACCCTCCGAGGTGGGCACGTGGTGCCGGGCGCGGCTCGCGGAGGGGTGGCCCAGACGGCGGGCGAAGGCGTCCTGGAAGTCGTCGCGCCGGTCGAAGACCACCACCGGCGCCCCCGCGATCACCTCGGCCGGCGGGCCGTCCAGGTACCGGGCCGCGAAGCCGGGCGAGGCGCAGGGCAGATAGCGCATCCGGCCCAGCGCGCGCACCGAGCACCCCGGCACCGGGTCCGGCGAGGACGTCACTGCCGCCATCACCGCGCCCTCCCGCAGCAGGGCCGCGGTGTGTCCCTCGTCCTCCCGGCGCAGTTCGAAGCAGAGTCCCGCCTCCGGCGGCACCCGCGTCAGCGCCTGGAGGAACCAGACGGCGAGGGAGTCGGCGTTGACGGCGACGGAGACGCGCGTCGGCTCCCCGGCGCCGCTCAGCCCCAACTCGGCCGCGGCGTCCCGCTCCAGCCGCGTCACCTGACGGGCCAGGCGCACCAGCACCTCGCCGGACTCCGTGGGCCGCACCGGCTTGGTGCGCGTCAGCAGCACCCGGCCGGCGCGCTTCTCCAGCGCCTTCACCCGCTGGCTCACCGCGGACGGTGTCACGTGGAGCGCGGTGGCCGCCGCGTCGAACGTGCCCTCGTCCACCACGGCCAGCAGCGTCCGCACCTGATCCAGCGGGAGTCCCGCGAGCACCGTCGTCATCACGAAGGCTAAGGATACGTAAGAATCTTTAGCTGTACGCACGGTGATCGGCGCCGTAGCGTCGAGATCATGACCAACGCCCTGACCACCGCGGCCGCAGGCTTCGGCACCGGACTCTCGCTCATCGTCGCCATCGGTGCCCAGAACGCCTTCGTGCTGCGCCAGGGCATCCGCCGCGACGCCGTCCTCGCCGTCGTCGTCATCTGCGCCCTGTCCGACGCCGTCCTCATCGGCCTCGGCGTCGCCGGCGTCGGTGCCGTGGTGGTGGCCTGGCCGGCTGTGCTGACCGTCGTCGGCTGGACCGGCGGCGCCTTCCTCCTCGCCTACGGGGCGATGGCCGCGCGGCGCGTGCTGCGGCCGGCGGGGGCGCTGCGGGCGGAGGGGGAGGCGGCCGGGTCGCGCCGCCGGGCGGTGCTCACCTGCCTCGCCCTGACCTGGCTCAACCCGCATGTCTACCTCGACACCGTGTTCCTGCTGGGCTCGGTGGCCGCCGACCGGGGCCCGCTGCGCTGGGCCTTCGGGATCGGCGCCGCCTGCGCCAGCCTGTGCTGGTTCGCCGCGCTCGGCTTCGGCGCCCGCCGGCTCGGCGCCGTCCTGGCGCGGCCGGCCGCCTGGCGGGTGGTGGACGCCCTCGTCGCCGTCACCATGATCGTGCTCGGCGTGACGCTGATCGCCGGCGCCTGAGCGGATCGCGCGTGCCTCGGGCCGGGCGGGGCGCCGGGCCCGGCGTTCCACGGTGCGGGCGGCCTCCCGGGCCCCGGGCGGGAGCTGCGATAGTGATCCCCGCAGCCGACCGTTGTATCGAGCACGTAGGAAGCGCGTGGACACGAGCGAGAGCAGCACTCCGCCGCGGGAACAGCACCCCGCCCCGGAACCGGCCCGCCCGCGCGGCTGGCGCCGCTGGGCCATGGACACCCGGCCCCTGCGCCGCCCCGCCTACCGCCGGCTCTGGTCGTCGACCATCGTCACGGCCGTCGGCAGCCAGCTCACCGCCGTGGCCGTGCCGAAACAGGTCTACGACATCACCGGCTCCTCCGCCTGGGTCGGCGCCGCGAGCATGGCCGGACTGGTGCCGCTGATCGTGTTCGCGCTGTGGGGCGGCGCGATCGCCGACACCATGGACCGCCGCAGGCTGCTGCTCCTCACCAACTCCGGCATCGCCGTGACCTCGCTGCTCTTCTGGGCGCAGGCCGCCGTCGGACTGGAGTCGGTCGGCACCCTGATGGCGCTGCTCGCGGTGCAGCAGGCGTTCTGGGGGCTGAACGCGCCCGCCCGCAACGCCTCCATCGCGCGGCTGGTGCCCGAGGAGGAACTGCCCGCGGCCAACGCGCTCGGCTCCACCGTCATGCAGACCGGCCAGGTCGTCGGCCCGCTGCTGGCCGGCGTGCTCATCCCGGTCGTCGGCCTCGCCGAGCTGTACCTCCTCGACGCGCTCGCCCTGTGCGTCACGGTGTGGGCCGTCTACAAGCTGCCCGCCCTGCCCCCGCTGACGGCGTCCGCAGGCCGCCGCCGCGCCGGCCTGCGCGAGATCGCGGCCGGGTTCCGCTACATCGCCGGGCACACGGTGCTGCTCCTGTCCTTCCTCGCCGACATCGTCGCCATGGTCCTGGGCATGCCCCGGGCCCTGTTCCCGCAGCTCGCCGCCGAGACGTACCCCTCCTACGGGGAGGGGCTGGCGCTGGGCCTGCTGTTCGCGGCGATACCCGTCGGCGCCGTGGCCGGCGGTCTGTTCTCCGGCACGTTCTCGCGGGCCCGCCGGCACGGCTGGATGGTGATCGGCGCGGTGGTCGTCTGGGGCGCCGCCATCGCCGGTTTCGGGCTCAGCGACAGCCTGTGGCTCGCGGTGGCCTTCCTCGCCCTCGCGGGCCTGGCCGACATGGTCTCCATGGTCTTCCGCGGCGCGATCCTGCTCTCCGCCGCGACCGACGAGATGCGCGGGCGCATGCAGGGCGTCTTCACGGTGGTCGTGGCCGGCGGTCCACGCCTGGCCGACGTCCTGCACGGCAGCGCCGGATCCCTCTACGGGCCGCGCGAGGCGGTCGCCGGAGGCGGGCTGCTCGTGGTCGTCGTGATGCTCGCCCTCGCCGCCGCCGTGCCGGCCCTGCGCCGCTACCGGGTCTGACCGCTCACAGCACGCCCCGGCCGTGCAGCGCGTAGTGCTCCATGAGCCGGCCCCGGGTGTTCTCCAGCCGGTGGGCGAGGATCTCGGCGACGCTCCGCACCAGCACCATGCCGAGCTGCGGGTCCGCCTCGCACAGGGCGAGCACCGAGGTCGCGTCGAACTCGTAGGCCCGCACGGGGCTGAACGCCTCGGCGCCGAAGTCCCAGGCGTACGGCGGGAAGAGCCAGGACCAGCCGAGCAGGTCGCCGGAGCCGAGGCTCGCCACGGTGACCCGCCGCAGGGGGGTCACCTCCTGGGTGAGGGAGACGGCCCCGGAGCGGATGACCCAGAAGCGGTCCGCCGTCCCGCCCGCTTCGAAGATCCTGTGGTCCTCGGGGAAGGACACCTCCCTGGCCAGTCCCATGAGGCGTTCGCGCTGGGGCGGCGGAAGCGCGGACAGCAGCTTGATCGCTTCGGTCATGACGTGGGGCTCCTCGCCGACGGCTCGGTTCCGGTGCTTTCCCTGCGCCCATTCCAGCCGCTCGCGACCGGCCGGGCACCTCGGCGGCGGGCGGGTGTGCGGGCCGGACCTCGCGGGGGTGCGCGCGGACAGGAGAAAGCCCTGGCTGGACGGGGGAAGCCAGCCAGGGCCGTCTGCGGTGACGTACGGAGGACGCGGGGGTCGACTCCGTCGCCACGTATGGATGAACGGTAAACCATTGGTGAGGGTTCCCTGTAGCCGGAACCAGGGCACGTGACCTGTTTCACTTCGGCCACCACCGGTCGTCACCGGAGGGGGACCGGCCCCTCGCCGTCCGTGACGGTCCTGCGGCGGCCCGCATGGTCACCCCTCCAGGCCCTCGGCGGTGACCCGGACCGTCTCCAGGGACGGGTCGCCCGGGTCCGGGAGGTACATCCCGGCGTCCAGGCCGGTGCGCAGGTACCGCAGCACCGGCTCCGTCAGCCGCTCCCCGGGCAGCACCGCCGGGATGCCCGGCGGGTACGGGGTGATCATCTCGGCGGCGATCCGCCCGGCGGCCCGGTCCAGCGGCACGTCCTCGGCCGGCCCGAAGAACGCGTCCCGCGGCAGCCGGGCCTGCGCCATCCGCAGCTCGGCGGGGGAGGGCACCGCCACCGGCGGCGCCGGGTCCAGGGAGGGGGCGGCCCGCGCCAGGTCCTTCAGCGCGGCGAGCAGTTCCTCCGCCGTCTCCCGGTCGTCGCCGTGGGTGAGCTGGGTGCCGATACGGCGGTGGTCGGCCAGATGGGCCACCACGCCCCGCTCGGAGCGCAGCCAGTCCGCCGCCTGGAAACCGGAGACACCCAGCCCCTCCAGGTCGATGACGACCGGCAGCGGATCGAAGGAGTGGGCCCGTCCCGGCCCGCAGAAGTCCTCCCGGCCCTCGACGCGCATCCCGGCGATGGCGTCCACGGCGGCCCGGACCCCGGCCGCCAGCTCCAGCGCCGCGCCCATCAGCTCCCGGCCGCGCAGCGCCATCTGCCGGCGCCAGCCGTCCAGTCCCGCGAAGATCAGCGCCGAGGGGCTGGTCGTGCCGAGCAGGTCCGCCCGCATGCCGAGCAGCTTCGGCCGGACGAGATCACCGCGCAGGTGGAAGACCGAACCCTGCTCCAGCCCGCTGCCCATCTTGTGGATGCTGGTGACGCAGATGTCGGCGCCCGCGTCCATCGCCCAGGACGGCAGGTCCGGATGGAAGGGCAGGTGCGCGCCCCACGCCTCGTCGACGATCAACGGCACCGAGCGCCGGTGGCAGACCTCGGCGACGGACCGCAGGTCCGCCCCGGCCCCGTACGGCGTGGGGCTGGTGATCAGCGCCCCCTTGGCGTCGGGGTGCTCGGCGAAGGCCCGCTCGAACGCCTCGGGCGACGGGGGATGGGCCAGATGCCGCCCGGGGTCCCAGTTCGGCTCCACCCAGACCGGCTGCACGCCGGACAGGACCAGACCGGACACGACCGACTTGTGGGCGTCCCGGCCGATGAGCAGCTTCTCGTGCGGTCCGGCGACCGCCAGCATGGCCGCCTTCACGGACAGGGAGCTGCCGCAGGTGGAGAAGAAGGTGTGCTCGGCGTCGACCGCGTCGGCCATCAGGTCCTGAGCCCGCTGGAGCACGCGCCCCCGGGTGAGCCGGTCGTCCAGGCCGCCGGTGGCCAGCACGTCGCCGAGGAACACGGCGTCACCCAGCACCTCGCGCACCGCCGGGTCGGCGCCGCGCGCCTGCTTGTGTCCCGGCGGCGTGAACGACAGGCGTCCCTCGCGCCGGTAGTCGGCGAGGGCCTCCAGGACCGGGGCACGGGTGTGGTCGACCGCCATGCCGACCCGGTTCCCCGCATCGGCCCGGTCAATCACCGCCGGAGCGGGCGGTGCCGTACGGACCGGTGCGCACGGGCCCGCGGGCACGGCCTCACCCGGGCCGGTCCCTGCGGGCGCACAGGCCGCCGGCCCCCGTCCGGACCGGGGCCCTCTCAGGCCGGCCCGCCGTGGCGGCCGGGGGTGACGACCTCGTCCAGCACCCGCAGCACCGCCTCGTACGCGAGGGTCCGCACCCCGGCCTCCCGGGCCGCCTCGGGATCGGTCGCCCGCAACTGCTCGCGCCGCTCCCGCCAGTTCCGCTCCTGTTCCACGGCGCAGGCCCGCGCACGGTGCAGGCGGCGCAGCAGTTCGTCCGAGTCCACAACATCCGTCATGCCCTCCACGTACCCCCGCTCGGCCGCCGGAAGGCCCGTTGGGCCGTACGGAGGGCATCGGGTTTGGCGCCGCCCGCCGCGGTCAGCCGGAGACGACAGGCCCGCGGCGGCGCGGGCCCGGCCCGGACCCGGACCGCCCCACCGACCTGGGAGCCGACCGATGAGCGACAGCGACCCCACCGAAACGGCCGCGCACCACCCCGGCGCCGAGCGGCGCCGCCGGTCCCGGCCGCGCAGACCCGCCGAGGCCCGCAGGACCGTGGAGCGCGTGGTCACCGAGTGCTGTCACGCCCGCCGCACCCCGTGCGACGCGGGCGCCCTCTCGGACGCCGTGCTCGTCGCCTCGGAACTGACCACCAACGCGATCCTGCACGCCGGGGGCGTCACCGACTTCCGCGTCGAGGTGGTCGGACCGGGCGTGCGCCTCTCGGTCAGCGACCGCAGCAGCGCCCTGCCGGTCGTCGTGGAAGGGGCCGGTCCGCGGGGCCGCCGGCGGCTCGGCGGGAGGGGCTGGCCGATCGTGTGCCGGCTCGCGCGCGAGGTGCGCGTGGCAGACCTTCCGGCCGGCGGCAAGTGCATCACCGTCGTCGTTCCGCTGTCCTGAGGACTTTTCGCCGTCCAAAGTTTCGTCCGGCGGCCCAGGGGCAGTCGCAGTCTCGTGCTTCGGACCGGAGGCGCAGTAGCGGGAACGGTATGGCCGCGTAGACCCTCCGGGCGTCCTGAGCAGGCCCGTTCCCGCGGACAGTCCCCTGAAGTCCACCGTTCAGGAGCGAATCCGCATGCTCATCGAAACCCCCACCACTCGTTCCGCATCCCCTTCCCCCCAGTCCGGGACCGAGCCCGGGACCGTCACCGACCCTTCCGCCCCGTCCGCCACGCGCCGCCGGCACGACGACGCCCCCGACACGGTGGCTCTCTTCGGCCGGCTCGCGGGACTTCCGGAGGGACCGGAGCGTGACGCGGTCCGGGACGAGCTGGTCACCGCCTGGCTCCCCATGGCCCACCGCATCGCCGGACGCTTCCGGGACCGCGGCGAGTCCATCGAGGACCTGCGCCAGGTGGCCGCCCTCGGTCTGGTCAAGGCCATCGACCGTTTCGACCCGGAGCGGGGTGCCTTCGAGAGCTACGCCGTGCCCACCATCACCGGCGAGGTCAAGCGGCACTTCCGGGACCGCATGTGGGCGCTGCGGGTGCCCCGGCGGGTGCAGGAACTGCGCAACAAGGTGCGCGTGGCCCGCCGGGAACTCACCCAGAGCCCCGGCAGCCCCGAGCCCTCGGTCGCCGCGCTCGCCTCCCACACGGGGCTGAGCGAGGACGAGGTCAGCGCCGGGATGGAGGCGCTGGAGAGCTTCAGCACCCTGTCGCTGGACGCCGAGCTGTCCGACGGCGACGACGGGTACAGCCTCGCGGACACGATCGGCTCGGCGGACGCCTCGTACGACGTGGTGATCGACCGGGAGTCCGCCAAGGAGGGGCTGCGCCGGCTGCCCGAGCGCGAGCGGGCCATCCTCTACATGCGCTTCTTCGAGGACATGACGCAGAGCCGCATAGCGGACCGCCTGGGCATCTCGCAGATGCACGTCTCGCGGCTGATCAGCCGGAGCTGCGCCCGGGTGCGCGACGAGGCGATGGGCCAGCGCGCCGGCCGAGCGGGGGCGGGCCGCTCCGCGACGGCCTGACGGCGTACCGCCCCCGGACGGACGGGCCGCCGGGGGCCCGATGACGCCCGCGCGGTCCCGCAGGGGCGGGCGCCGCCGCGGGCCGCTTCGCGCCGCCGCGCCCGCGCCCGCCCCGCGGGCCTTTCCCCCGCGCGGGTTCCCGTCGGGCCGGAACGCGGGCGCGGGGTCTGAGGCGCGCGCCACGGGGAACACGGGACGGATGAACGAACACGAGATTCCTCCGCCGGACGGACGTCCCGTGGACGTCTATCTGGACCTCCTGCGCATCCGCATGGAGACCGCCGACTACCAGCTCCTGCTCAGCGTCGTGGAGCCCGTGCTGCAGGCCATCGACGAGCACCAGATGCCGACCATCGACTTCTCGCTGGACGGCGACGGGGCCGAGACCCTGCCCCAGGAGATACGGGACGAGGCCGCCCTGGTCATCGCCACCGCCGTCACCGGCCGGCTCGACAACGAGGTCGTCGAGATCAGCACCGACGAGACCGGACCGGTCAGAGTGGTCACCGACGCCGCCACCGCGGCCGACCCCGAACGCCTCGGCGAGATCGCCGACTACCTCAAGGACCGCCACCGCCAGAACGAGGAACTGCGCGGCATCGCCGAGGCCAGCGGACTGTCCACCGACTTCTGACCCGCCGGTCCCCGGCCCGTCCCGCGCCGCCCCCGGCGCACCGGCGCCCCGGGGTCAGCGCCGCGGCGCCGCCACCGGCACGTCCAGCGGCCGGGCGAGGCCGACCACCGCCTCGTCCAGCCGCTCCAGGTGCCGCAGCACCCGGCCGGTGATCCGCCCGTAGCGCGGCACCCCGTCCGCCCGCTGCTCCAGCAGGGAGGCGATGCTCGGCCCCGTCTCGACCTCGACCGCCGCGTCCTCGTCGGCCACCCGCGCGGCGATGGCCTCGATGTTGCGCACCGTACGGCCGACCGCCCCGCGCAGCCGGGGATCGGCCGCGATCGAGGGGTGGGTGGGCAGCAGTTCGGCCGTCGCGGCCAGCGACCGCGCGTGGTAGGCGCACGTCTCCAGCAGCGCCACCACGTACTGGGCGGTGTCCCGCCGGGCCCGCATCGGCGTGATCGGATGGGTCAGCGGCTGGGTGGCCGCGCGCAGGTCGCCCAGGGCCTGGTCCAGATCGCGCGCCGTGTCCAGCAGATCGGCCGGCGGGCCGCCGCTGAGCTGGTCGACCGCGCCCTCGGTGACGTCCACCAGCCGCTCCAGCACCGTGCCCAGCAGCTCGTTGGTCCGCCGGTCCGTGCGCACCGGCAGCACCAGCGCCGCCGCGAAGATGCCGCAGGCCGCCCCCAGCGCCGTCTCCTCGACCCGCAGCAGCAGCACCGACAGGCTGTAGGTCTGGAGCACCGTGTAGAGCAGGCCGAGCATCGCGGTCACGAAGAACGACATCAGCGTGTACGACAGCGGCGCGGTGTAGAACATGGCGAACACGAAGAGCAGCACCAGCGCGAACGCGGTCCACGTGTGGTCGCCGACCAGTCCGGCCAGCACGATGCCGGCCACCACGCCCAGGATCGTGCCGAGCACCCGGCGGTAGCCCTTGACCAGGATCTCGCCGGTGGACGCGGTGTTCAGGAAGACGATCCAGCAGGTCAGCACCGCCCAGTACCAGCGCTGCGAGGACAGGAACTCGCCGCCGACGATGGCGAGCGAGGACCCCACGGCCACCTGCAGCGCGGCCCGGGTGGTGGGCCGCCGCAGACCGGTCGGCTCCTCCTCGGCCGCCCGCTCCTCGCCGGCGTCGATCGCCGCGTCCTCGGCGTCCAGCTCCTCGCGCGAGCGGGCCGTCGCGGGGCTGTCGTCCGACTCGTCCTGCGGCCCGTCCAGCGCGATCCGCAGGCCCATCACCGCGCGGGCGGCCTCGCCGATGCCGCGGAAGACGTCCTGGAGGGCGGCGCCGGCCCGCGGCAGGTTCTCCTCCTCGCGGTAGCCGAGGAGACGGTTGCGCAGGTGGGCCAGGGCGGTGCCGCGGGCCTCGGCCGGCGGGCGCAGCACGAGCGTCTGCAGCGCGCCGAGGTCGCGGCGCAGCTTCGCCATCGCCTCGTTCTGGGCCGGCGCGTGGTCCACCAGGGGGGTGACGGCACCCGGCAGGTGCAGGGTCAGGGTGTCCGCCCGCTCGGCGCTGCGCGCCGTCAGCAGGAGCAGCCCCAGCCGCTCGGCGGCGATCTCGGCGTCGGCGATGCGGCGCTGCACCAGCCGGGCCGTGGACTGGTCCGGCGTGCCCTCCTCCAGCCGGGACTGGATCATCAGGGCGGTCTCGTGCAGCCGGGCGGTGCCCTCCCGCATGGACTCCAGCACCCGGTCGACGTCCTCGGGGCCGGCCTCCAGCAGGGCGATCTGCGCCGCGATGAGCTGGGCGAGCCGGGCCCGGAACGCCTGCCGCAGCCGTTGCAGCACCCCCGCGCTCGTGGTGGCGACCACGCCGAAGCGCACCGTGGCGCTGCACGCGAAGGCCAGCACGACGGCGCCCCACAGCGACGGGAGCTGGGCCGGCTCGGCGCCGACGAAGAGGGAGACGAAGTAGACCTGGAAGCCGATCAGCCCGAGGGTGGTGCCCCGGTCCCCGAACCGGCGCCCGTAGACGGCGCAGAAGATGAGGACGACGAAGAACACGTCCCCGACGACGACCCACGAGGTGAGCAGCGTGCTCAGCGTCACGGAGGCCAGTGCCACCGGCAGCCCGAGGGCGAGGGTGACGGCCTGCGCGCCGCGCTGCTTCTCCCGGATGGCGAAGGTGGCGACCATCGCCACCATGGCGCCCGCGACCAGATGCGTGACGTCGGCGTCGAACAGCCGCAGCACCAGGAGCGCGAGCGCGATCGCGCCGACGGTGCGCAGCCCCGCCATGAGCCGCAGCAGGCCGGGGTCGGACGCGGCGACCCGGTCGCGCAGTCGCGTCCGCACCGAGCGCCCCGCTGCCTTCACTCCGCCGTACTCTCCCGCTTCACACCCGCATCACGCCGAGATCCACTTCACAGGATGTCATGCCCCGAGCGGTCCGCGTCCGCCGGGGCGCTACCGGGCCCGGCCGGCGCCCTCGACCCGCTCGCGCACCTCCTCGGCCGTCAGGTAGGCGTCGGTGTACTCGAAGTCCTTCAGCCTGGCCGGTTTGCGGGCCTGGAAACCGGTGCGGACGAAGTCGTCGCCGGCCAGCGCGTTGAGCATCCAGCTCACCCCGACCCGGGCCTTGGCCACGTTGGTGCGCAGCGCCGACCAGTGGTAGCCGCGCGCCACGGCCTGGGCGGGCAGCCCGCGCAGCTCCACGCCGAGCGGCTTGGAGACCGCGTCGGTGCCGCCGAGGTCGACCACGAGCCCGAGGTCCCGGTGGACGTAGGGCCGCAGCGGCTGGTTGCGCAGGGTGGCGATGATGTTCTCGGCGACCCGCCGGCCCTGCCGGCTCGCGTGCTGGGCGGTCGGCGGGCAGACGGCGCCCTCCTGGTCCTGGGACAGGTCCGGCACCGCGGCCGAGTCGCCCAGCGCGAACACCCCGTCGTAGCCGGGCAGCCGCAGCTCGGAGGTGACCGCGAGCCGCCCCCGGACCGTGTCCGCCCCGAGGGTGGCGACGAGCGGGCTGGCGACCACGCCGGCCGTCCAGATGAGGGTGCGGGTCGGCACCACCCGGCCGTCGGTGAAGGTGACCTCCTCCGCGCCGGCCTTGGCGATGGAGACGCCGAGGGAGATCTCGATACCGCGCCGGGCGAGGACCTCCTGCGCGCTGCGCCCCAGCTTCTCGCCCAGCTCGGGCATGAGCTTCGGCGCGATGTCGATCAGGTGCCACTTGATCAGGCCCGGGTCCAGCCGCGGGTAGCGCTCCACTGCGGCGTGGGTCAGCCGCTGCAGGCAGGCCGCGGTCTCGGTGCCCGCGTAGCCGCCGCCGACCACCACGAACTGGAGCCGGGAGGCGCGCTCGGCCGGGTCCTGGCTGGCGTCGGCGAGATCGAGCTGCGAGATGACGTGGTCGCGGATGTACGCGGCCTCGGCGAGCGTCTTCATGCCGAAGGCGTGCTCGGTGAGGCCGGGGATGTCGAAGGTGCGGGTGATGCTGCCGGGGGCCAGCACGATGTAGTCGTACGGCTCGTTGACGATCTGGTCGGTGATGGTGCGCACCACGCACACCTTCGCCCCGAGGTCGACGCCGATGGCGCCGCCCGGGATGATCCGGGTGCGGTAGCGGCTGCTGCGGCGCAGCGACAGCGCGATCGACTGGGGCGTCAGCACCCCGGAGGCCACCTGGGGCAGCAACGGCATGTAGAGCTGGTACGAGAACGGTGTCACGAGGGTGATGCGGGCCTCTTGCGGGGTGAGCCTCCGCTCCAGCCGGCGGACGCACTCCACGCCGGCGAAACCTGCGCCGACCACCAGGATCCTGGGTCGTGTCACGGTGTCCATCCCCTTTCTGCGGCTTCGGGCGGTTCTGCCGCGATGGCCATGCGCCTGCCCGGAGAGCGCCGCTTCGCACCTCCTCGATCTCACCCCACCGGCGTCGTTCCGGCGAGCCGAATGGAGCAGCCAGGGGACGGGGGCCCGCGTCCGCGCGCCGCGGGGGCCGGCGCCGGAAGACGGGTACGGGCGGTTCACCCGGGGCGGTGGAGCCCGGTTCAGGCGGGGCCCGTGTGGTGGCACAGGAGCAGGCAGACGTCGTCGTCGCGCTCGGAGTCGCTCAGCAGCGGGCGCAGGATGCCGTCCGCCGAGCCCTCCAGATCCGTCGCCAGTTCCCGCGGGCCGAACGAGCCGAGCACCCGGGCCAGCCGCTCGATGCCCGGGTCGATGCCCCGCGCCCGCCGCTCCACCAGACCGTCGGTGTACAGCGCCAGCGTCGAGCCCGGCTCCAGCCGCACCGTGTGGTCGGCGATCTCCTGGTGGAGCGGGATGCCGAGCATCGCGCCCGGTTTGGCGTCCAGCACCCGCACCCGCCCGTCCGGCTCGCGCAGCACCGGCGGCGGATGGCCGGCGCCGGCCCAGGTCAGAGTGGGTTCGTCCGGGTGGAAGCGGGCGATGACCGCGGTGGCGAACAGATCCGGCTGGAGGTCGTGCAGGAAGGTGTGCAGCCGGGTCAGCAGCCGTCCGGGCCCGCCCCCGTCGACCGCGTACGCCCGCAGCGCGGTCCGCAACTGGCTCATCATGACCGCGGCCCGCAGGCCGTGTCCGGTCACGTCGCCGACCACGACGATCACCCCGCCGTCGCGCTGGCGGAAGGCGTCGTACCAGTCCCCGCCGATGTTCAGCCCGTGGGTGGCCGGCAGGTACCGGGCGGCCAGCGCGAGGCCGGGCGTGGCCGGCAGCTCGGTCAGCAGGGCCCGCTGCAGCGTCTCGGCGATGTCCCGGTTGTGCTGGTAGCGCTGGGCGTGGTCGATGGCGATGCTCGCCCGCCGGGTCAGCTCGACCAGCATCACCGCGTCGTCCGGGTCCCAGCGCTCCCCGGGCGGGGACAGGGTCAGCACGCCGAGCGGGGCCCGCCGGGTCGGCAGCGGGATGCACAGCAGCGGCCGGCCGGGGTCCAGCGCCGAGGGCGGCTGGTCGTCGACGCCGGGCAGCCCGCCCGGATGGCCGGCGGCGTACTGCGGCCGGCCGGTGCGCGCGGCGAGCACCGCGGCGGCCGGGTGCGCCGGGACCCCGCCCGGGTCGCTGTCCTGGTCGAAGAGCCACACGTCCACGTGCGACGCGTACTCGGGCACCAGCAGGCCCGGCAGACGGCGCACGATCTCGTGGTGGTCGAGCGAGGCCGTCAGCACCGCGCTCGCGTCCGCGAGGAAGGTCAGCCGGCGCCGCGCGTGCTCCGCCTCGGTACGGGCCGCCCGCTCGGCCGCGAACGCCTCCCGCTGGGCCCGCCCGGCCGCGTCCAGTTCGGCGTGGAGCGCCACCACGCCCTGGTTGGTCTGGTGCAGCTCCTCCCGGTGGAAGGCGACCAGCGCCTCCTGTTCGCGGAGCCGGTCCAGCACCAGCGCCGTGTCCTCGTCGGCGCCGAGCAGCGCCTCGGCCGGACCGTCCGCCGTGACCTCGCCGGCCGCGTCCGCCTCCGGTGCCGGGCGGGGGCGGGGCACCGACATCCGCCACGGGGACTCCCCGGCGGCGGGCGCCTCCGGCGACGGCGTCAGCACGGCCCGCAGCACGTTCCCCTCGCCGCCCTCCGTCCCGGTCTCCAGGGTCAGCCGCCAGGTGCCGCCCTTGGTCAGGCACTGCCGCAGCCGCGTGCTCAGCGAGGCCGTCAGCCGGATCCGCTCCAGCGGCGCCACCCCGTACGCCGAGGCCAGCCGCGCCGCCGCGATCCGGGCCCGCGCCGCGCCCTCCACGTCCGAGATCTCCCAGGTACGGGTCATGGCCGGTCCGAGGGGCTCGAGGTCAGCACCGCCACGGCGGTGTCGTCCCGCACCGGGCGGGCGGAACTGCTCGCGTCCCGTACGGTCACGGCGGCCGTCACCGCCGGGTCGGTGCCGGGGCGGCACGCGTCCGCCGACGGCGTCCACCGGCTCGGCAGCCCGTCGCTGTGCAGGATCAGCACCCGGTCCGGCGTCCACTGCCTCTCCTCCTCACGCACCGTCGTCGGCCGGTGCACCCCCACGATGCCGGGCCGGGACACCAGGTGCCGCCAGGTGCCGTCCTCGCAGAGCCGCCCGCCGATGTTGCCGACGCCCGCGAACCGCAGCACCCCCGCGACCGGGTCCACCTGGGCGAGCGCGACGGCCGCGCCCCGGGTCCCGGACAGCGCGGCGTCCAGCTCGCGCAGCGCGCCGGCCGGCCCGAGGCGCGCCGCCCCGCGCAGCGCCTCCACGGCCGCGGACGAGGCGCGGGCCGCCTCCGGACCGTGCCCCAGCCCGTCGGCCAGCATCAGCGTCACCCGGTCCCCGTCCCGCACCCACGCCCAGGCGTCACCCGAGTACGCGGCCTCGGCGAACGGCACGTTCACCCCGCCGGCGCGCACCCCGGCCACCGGGTCCGCCCCCAGCCGGGCGGCCCGCGCACCCCGGGCGGTGCCCACGCGGGCCAGGGCGACCGTGCCCCGGCCCGGGGCGCCGTGCACGGCGAAGTCGTCGGCGATCCGGGCACAGGTGCCGAGGCCCGCCCCGAGCGAACCGGTGGTGGTGAAGCCGTCGCCGAGCGCCGCGGAGACCTCCCCGATGCCCGGACCGTGGTCGACCGCGGCGATCTGCACCAGCCGGTCCGTCTCGCGCCCGGCCACGAGGACCGGCGGGGCGACCACGTCGACCAGGATCCGCCCGCCGCCCGCGTGCTTGAGCAGGTTGGTCGCCAGTTCGGTCGCCACCAGGGCCGCCGAGGCGGTGCGCCGCTCGTCGAGCCCGGCCAGGGCCGCGGCGTGCTCCGCGGCCACCCGGGCGTCCCGCACCCGGGTCGAGTCGTGCACCGGCACGTCCCACACCCGCGGCATCACACCTCCTCGCGCCGGAGCGGCGGCCGTCCCACCCACGAGGTCACCCGCACGGTGGTGCCGGCTCCCGGACTGCTCTCGATGGCGAACTCGTGCACCAGGCGCCGCGCCCCGCCCAGCCCCATCCCCAGCCCGTCGCCGGAGGTGAAACCGTCCCGGAGCGCCTGCTCCAGGTCCGCGATGCCCGGACCCTCGTCGCGGAAGGTGAGCCGCAGACCGTGCGTGCCGCCCTCCGCGAGGGGCGTCGCCTCCATCGTCCCACCGCCGCCGTGGACGAGCGTGTTGCGGGCCAGTTCGCTCGCCGCGGTGACCAGCTTCGTCTGGTCGACCAGCCCGAAGCCGAGCGCGGCGGCCGTCTGCCGCACGTGCTGCCGCACCCACACCAGGTCCATGTCCGAGCGGATCGGCAGGCGGGCCTGAGCGCCCGCGGCCGTCCGCATCACGGATTCCCCCGGTGCGGGCCGCCCCGGCGGGCCGTCCAGACCTGGCCGGTGAGCAGTTCCATCGCCACCTCGGTGCTGAGCGCGGTCCGCAGACCCGGCAGCGTCAGCCCCAGTTCGACCAGCGTGATGGCGACCGCCGGCCGCATCCCGACCAGCACCGTCCGCGCGGCCAGCAGTCCCGCCTGCCCCGCGATCTCCGCGAGGATCCGGCCGAGGAAGGAGTCGACGACGTCCACCCCGGAGACGTCGATGATCACCCCGGTGGCCCCGCTGCGGGCGACGGTCTCCGCCAGGTCCTGCTGGAGCTGCTCCGCCGTGCTGTCGTACAGGTCCCCCTGGAGGGTGACCAGGAGCACGTCGCCGAGCCGCAGCACCGGTACGCGACCCGTGACGGGACCGGTGAGGGGCCCCGGTACCGCCTCGTTCACCGCGTGACCGCTCCGTCCGAGCCCGGCGCGACGATGCCGACTCCGAGCCGGTGCAGCACGTGGCCGAGCGCGTCGGCCAGGCTCGCCCGGGTGACCACGTTGCCCAGATCCAGCCCGAGGTGGACCATGGTCTGCGCGATCGCCGGCCGGATGCCCGAGACGATGCACTCCGCGCCCATCAGCCGGGCCGCCGCGACCGTCTTCATCAGGTGCTGGGCGACCAGCGAGTCGACCGTCGGCACCCCCGTGATGTCGAGGATCGCGTACCGCGCCTGCTGCTCGACGATCGACTCCAGCAGCGTCTCCATCACGACCTGGCTGCGCGCGCTGTCCAGCGTCCCGATCAGCGGTACGGCCACGATGCCGTCCCACAGCCTGATCACCGGGGTGGCGACCTCCAGCAACTGCAGCCGCTGGCGGTCGATGAGCGACTGGCCCTCGCTGAGCGCGGTCTGCATCACGACCACCCGCAGGGTGCCCATCAGCACGTTCAGCACGGTCACCGAGGCGCGGACGTGGTCGGCCGAGGCGTCCTGGACGTCGGCGAGCAGCAGGTTCTCCACCGGAGGCCGCAGCGCGGCCAGCTCGCTCGACACCTGACCGGTGCTCAGCCCCGCGCGGGAACGGGCCGCTCCCATCCGGGCGAGCTGCTCGCGCACCGTCGTGAAGCCGGCGGCGTCCGGGTCCTCGACCCGCTCCCCGTCCGCGACCTGGGCGAGGGCGTCCACGACCGCCTTGCCGGCCTCCACCGCCTCGTCCCGCGACACGGTGAACACGGACCGGAAAAGCGGCTCGTCCGCCCAGCGCTGCGCGATCTGCTCCCGGCGGCGCCGTAGGAAGTCCCTCACCTCCAGGGTCGGCGATCCGGACGTCTGCTGCGCCTGCTCCGGCACCTGCTCCACTCCTCATCCGCGGTGCGCCGCGCCGGGCCCCACGAGGGCCGCGCGACGACGTCTGTCCCTGCCGGTCGACCACTGTAACCACCCGCCGGCCTCGTACGACCCCTGGTTCACGGGCACCGTGTCACCGGTCCCGGGGGCCCGGCCGCTCAGCCGTCCGCCGCTCCCGTGCCGGGCGTCCCGGCCCCGTGCTCACCGGCGTCGACACGGGCCAGCGCCTCGTCGAGGCTCCCGGAGACGGGCACGGTGATGCTGACCCCCGTCAGGTCCAGGACGCGCCGCACCGCGGGCGTCGGGGCGATGATGTGCACGCTGCCCGGCAGCTCCCGGGCCTCCTGGTAGACGCGCAGGACGATGTTCATCCCGGAGGAGTCCATGAACGGCACCTCGGACAGGTCCAGCAGGAAGTGCCGCCGGCCGTGGTGGAGCTGGTTGGCCAGGTGGTGCTGGAACTCGGTCGCGGTGTCGACGTCCAGATAGCCCTCCACCTTCAGCAGGGCGACGTCCTCACGGGGCAGCGTCACCTCGACGGACAGCGGGTTCTGGGCAATGGGCACGTGTACCTCCATGACTGACGGCCGGCTCGGTCACCCCCGTACGCGACGTCGGTGCGCGCCGTCCGCGGGGCCGCGGCCGGCGGGCCGGTCGTGCCGCCCGCCGCGCCCCCGCCTCCGCGCACGCGTCTCACCGCGCCGCCCGACTACCCGCGAATCCCGCGGCCACACCCGCCGTCCGCCGGCCCGCGTCACCCGACGCGGATGCCCACCAGACACGTGTCGTCGTCGGTGTCCGAACGGCTGTAGGTGAGCAGCCGGTCCAGGTGCTGGTCGAGCGTGGCCGGCGTCGGCCGGGCCGTGCTCAGCAACTGCGCCAGCGACTCCTCCACGGTGCGGTCCCGGCGCTCCACCAGCCCGTCGGTGTACATCAGCAGCGTGTCCTCGCCGGCGAGCTGCACCTCGTCCTCCTCGTACGCCGCCTCCGCCACCGCCCCCAGCAGCATGCCCCGCACCAGCGGCAGCGGCGCCGCCTCCGGGCCGCGCACCAGCACCGGCGGCAGGTGCCCGGCCCGCGCCCAGCGCAGGGTGCGCCGCGCCGGGTCGTACAGTCCGCACACCGCGGTCGCCGTGACCCCGCCGGTCAGATGGTGCGCCACGATGTTCAGCCAGGACAGGAGCTGGCCCGGACCGGCACCGGTCACCGCGAGGCCGCGCAGCGCGTTACGCAGGACGACCATGCTGGTCGCGGCCTCTATGCCGTGCCCGGCCACGTCCCCGACGCAGACCAGCACCAGGCCGTTGGGCAGCATCACGGCGTCGTACCAGTCGCCGCCGACGAGCTGCTCGGTCTCGGCGGGCCGGTAGCGCACGGCCACCTGGAGGTCCGGAACCCGCAGCGGGGCCTGGGCGGGCGGCATGATCGCGTGCTGCAACTGGAGGGTCAGCCGGTTGCGCTCGATCGCCTGCTGCTCGGTGTGGGCCAGTTGGTCGCGGGTGGCCGCGAGGGCCACCTCCGTCCAGTGCTGGGCCGAGATGTCCTGGTAGGCGCCGCGCACGACGAGCAGCCGGTCGTCGGTGTCCAGCACCGGTTCGGCGACGACCCGCACGTGCCGGGTCACGCCGTCGGGGCGCTGGAGCCGGAAGGCCGCCGACGAGGGCCGCCGGTGGTGCAGCAGCGTGCGCAGGAACCGGCCGATGGCCACCGCGTCGTCCGGGTGGCTGTGCGCGGCCAGTTCCTCCAGCGGTACCGGGGTGCTGGACGTGGGGCGCCCGTACAGGTCGAACAACTGGCCGTTCCAGGTGATCTCGCCGGTGAGCAGGTTCTCCTCGAAACCGCCGATCCGGCCGAGCCGCTGCGCGTGCTGGAGGAGGCTGGCCAGCCGGGCCGTCTCGTCCTCGATCCGCCAGATCAGCAGGACGGCGTTGCCGTGCCGGCTGATGCTGATGTCCGCGGTCGCGGAGAGCGGCACCTGGTCGACGAGGGCGGTGAGGTTCATCCGCCGGGCCCGGAACGGCTCGCCGGTCGCGTAGACCCGCTCCACGCTCTGGAAGAGCTCGCTGTCCCCGGCGGCCATCGGGAAGGCCTCCAGCAGCAGCGCGCCGCCCACGACCGCGCGGGGCCGCCCGGCCGGGTCCAGGAAGCGCTTGTTGACGTGCTGGATGCGGAAGTCCGCCAGGTGCCCGGCGTCGTCCAGGTGCGGCACCAGCACCAGCGCCGGGTCGTGCAGCCCGTCGGCGAGGTCCATCAGCTCCGCCGCGTCCGGCATGACCCGCGGTTCCTGCGGTCCGCCGGGCGGCGGCTCGTACGTCTCCAGGGTGTGCGCGCACAGCTCGGCCAGCGCCTCGACCTGCCGGACCACCGGGGGCGGCTGCGGAGCGAGCGGCACCGGCCAGGCGATCTCCAGCACCCCGTGGATACGGCCCCCGGTGCCGGCGGGCACGGCGGCCCGGCCGCCCTCCGGATACTGGTGGCGGCCCACGCTGGGCAGCCCGGTCCGCGCGAGCGAGGTGATCCACTGTCCGGCGCGCTCGGTCAGCCCGCTGCGGGCCACCGTCGCCACGTCCGGCGGGACGTAGCGCCAGCGGGCCGCCTCGGCCGGGGAGAACCCGGCGCTGCCGGCCAGGGTCAGCGACCCGTCGGAGCCCGCCGCCCAGATGGCCACCGCGACCGCGCCGAGCGGACGCAGCGCCTGTTCGAGGAGGGCGTCGGCGACGGCCTGGGTGTCGCTCGCGGCGAGCGCCCGGCTCTCGGCGGCCCGCAGCCGCACCGCGGCGGAACCGGCCACCGCGCCCGGGCCGGTTCCGTCGGCGCCGGCCGCCTCCCGGCCGCCGGCCGCGGCGGTGGCGGTGAGGAAGGAGTCGGTGATCTCCGACATCCGGTCCCGGGCGGCCTGGTTGATGACGTCGACCGCGAACTCCAGCGGCGTCGCCTGCGACTGCTCCGCCAGCTCGGCGAGTTGCCGGGCGGCCTCGGCGGGGCCGCAGCCGAGCCGGGCGACGAGGATGCCCTTGGCCAGCTCGATCAGGGCGCGCCCCTCGGCCTCGGCCTGTGCGTCCCGCACCTCGCGGCTGAGCCGGGCGACGGTGGCCGCGAGGCGGCCCACGGGGGTGAGCGGGGTGATCGCGCCGAGCCCGTCCGCCGTGGCCGGTGGCCGTGCCGGGGACGGTCCGCGGTCCGGTCCCCGCCGGTCCGGGGTCTCGTGCCGCCGTCCGGGACCGTTCACGCCGACCACGCTCCGCGGCCGGAGGGGCGCGGCGCCACCGCGCACGCGGCGCGGGGGAGGATGCCGTACGCGCTCATGCGGGCAACCACCGGCGGACGCAGGCGATCAGGTCCCGGGTGTCGACCGGCTTGGTGACGTAGTCGCTGGCCCCGGAGGCGAGGCTTTTCTCCCGGTCGCCGGGCATCGCCTTCGCCGTGACCGCGATGATCGGCAGATCGGCGTACCGCGGCATCCGGCGGATCTCCGCGGTCGCCGTGTAGCCGTCCATCTCCGGCATCATCACGTCCATCAGCACCAGGGCGACCTCCGGGTGGTCCACCAGCGTCTCGATGCCGCGCCGCCCGTTCTCCGCGTGCAGCACCCGGAAGCCGTGCAGCTCCAGGATGCCGCTGAGCGCGAAGAGGTTGCGCGCGTCGTCGTCCACGACCAGGACCGTACGGCCCGTCGGCGGCCCGTCGGCGGGCGGCTCCGGCAGCCGCCCCGGCTGCTCGTGCCGCACCAGCGGCAGGACGTCGCCGGGTTCGTCGGCCGCCAGGTGCAGGGCGATGCGCTCGCGCAGCTCGTCCAGGCTGGACAGGAACTCCAGCGAGCCGCCCTGCGCGCCCGAGCGCAGGCTCGCCTCCTGCGCCGCGTCCGCCCGGTGCCCGCTGTGCACCAGCACCGGCACGCTCGCCAGCGCGGAGTCGCCCCGCAGCGCGCCGAGGAAACGGGACGCCTCCCCGTCCGGCAGGCCCAGCTCCAGTACCACGCAGTGGCACGGCTCGGCCGCGAGCGCCCCGGCCGCCTCCTGCGCGCCGACGGCGGTGATGACGTCCACCGGGGGCCGGTCGCCCGTGTCGTCCCGGCCGTGCGCGAGGTCGGCGACCACGCTCTCGGCCACCAGGGTGAGCAGTCCCCGCGGCCGTTCCTCGACGACCAGCAGGCGCCGGGGCCGGTTGCGGTGCCCGCCGGCCGGTTCCCGCGGGGCGGGGCGGGGGAGCGGGGCGGCCGAGGAGGCCGGCAGGCTCTCGCCGGCGTGCTCCAGCACCTCCTCGAAGTCCGGCCGGGCCACGGGCAGGAACAGGGTGAAGGTGCTGCCGCGGCCGGGCGTGCTGTCCACCGTGACGGCGCCGCCGAGCAGTTGGGCGATCTCCCGGGTGATGGACAGGCCGAGCCCCGTGCCGCCGTACTTGCGGCTGGTGGTGCCGTCGGCCTGCTGGAAGGCGCCGAAGACCGACTCCAGGTTCTGTTCCGGGATGCCGATGCCGGTGTCGCTCACCCGGAAGGCGACCACGGCACCGCCGCGGATCACGTCCGCGGGCACCTCGTCGTCCGGGGCCGGTGCGACGGACAGTTCCACGCTGCCCCGCTCGGTGAACTTCACCGCGTTGGAGAGCAGGTTGCGCAACACCTGGCGCAGCCGGGAATCGTCGGTCAGCAGGTCGGCCGGGGCACCGGCGGCGGTGGTGACCGCGAACGACAGGCCCTTCTGGGTCGTCATCGGCCGGAAGGTGTCCTCCACGTAGTCGATGAGCTGACGCAGCGTCACCCGCTCGGGGGAGACGTCCATCTTGCCGGCCTCGACCTTGGACAGGTCCAGGATGTCGTTGATCAACTGGAGGAGGTCGGAGCCGGCGGAGTGGATGATGCCCGCGTACTCGACCTGCTTCGGGGTGAGGTTGCGCGACGGGTTCTGCGCGAGCAACTGGGCGAGGATCAGCAGGCTGTTGAGCGGGGTGCGCAGCTCGTGGCTCATGTTGGCCAGGAACTCCGACTTGTACTTCGAGGCCAGCGAGAGCTGCTGGGCACGGGTCTCCAGCTCCTGCCGGGCCTGCTCGATCTGGAGGTTCTTCGCCTCGATGTCCCGGTTCTGCGTGGCGAGCAGGGACGCCTTCTCCTCCAGCTCGGCGTTGGAGCGCTGCAACTCCTCCTGCTGCACCTGGAGTTCCTCGGAACGGGCCTGGAGCTCGACGGTCAGCCGCTGCGACTCGGCCAGCAGTTCGTCGGTGCGGGCGTTGGCCACGATGGTGTTGACGTTGGCGCCGATGGTCTCCATGAGCTGCGTCAGGAAGGTCCGGTGCACGGGGCCGAACGGCGTGACCGACGCCAGCTCGATCACGCCGAGGACCTGGCCCTCGACCACCATCGGCTCCAGCAGCAGCGTGGTCGGCACCACCTCGCCCAGCCCGGAGGAGATGGTCACGTAACCGGGCGGCAGCGCGTCCACGACGATGGTGCGCCGGCTGCGCGCGGCCTGCCCGACCAGGGTGCGCCCGAAGGCGATGCGCGTCGGCCGCGCCGGCTCCGCGGGGCAGCCGTAGGAGCCGACCAGCCGCAGCTCGGGCCCGTCCTCGCCGTCCTCGGCCAGGTAGAAGGCGCCGTACTGGGCGGAGACCAGCGGCACCAGCTCGTCCATGATCAGCTCGGCGACGACGGGCAGGTCGCGGTGACCCTGCATCAGGCCGGAGATCCGGGCGAGGTTGGTCTTGAGCCAGTCCTGCTCCTGGTTGGCCCGGGTGGTCTCGCGCAGGGACTCCACCATCGCGTTGATGTTGTCCTTCAGCTCGGCGACCTCGCCGGACGCCTCCACGTTGACGGAGCGCGTCAGATCGCCCTCGGCGACCGCGCTGGTCACCCCGGCGATCGCGCGGACCTGCCGGGTGAGGTTGCCGGCCAGTTCGTTGACGTTCTCGGTGAGCCGCTTCCAGGTGCCGGAGACGCCCTCCACCTCGGCCTGCCCGCCGAGGCGCCCCTCGGTGCCGACCTCGCGGGCGACCCGCGTCACCTCGTCGGCGAACGCGGACAGGGTGTCGACCATCGTGTTGATCGTCGTCTTGAGTTCGAGGATCTCGCCGCGGGCGTCGACGTCGATCTTCTGCGACAGGTCGCCCCGGGCCACCGCCGTCGTCACCAGCGCGATGTTGCGCACCTGGCCGGTGAGGTTGTTGGCCATCGAGTTGACGTTGTCGGTGAGGTCCTTCCAGGTGCCGGCCACGTTCGGCACGTGCGCCTGCCCGCCGAGGCGTCCCTCGGTGCCGACCTCGCGGGCGACCCGCGTCACCTCGTCGGCGAACGCGGACAGCGTGTCGACCATCGTGTTGATGACGTCGGCCAGCGCGGCCACCTCGCCCTCGGCCTCGACCGTGATCCGCTGCGACAGGTCGCCCCGCGCCACCGCGCTGGCGACCTGGGCGATGGAGCGGACCTGCCCGGTCAGGTTGGACGCCATCACGTTGACGTTGTCGGTGAGGTCCTTCCAGGTGCCCGAGACGCCCCGCACCTGCGCCTGGCCGCCCAGGTTGCCGGCCGTGCCGACCTCGCGGGCGACGCGGGTGACCTCGTCGGCGAAGGCGGAGAGCTGGTCGACCATCGTGTTGATGGTGTTCTTCAGCTCCAGGATCTCGCCGCGCGCGTCCACGGTGATCTTCTGGGAGAGGTCGCCCTCGGCGACCGCCGTGGCCACCTGGGCGACGTTGCGGACCTGGGCGGTGAGGTTGCCCGCCATGAAGTTCACGGAGTCCGTCAGATCGCGCCAGGTGCCCCGCACGCCCTGCACGTCGGCCTGCCCGCCGAGCCGCCCGTCGGTGCCGACCTCGCGGGCGACGCGGGTGACCTCGTCGGCGAAGGCGGAGAGCTGGTCGACCATCGTGTTGATGGTGTTCTTCAGCTCCAGGATCTCGCCGCGCGCGTCCACGTCGATCTTCTGGGAGAGATCGCCCTCGGCGACCGCCGTGGCCACCTGGGCGATGTCGCGGACCTGCGTGGTCAGGTTGCCCGCCATGGCGTTGACCGAGTCCGTCAGGTCGGCCCAGGTGCCCGAGACCCCCGGCACCCGCGCCTGTCCGCCGAGGGTGCCCTCGGTGCCGACCTCCCGGGCCACCCGCGTGACCTCGGAGGTGAACACGGACAACTGGTCCACCATCCCGTTGAACACGGTGGCGATGTCGCCCATCAGGCCGTCCGCGTCGTCCGGCAGGCGGGTGCCGAAGTCCCCGTCCCGTACGGCGGTCAGGCCCGCCAGGAGCCGCCGCAGCTCCCGGTCGCCCGGGACCGCGTCCACCGTCCCGGCGCTCTCGCTGGTCATGCGCATCCTCGTTCCGCTCCCCAGGAGTCCTCGGCCGCCGAGGACTCGGAACCCCTCCGGGGACCGCCGCGCGGCCCCGTCCGTCGTGCGTGCGTCCTTGCCCCGCACACGTCTTCGCAGTTCACGGATCTGCCCGATGAGAAAAATACGTCAGAGGCTAACCCGGGCGCCGGGAACCCACCAAGAAGTACCCCGGGCCGGGTGGGACCGCTCCCGTCCGGCGACACGCGTTCGAATGCGGCGGCCCCGGGCGGGTATTCATCCGGGGGAGCCGGTCCGGCCCGCGGTATCCGCCCCGGGCCCGTCACCCACCGACCGGCGCGGGAGGAAAGGGGCAGCGTGCCGACGGACAGCATCTGGTCGTTCCGGGCGGACAGCGGGTACGTGGAGGGGCGGGACCCGACGGGGTTCGCCGTCCACGCGAGCGACGGTGCCGTCGGGCGCGTGGACCGGCAGGCCGGCCACTTCGGCATGCGCCACCTGGTCGTCGACACGGGGGTGTGGGTCTTCGGCCGCAGCGCGCTCGTCCCGGTGGGCGTCGTCCGGCGCGTCGACCCGGCCGCCCGCAGGGTGACCCTGGGCTGCACCCGGGCGGAGGTGAAGGCCGCGCCCCGCTTCCGTACCGACAGCGAGACGATGGACCGGGCGTACCTGGCGGCCGTCGGCGACTACTACCACCGGCTCGCGGCGGGGGAGGCCCGCCGCCCCTGAGCGGGTGCCGCACGCCCGCACGGCACGTTCCGGGGAACCACGCAGGGGGAACCGGCCGGCCGGACCCCCTGCGCCCCGCCGCCCGCGAGGACCGACCCCGACCCGGCCGGCGCGTGTCCGGCCCGGCCACGTGGCCCCGGGGGGCGCCCCGCTCACCAGGGCATGAACACGTGGATGTCCTTGCCCCGCGCGCCGGTGACCACGCTCACCTGGTCGGACAGGGTGTGGATCAGGTGCCAGCCGATGCCCCCGCCGCCGCTGCTGGGATGGAAGGGGCGCGGCGCGGGCTCCGTCGCGCTGGTGTCGTGCATCACCACGTGCACCCCGTCGAAGGTCCTGCGCAGCCGCAACTGGAAGGGGCCCGGCGCGTACTGCACGGCGTTGGCCGCGAGTTCGGTGACGACCAGCAGGATGTCGTCCCAGTGCTCGGGCGCCGCCGGGGGCGCCACCCGGGCCAGGTCGCCGAGGAAGTCCTCGGCGACCAGACGCGCACCGGTCACGTTGTGCAGTTCCCCGGTGAAGCTGGCGATGCGGTTCGTGATCTCCTCGGAAGCCAGTGTCCTGTCCCAACGCGGCTCGGCTGCCATCTCGCCTTCCCGGCCCGGCACGGGCCGGGCATCGTCCTTGTCCTGCGCCCCCCTGGTTGGTTAGTTCCCGTGCGGGCGGAGCCTACGCGCGTGCACCGGGGACGGAGCGGCGCGAGGGGCGCCGGGGAGGGGACGGGACGGCGGGGGCGCGGGGTCAGCGGAAGAACACGTTGTCCGCATCGTCCCAGCTGGCCGGCTCCTCCGCGGGCGGCCGGCGGCGCGAGCGCGCCTCGTACATCGCGTCGATCTCGGCGGCGTAGGTCCGGACGATCTCGTCGCGGCGCAGCTTCATCGACGGGGTCAGCAGTCCGCTGGCGACGTCGAACGGTTCCGGCAGGATGCGGAACACCCGGATGGACTCGGAACGGGAGACGGCGCTGTTGGCGGCGGCGACGGCCCGCGCGATCTCCTCGCGCAGCGCGTTCTCCTCGCGGGCCTCGCGGATCGACGCGTCGCCCTGGAGGGCCAGGCCCGCCCGCCAGTGCGACAGGAACCGCGGATCCAGCGTGATCAGCGCGCCGACGCAGGGCCGGTTGTCGCCCACCACGACCGCCTGGTGGACCAGCGGGTGCTCGCGCAGCCGCTCCTCCAGCGCGGACGGCGTCACGCTCTTGCCGCCGCTGGTGATGATGACGTCCTTCTTGCGGCCGGTGATCGTCAGGTAGCCCTCCTGGTCCAGGTGGCCGAGGTCGCCGGTGGCGAACCAGCCCTCCCGCAGCACCGCACGGGTCGCGGCCTCCCGGCCCACGTACCCCTGGAACATCGAGGGGGCGCGGACCAGGATCTCCCCGTCCTCCGCCAGGTGGACGTCGACGCCGGGCAGCGGCTTGCCGACCGTGCCGGACTTCTCGCGGCCCAGCGGCTGCATGGTCAGCCCGCCGCTGGTCTCGGTCAGGCCGTACCCGTCGTGCACGTAGACGCCGATGCCCTCGTAGAACAGCGACAGGTCGCGGCTGAGCGGCGAGCCGCCCGAGGTGGCCCGGCGCACCCGCCCGCCGAGGGCCGTGCGCAGCCGGCGGTACACCGTCCGCTCGTACAGCGCGTGCTGCATCCGCAGGTCCAGGCCCGGACCCGGCCCGCGGTCGAGGCGGCGGCGCTCCAGGGCCTCGGCGAAGTCCCGCGCGGTCTCCGCGGCCCGCTCGAACAGCGCGCCGCGGCCCGACTCCTGCGCGGCGCGCAGGAAGTTCTTGTAGAGCCGCTCCAGCACCGAGGGGACCGCGTAGAGGTACGTCGGCCGCAGGGTGCGCAGGGCCCGGGACAACGCCTCCTCGCTCATCGCGGGCTCGTGCCCCATCAGCAGCCCGCCGCGCAGGCACAGCGTCTGGATCATCAGCCCGTACACGTGGGAGAAGGGCAGGAAGGCGAGGATCACGCCCTGCTCGCCCGGGGGCGCCACCGTGTGGCCCCAGCCGGCGAGCAGCGTGTCGCACGGGCTGGCGACGCTGCGGTGGCTCAGCGCGCAGCCGAGGGCCTGGCCGGAGGTGCCCGAGGTGTAGGCGACGACCGCGGTGGAGTCCGGCAGGACGATCCGGCGCATCGAGTCGACCGTGGCCGGCGGGATGTACTCGCCGCGCTCCACCAGCATCTCCACCGCGCCGGCGTCGAGCTGCCAGACGTGTCCGAGCGCGGGCAGGGTGGCGCAGACCGAGCCCACGGTCATCACGCTCTGCTCGTCCTCGACCACCACGGCCACGCAGCGGGCGTCGCGCAGGATCCATTCGACCTGCTCACGCGAGGACGAGGGATAGATGGGCACGACCTCGGCGCCGACGGTCCACAGGGCGTAGCTGAAGAGCGTCCACTCGTACCGGGTGCGGGCGAGGATGGCGACCCGGTCGCCGGGGGATATGCCGCAGACGATCAGGCCCTTGGCCAGGGCGACCACCTCGTCCCGGAACCGCGCCGCCGACACCGTCACCCACTCGGCGGAGGACGGCACGGGCCGCCGGGCGAGCACCGGGAGCCGGGGCGTGCGGTCCGCCGTCTCGAAGACACTGTCGGCGAGTCCGCCGGTCAGGGGCGAGGCGGCGGGGGGAGCGAGGGCGAGTTCGCGCATGCGCTGCTCCTGAGCTGTACAGAGGGTGACGTCGCGGACGGGCACCGTCATCGGCCGGGAGCTCGAATCTAGCCGAGCCGGGGACACCGGGGGGCCGGGACGGCGGAAGTGTGGCCGCCTGGTGATCTCGGCCGGATCGGGGGACCCGGGGAGCATGACCTTCACGAACCCCGATCCCGATCCCGAGCGCACCACCGGCCTGGAGCCGGGTGGCGGCGTCCCGCCCGGGGAGACCCCGCCCGCGGAGAGCAGCCTGCCGGAGGCGGGCCCCTACGAATCGCACAACCCGCCCAAGGGATGGGCGAAGGGCCCGCTGACGCTGATCCTCGCGCTGGTCGTGGTCTTCGCGGCGGGTCTGCTGGGATACGCCCTCGCCCTGATCTTCTGACCGGCCGCGCCCCACCGCCCGGCGCCCGACCACCGCCCGGCCGCTGCCCGGCGCCCCGACCGCCGCCGGGCGGCCCCGGCCCGCGCGGACGCGGGCCGCTGGGGCCGACGGGCCCCCGTCCGCGTCCCGGGCCCCGGTGGAACGGGCGGGCGGCCCCGCCCGCCCGCCGGGGTGACCTCGCCACGGGCGTCCGCCCGCACGCATGGCCACCGCCACGGTCTCCGGGCCCGCCCGCGCCGGCCCGCCCGCCCCTGGCGCGGCGCCCGGCGGGGTCTCCCGCTCCCGTGCGGGCCGGGCGGCCCGGCGGCCGGGCCCTTCGCCACGCCGGGCGGGCTCGGGGCCGCCGTGCCGGGACCTCGTCGCGCCGCCTCCGGCACCGGCCCGCGGCCGGTCTCCCGCGTTCGCGGGCCCGGCGGCCCGGCGGCCCGGCGGCCCTGCGGGCCCGGCTGCGGCTGCCGTCGCCGGGCCGTCGGCTGCGGGCCGGGAGCCCCGGCCACCGGCGTCGCGCGCGTGCTGCCCGTCGACCGGTGACGGTGGCCGCTGTCAGGCCGCCTGGGTGCGGGCGACGCAGGCGGCGACGACCTCGCGCAGGCTGCCGGTGCGTGCCAGCAGTTCGCGCTGGACCCGGGCGCCGTTGCCGTGGCGCAGCAGCTCCGCGGCGCCCTCCCGCACCCGGTCCAGGTCGCCGTCGGCGGCCAGCGCCTCCCCCGTGTGGGCCAGCAGCCGGTCGACCACCGCGGCGGCCGGCGCCCGCCGCATCGTCTCCGGGTGCAGCAGCTCCCCGGTCAGCCCGGAGCGGGCGGCCCGCCACGCGGCCAGCCGCAGCAGGCTCACGCTGTGCGCGGCCGGCGCCGCGCCCTCGCGCCACTCCCGCACCGCCGTCTCCACCAGGGCGCGGGCCAGCGCGGCGACCAGGACGGCGGTCCGGGCGTCCAGGCACACGTCCGCGACGCGGAACTCCACCGTCGGATAGCGCGGGGAGAGCCGGACGTCGAAGTAGACCATCCGCTCGTCGAGGATGGTGCCGGTGGCGACCATGTCGGCGACCCGTCGCCGGTAGTCCGCGGCCGAGCCGAACAGCTCCGTCGGGCCGGCCGACGGCCACCGCTGCCACACCCGGCTGCGATAGCTGCTGTACGAGGAATCGCGGCCCTGCCAGAAGGGGGAGTTGGCGCTGAGCGCCGAGAGCACCGGCAGCCACGGCCGCACCCGGTCGATCACCGCGACGCCCTCCTCGTCGCCGTCCACCGCGACGTGCACGTGGCAGCCGAGCACCAGTTGCTCGTGGACCACGACGCCGTACTGGGCGGCCATCCACCGGTAGCGCCGGTGCCCGCCGACCGAGGGCGTGACCGGCAACGGGGAGGTGGCGAGCGCCGCGACCGCGCAGCCGGCCCCCGCGGCGTGCCGCGCCGCCTCCGCGCGGCAGCGCACGATGTCGGCGTGCAGCAGCCCGAGGTCCGTCTGCGGACGCGTGGCGAACTCCAGCATCTGGCCGTGGAGCTCCTCCTCGAAGACGCCCCGCGGGGCGGCGCCGCGTCCCGCGCGGGCGAGGACGGCGGCCGACTGCGCGCGCGGCTCACCGGAGTCTGGGTCGACCAGGAGGAGTTCCTCCTCCACTCCGACGGTACGCACCTGATGCCGCCCTCTCTGCGCGGGCCCGGCCGCGGTGTCGGCGGGACACTCCCGCCCGTGCACCCCGACTGCCCCCGCACGCCGGGCGGACACCTCCCCGGGGCTCAGGGGAGCGACGGCGCGTCCGGCGCGAGCCACACCGTGGCCAGCGGCGGCAGCGTGATCCGGACCGCGCCGTCCTGCGGCGCGACCGGGCCGGGCCGGGTGACGCCGCCGCCGCCGTACTTCGCGTCGTCGGTGTTGAGGACCTCCCGCCAGGCGGCGGGGCCCTCCGGCACGGCGAGCGCGTAGTCGTGGCGGACGACGGGGGAGAAGTTCGACACCGCCAGCAGCGGGGCGCCTGCCGCGTCCAGCCGCAGGAAGGCGAGGACGTTGTCGTCGGCCGCGTCGACCCGCACCCAGCGGAACCCGGCCGGGTCGGTGTCGCGCTGCCACAGCGCCGGCGTGCGCAGGTAGCGGGTGTTGAGGTCCCGGACGAGGTCCCGCACCCCGCGGTGGTCCCCCGCCGAGTGGTACCCGTCGTCCAGCAGCCACCACTCGGGCCCGTGCGCCTCGGACCACTCCCCGCCCTGGGCGAACTCCTGTCCCATGAAGAGGAGTTGCTTGCCGGGGTGGGCCCACATGAACCCCAGGTAGGCGCGGAGACCGGCTCGCCGCTGCCACCAGTCGCCCGGCATCTTGGACACCAGGGCCCGCTTGCCGTGCACGACCTCGTCGTGGGAGATCGGCAGCACGTAGTTCTCGCTGTACGCGTACACCATGGAGAAGGTCATCTCGTGGTGGTGGTGCCTGCGGTGCACCGGCTCGTGGCTCATGTACTCCAGCGAGTCGTGCATCCAGCCCATGTTCCACTTGAACCCGAACCCGAGCCCGCCGGTGTCGGTCGGCCGCGTCACCCCGCCCCAGGCGGTCGACTCCTCGGCGATCGTCACCACCCCGGGGCAGCGGCGGTAGACGGTCGCGTTCATCTCCTGGAGGAAGGCGACCGCCGCCAGGTCCTCCCGTCCGCCGTACGCGTTGGGCTCCCACTGGCCGGAGTCCCGCGAGTAGTCCAGGTAGAGCATCGAGGCGACGGCGTCCACGCGCAGCCCGTCGACGTGGAACTCCTCGCACCAGTACACGGCGTTCGCGACGAGGAAGTTGCGCACCTCGGTGCGGGCGAAGTCGAAGGTGTACGTCCCCCAGTCCGGGTGCTCGGCGCGCCGGGCGTCACCCGGCTCGTACAGTGGGTCACCGTCGAAGCGGGCCAGCGCCCAGTCGTCCTTCGGGAAGTGCGCCGGCACCCAGTCCAGGATCACGCCGACGCCGGCCCGGTGCAGCGCGTCCACCAGGTACCGGAAGTCGTCGGGGGAGCCGAGCCGCGCGGTCGGCGCGTAGAAGCCGGTGATCTGGTAGCCCCAGGACGGGCCGTAGGGGTGCTCGGCGACCGGCATCAGCTCGACGTGGGTGAAGCCGAGGTCCCGCACGTAGGCGGGGAGCACGTCGGCCAGTTCGCGGTAGGAGAGCCCCGGGCGCCAGGACGGCAGGTGCACCTCGTACACCGAGAACGGCGCCTCGTGCACCGGCACGGCACCCCGGCGGCTCATCCACTCCGCGTCGCCCCACGTGTGGTGCGAGGCGGTCACGACCGAGGCCGTGGCCGGCGGCTCCTCCGTCCGGCGGGCCATCGGGTCGGCCTTGAGGAACCGCTGCCCGTGCCGGGAGTGGATCTCGAACTTGTACCGCGCGCCCTCCCCGATCCCGGGCAGGAACAGCTCCCACACGCCGGAGGAGCCCAGCGAGCGCATCGGGAACGCCGTCCCGTCCCAGTGCGTGAAGTCGCCGGCCACCCGCACCCCCAGGGCGTTCGGCGCCCACACCGTGAACCGGGTGCCCGTCACGCCCTGGTGCGTCATCGGCTCCGCGCCCAGCGCCCGCCACAGCCGCTCGTGCCGGCCCTCGCCGATCAGGTGCAGGTCCATGTCGCCGAGCGCGGGCAGGAAGCGGTACGGGTCCTCCGTCTCCCGCTTGTCCTCCCCGTACGCCACGGCCAGCCGGTACGCCGGGATCTCCGGCAGTTCCAGGACGCCGGAGAACAGTCCGTCCCCCTCCGGGACGAGGGCGTGCCGCTGTCCGCCGACGACCACACTCACCCCGCGGGCGTACGGGCGCAGCGCCCGGAACGCGATCCCGCCGGGCACCGGGTGGGCGCCGAGCAGGGCGTGCGGATCGTGGTGCGCGCCCGCCAGCAGCCGCCCGCGGTCGCCGGGATCGAGGGGCGGCGCCGTGCCGCACGGCCCGGTGACGGGCGGGACGGGGCCGGACGGCTCGGGGAGGGTGGTGTCGCGCAGGGCCACGGGTCAGTCTCCTCTCGCGGCGAGTCGTTCGATCGCCGCCATGGGTACGGGAAGCCAGTCGGGACGGTGGCGGGCCTCGTACAGCACTTCGTAGACCGCCCGGTCCGTCTCGTAGGCGCGCAGCAGGCCGTGCTTCTCGCGGGGGTCCCAGCCGGCCCGGGAGGCGTACCCCGCGCAGTACGCCTCGCGGCAGCGCAGGGCCCATTCGGGGCGCCACGGGCGGCGCTGGCGGGCGGCGTAGTCGAAGGAGCGCAGCATGCCCGCGATGTCCCGCACCGGGGAGTGGGCGCTGCGCCGTTCGGACAGCGGCCGGGACGGCTCGCCCTCGAAGTCGATGACGAACCAGTCCCGGCCGGCCCTGAGCACCTGACCCAGGTGGAGGTCGCCGTGGACGCGCTGGTCGGGCGGGCCGCAGTCGCAGCCGGCCAGCGCCGCGAAGGCTCCCCGGAGCCCGGCGACGTGGGGCCCGAGCGCGGGCACGCAGTGCGCGGCGGCGGTCAGCCGTTCGGACATCGCCGCCGCCGTCCGCGTGTTCTGCCCGGCGGGCGCGGCCGGGAAGGCGGAGGCCAGCGCCAGGTGCACGTCGGCGGTGGCCCGCCCCAGCGCGTGGGCCTCGGCGGTGAAGTCGTCCCCGCGGCCCAGCGCGGCGAGGGCGAGGGTCCAGCCGTCGTCGGCGTCGGGCAGGAAGGGCTGGAGCACGCCGAGCGTCGCCTGGTACGGACGGGTCGTGCGCAGCCACGCCACCGGCGCGGGGACCCGGTCGCAGCCCTGCCGGGCCAGCGCGCCCGGCACCTCCAGGTCCGGGTTGACGCCGGGCTGGATCCGCCGGAACAGCTTCAGGATGAACTCGTCCCCGTACACCAGCGAGGAGTTGGACTGCTCGGCGTCCAGCAGCCGGGGCGCGAGACCGGCCGGCACCTGTCGGGCCGGGTCCCGTTCGAAGCGGAGCGGGCCGGCGGTGCCCGGGTGCCGGAGGCGTTCCAGCAGGAGCTGGGCGGTGCGCGGGTCGTGCAGCGCGTCGTAGACCGTCCGTCCGGCCAGCGGCCCTTCCCGCACCCGGCCGACGAGCGCCCGCCCCAGGTGCGGTGCCGGGCGCTCGCGGACGGTGAGGAGGAGCTGGTAGCAGTCGCCCGCCGGGGGAGTGCCGCCGGGGGCGGGCACGGGGCCGTGACCGGTGTGGACGAGCAGGTGCAGGCAGCCCGGGAAGAGCTCGGTCATCGACAGCAGGGCGAGCTCGGCCACGGGCCGGTCCTTGCCCGCGAACCAGCGCTGGCGCGGCAGCCAGTCCCGCAGCAGCCCGCCGAGCGAGACCATGGGCTCGGCGAGGTGCGTGGCCCTGGGGCGCGGGGGAGCGGTCTTCTGCATGGTGACGCGTCCTTTCCTCGGCCGGGGGTCACACGGGGCGGCCGATGCGGGATGCGCCTCGGGTGAGCCGGAACCAGTAGAAGCCGTGGCCCCCGAGGGTCAGCAGGTACGGCAGCTCGCCGATGGCCGGGAAGCGGACCCCGCCGAACAGTTCCACCGGATGCCGCCCGGCGAACTCGCGCAGGTCCAGCTCGGTGGGCTGGGCGAACCGCGCGAAGTTGTGGACGCAGAGCACCAGGTCGTCCTCGTACTCGCGGAGGAAGGCGAGGACGGCGGGGTTGGAGGAGGGCAGTTCGGTGTAGGTGCCGAGGCCGAAGGCCGGGTTCTGCTTGCGGATCTCGATCATCCGCCGCGTCCAGTGCAGCAGCGACGAGGGCGACGCCATCGACGCCTCGACGTTGGTGACCTGGTAGCCGTGGACCGGGTCCATGATGGCGGGCAGGAAGAGGCGCCCGGGGTCGCAGGAGGAGAAGCCGGCGTTGCGGTCGGGGGTCCACTGCATGGGGGTGCGGACGGCGTCGCGGTCGCCGAGCCAGATGTTGTCGCCCATGCCGATCTCGTCGCCGTAGTAGAGGATCGGCGAGCCGGGCAGGGACAGCAGCAGGGCGGTGAAGAGTTCGATCTGGTCGCGGTCGTTGTCCAGGAGGGGGGCGAGGCGGCGGCGGATGCCGATGTTGGCGCGCATGCGGGGGTCTTTGGCGTATTCGGCCCACATGTAGTCGCGTTCCTCGTCGGTGACCATCTCCAGGGTCAGTTCGTCGTGGTTGCGCAGGAAGATGCCCCACTGGCAGCCGGACGGGATGGCCGGTGTCTTGGCCAGGATCTCGGAGACCGGGTGCCGTGATTCGCGGCGTACGGCCATGAAGATGCGGGGCATGACGGGGAAGTGGAAGGCCATGTGGCACTCGTCGCCGCCCGAGGCGTAGTCGCCGAAGTAGTCGACGACGTCCTCGGGCCACTGGTTGGCCTCGGCGAGCAGGACGGTGTCGGGGTACTGGGCGTCGATCTCCTTGCGGACCCGTTTGAGGAAGGCGTGACTGGCGGGCAGGTTCTCGCAGGTGGTGCCTTCCTCGGCGTAGAGGTAGGGCACGGCGTCGAGGCGGAATCCGTCGATGCCCAGGTCGAGCCAGAACTTGAGGGCGGCGAGCATGTCCTCCTGGACGGCGGGGTTCTCGTAGTTGAGGTCCGGCTGGTGGGAGAAGAAGCGGTGCCAGTAGTACTGGCGGCGGACCGGGTCGTAGGTCCAGTTGGAGGCTTCGGTGTCGACGAAGATGATGCGGGCGTCGGGGTAGCGGGTGTCGTCGTCGGCCCAGACGTAGTAGTCGCCGTAGGGGCCGTCGGGGTGGGCGCGGGATTCCTGGAACCACGGGTGCTGGTCGCTGGTGTGGTTCATGACGAAGTCGATGATGACGCGCATGCCGCGTTGGTGGGCGGCGTCGACGAACTCGACGAAGTCGGCGAGGTCGCCGAATTCGGGGAGGACGGCGGTGTAGTCGGAGACGTCGTAGCCGCCGTCCTTGAGGGGGGAGGTGAAGAAGGGGGGCAGCCAGAGGCAGTCGACGCCGAGCCACTGGAGGTAGTCCAGTTTGGCGGTGAGGCCCTTCAGGTCGCCGATGCCGTCGCCGTTGCTGTCGTGGAAGGAGCGGACGAGGACCTCGTAGAAGACGGCTCGTTTGAACCAGTCCGGGTCGCGGTCCCTGGCCGGGGTGTCCTCGAAGGTGTCCGCTACGGGCTCGTTGACGGTCATGAGGCTCCCGGCCCTTCGGTGTGCGCAGCTGCGGCGGACGGGCACGGGACGTGGAAGACGTGCGCGGGTGCCCGGCCGGGCTCCAGCCGCACGTAGTTCGTCTCGCCCCACTGGTAGGTCTCGCCGGTGAGTTCGTCGTGGACCGGCGTCGACGCGTGCCGGCCGAGGCCGAGTCGCGGCATGTCGAGGGAGATCGTGGCCTCCTGGGTGTGGTGGGGATCGAGGTTGACGACCACCAGGACCACGTCCGACCCGGCCCGCTTGCTGTAGACGATGACCTGGTCGTTGTCGGCCCGGTGGAAGCTCAGGTTGCGCAGCCGGCGCAGCGCGGGATGCTCCCGGCGGAGGGTGTTGAGGCGGGTGATGAGGGGGGCGAGGGTGCGGCCCTCGCGGGCGGCGCCGGCCCAGTCGCGGGGGGTGAGCTGGTACTTCTCGGAGTCGAGGTACTCCTCGCTGCCGGGGCGCAGGGGGGTGTTCTCGCAGAGTTCGTAGCCGCTGTAGACGCCCCAGGCGGGGGAGAGGGTCGCGGCGAGGACGGCGCGGACCTCGAAGGCGGGACGGCCGCCGTGCTGGAGGTAGGCGGGGAGGATGTCGGGGGTGTTGACGAAGAAGTTCGGCCGCATCGAGGCGGCGGACTCCCCCGTCAGCTCGGTGAGGTACTCCGTCAGTTCCCGCTTGGTGTTGCGCCAGGTGAAGTACGTGTAGGACTGCTGGAACCCGATCTGGGCGAGGGTGCGCATCATCGCGGGCCGGGTGAACGCCTCGGCCAGGAACACGACGTCGGGGTCGGCGCGGTTGATCTCGCCCAGGACGCGTTCCCAGAAGACGACCGGTTTCGTGTGCGGGTTGTCCACGCGGAAGATCCGGACGCCCAGGCCCATCCAGTGCCGCAGCACCCGGACGCTCTCGGCGACCAGGCCGTCCATGTCGGTGTCGAAGGCCACGGGATGGATGTCCTGGTACTTCTTCGGCGGGTTCTCCGCGTAGGCGATGGTGCCGTCGGCGCGGTGGTGGAACCACTCGGGACGCTTGTGCACCCAGGGGTGGTCCGGCGAGCACTGGAGGGCGAAGTCGAGCGCGACCTCCAGCCCCAGCGCGCGGGCGCGGCCCACGAAGTGCGCGAAGTCGTCCACCGTGCCCAGCGCGGGGTGCACGGCGTCGTGTCCGCCCTCCGGCGAGCCGATCGCCCACGGCACACCGACGTCGTCCGGAGCGGCGGTGAGGGTGTTGTTGCGGCCCTTGCGGTGGGTGGTGCCGATGGGATGGATCGGCGGCAGGTAGACCACGTCGAAGCCCATCCCGGCGATCTCCGGCAGCCGTCGCTCGGCGGTCCGGAACGTGCCGTGCGGCTGCTCCGGGGTGCCCTCCGAACGCGGGAAGAACTCGTACCACGCGCCGTACAGCGCCCGTTCCCGCTCCACCAGCAGCGGGAACGGCTCGCTGCTGGTGACCAGTTCCCGCAGCGGGTACCGGGCCAGGACCGCCGTCACCTCCGGCGCGAGCGCCGCCGCCAGCCGCTCGGCCGCCGGCAGCGCGTCGTCCCGCAGTGCCTTCGCGGCGGCCGTCACCACCGGCCGGCCCGCCTTGCGCGGCACGCCGGCCGCCGCCCGGCGGAACAGTTCGGCGCCCTCCTCCAGCACCAGCCCCGTGTCGAGGCCCGCCGGGATCTTGATCCGGGCGTGCTCGCGCCAGGTGGCGAGGGGATCGCCCCACGCCTCCACCCGGTAGGTCCAGCGCCCCGGGGCGTCCGGGGTGACCTCGGCGCCCCAGCGGTCCGTGCCCGGCGCCAGCTCCCGCATCGGCGTCCACGGTCCCGGCCGCCCCTCGGGGTCCTCCAGCACCACGTTGGCGGCCACCGCCTCGTGGCCCTCGCGGAACACGGTCGCGGTGACCTCGAACGTCTCGCCCGGCACCGCCTTCGCCGGCCGTCTGCCGCCCTCCACCGCCGGGCGGACGTCCCGCACCGGAATCCGCCCGATCTCCACAGTCCTCATCCGTTCTCACCTCCGCCGTGCTCGACGCCGGGCCCGACCGGCCCGGCCGGATGGGTCACGCCACGCCGGAGGGGGCCGTCCGCCCCGACGGGGCGAGCCGGTCCACCGCCTCCGGGGCCCGGCGCGGCGTCCGGACGCCGCGGGGCCGTTCGCCCTGCTCCCGCAGGTAGGTGACCAGGGTGGTCCGCAGGTACCGCTCCGCGGCGTCCGCGGCCTCGCGTGCGCACCGCTTCCCCATGAGCACGCAGAGGGTGTAGCCGGAGTCCTCGAACGTCGCCCGCACCGCCACGTCCGCGGGCGACGCGAGCATCCTCCGCTCCCAGGCGCGGAAACGCCGTAGCTGCCGGGCGACTTCGGTCTTCGCGGGGAGCAGCATGGTGCCGGCCACCTTTCGGGACGGTCGGTACGGGCGTCGAGTTCTTCACACATGGTGCACGGACAGTGACGCGCCGTCTTGTTGGATCTTCAACAGTGCGCGTGGGCGTGGTGACGGGCGGTGTTCGTGTTGCACGAATGGACTACCGATCGCACGCTGGAGTCACTCAGAAGCGATCGACGCTCACGCTTCGTGTTCGGGGAACCCCTCCCCCAAGGGACGGGGATACGGCGCGAGCTGTCGCGGTGAGGAGCCAAGACGATGGAGACCGCAGTGCCCTGCTACTACCACCTCGACGTGGAGGTGACCCCGGACCGGGTCGGACAGGTCAGGCGCATCCTGGCCGCCCACCTGCGCCACTGGGACCTGGAGAACCTCGTCGAACCCGTCTGCTCGGGGGCGGAGATGCTGCTTTGGGGCATCGACGAGCACGCCAGCGACAAGAACACGTCGATCGAGCTGTGGTGGAACCGCCAGCACCTCATCACCGCCGTCGGCGGGCGCGACCGGGCCCTGCGGCCCGACCAGGACCTGCGCGGCTGCCTGCGGCACCTCGCCGCCACCAGCGACGGCTGGGGGTGCTGCGCCACCGGCACCGGCGCGAAGGTCATCTGGTTCTCCCAGCGCGCCCGCGCCGGCGAACGCGTCCCGCTGGTGCCGAACCCGCCGGAGCCGATCACCCGGGAGGGGCTGCGCCTGCCCCGCACGCTCCTGCCGGCCGCCCGTCTGGCCGCACCGGCCGCCGCCGGTGTCCCGGAGGGGGCCCGGTGAGCCGTTCCCGGCCGAGCGGGGAAGGGGCGCCCGTGGGGAGCGGGCACCCCTACCCCCTGGGCGCCGTCTACGACGGCCGGGGCACCAACTTCGCGCTGTTCAGCGAGGTCGCCGAACACGTCGACCTCGTCCTCGTCGACGACGACGGCCGCCACACCACCGTCCCCGTGCCCGAGGTCGACGGTTTCGTGTGGCACTGCCACCTGCCCGGCGTCGGTCCGGGGCAGCGCTACGGCTACCGGGTGCACGGGCCGTGGGCCCCCTCCGCCGGCCACCGCTGCAACCCCGCCAAACTGCTCCTCGATCCCTACAGCAGGGCCGTCGACGGGCAGGTCGACAACCACGCCTCCCTCTTCGAGAGGGACCCCGGCGGACCCGACCCCGCCGACAGCGCCGGGCACACCATGCTCGGCGTCGTCGCGGACCCCTACTTCGACTGGGGCGACGACCGCCCGCCCCGGCACCCCTACGCGGACACCGTGATCTACGAGGCCCACGTGCGCGGCCTCAGCCGCACCCACCCCGACGTGCCCGAGGAACTGCGCGGCACCTACGCCGGGCTGGCCCACCCCGCGGTCGTCGGCCACCTCACCTCCCTCGGCGTGACCGCCGTGGAGCTGATGCCGGTGCACCAGTTCGTGCACGACGGCGTCCTGCGGGACCGCGGCCTCGCCAACTACTGGGGCTACAACACCATCGGCTTCTTCGCCCCGCACAACGGCTACGCGGCCCACGGCACCCGCGGCGAGCAGGTCACCGAGTTCAAGTCGATGGTCAAGGCGCTGCACGCGGCCGGCCTCGAAGTCATCCTCGACGTGGTCTACAACCACACCGCCGAGGGCAACGAGAAGGGCCCCACCCTCTCCTTCCGCGGCATCGACAACGCCTCGTACTACCGCCTGGTGGACGGCGACTGGCAGCACTACTACGACACCACGGGCACCGGCAACAGCCTTCTCATGCGGCACCCGTACGTCCTCCAGCTCATCATGGACTCGCTGCGGTACTGGGTCACCGAGATGCGCGTCGACGGCTTCCGCTTCGACCTCGCGGCCACCCTGGCCCGCCAGTTCCACGAGGTGGACCGGCTCTCCGCGTTCTTCGACCTCATCCAGCAGGACCCCGTGATCAGCCGCGTCAAGCTCATCGCCGAACCGTGGGACCTGGGCGAGGGCGGCTACCAGGTGGGCAACTTCCCCCCGCTGTGGTCGGAGTGGAACGGCAAGTACCGCGACGCCGTACGGGACTTCTGGCGCGGCGAGAAGCACACGCTCGGCGAGTTCGCCTCCCGGCTGACCGGCTCCTCCGACCTGTACCAGCACAGCCGCCGCCGGCCCCGGGCCAGCGTCAACTTCGTCACCGCGCACGACGGTCTCACCCTGCGCGACCTCGTCTCGTACAACGACAAGCACAACGAGGCCAACGGCGAGGACAACCGGGACGGCGAGAGCCACAACCGCTCCTGGAACTGCGGCGCCGAGGGGGAGACCACCGACCCCGCCGTGCTGGAGCTGCGCGGGCGCCAGCAGCGCAACTTCCTCGCCACCCTCCTGCTCTCCCAGGGCATCCCCATGCTCGGCCACGGCGACGAACTGGGCCGCACCCAGCGGGGCAACAACAACGCCTACTGCCAGGACGACGAGACCTCCTGGATCGACTGGCGGCTCGACGAGGAGCAGCGGGCCCTGCTCGACTTCACCCGGCGCCTGATCGCCCTGCGCGCCGCCCATCCGGTGCTGCGCCGGCGCCGCTACTTCCGGGGCGAGCCGGCAGCCGGCCGGGCCGGCGCCCCGCTGCCCGACCTCGTGTGGCTGCTGCCGGACGCGCGGGAGATGACCGACGAGGACTGGCGGCGCGCCGACGGCCACGCGGTCGGCGTCTTCCTCAACGGCGACGCCATCGCCGAACCCGACCCGCACGGCCGGCCCGTCGTGGACGACTCCTTCCTGCTGCTGCTCAACAGTCACTGGGAGCCCGCCCGCTTCCGGCTGCCCGGCCCCGCCTACGGTGAACGCTGGACCGCCCTCGTCGACACCGCCGACCCGGAGGGCGTCCCGGACGAGACCGAACGCAAGGCCGGCACGGCGCTCACCGTCACGCCGCGCGGCCTCGTCCTGCTCTCCCGCCCCTCCCCCGCGGAGGGCGTCCGCCGGCCTCCCCCGCCGGCCGCCGGGGGAACGACGTGAGCCGCCCCGCCGACAGGACGCCGGCGGGGCGGCCCGACGGGTGACGGGCGGCTCAGCGGGGCGCCGGGCGCACGGTCACCGTGAACTGCGCGCCGTCCACGTCCCGCAGCACCGCCTCGTCCTCGCGCACCGCCAGCACCCCGCCGCCGTGCACCTCCGCGGCGCGCGCGCACGCCGCGACGTCCTCGACGGCGAAGTGCACCTGCCAGTGCGGCCGGATGGCCGGGTCGGGCGCCGCCCCCAGCGCCCCCGACACGATCCGCGCCACGACGTGCCCCTGGTTGCGCAGGACCACCTCGCCGCCCTCGTACTGGACCTCGCAGTCCCCCTCGGGGTCGGCCCAGCCGAACACCTCGCCGTAGAAGATGGCGGCGTCGAAGGCGTCGCGGGTGTGCAGCCGGATGAAGGCCGGCTGGGCGGTGCGCCAGGTCTCCCACTCCGTGAACAGCTCGCCCTCCCAGATGCCGAAGGTCGCCCCGTCCCGGTCGGCGAGCAGCGCGCCCCGGCCCGGCGGCAGGGAGATCGGCCCGACCGCGGCGGTGCCGCCGCGCTCCTGCGCCCGCGACACCGCCTCGTTCGCGCTGCGCACCGCGAAGTACGGCGTCCAGGCCACCGCCATCTGCCACATCCCGGCCACCGCGGCGATCCCGGCGACCGGCCGCCCGTCGGCCAGCGCGATACGGAAGGGGTCGCCGAGCCGGGCGGGACGCCACTGCCAGCCCAGTACGGCCGAGTAGAACTCCTCGGTGACCTTCAGGTCGCGGCTGGTCAGGCTGACCCAGCAGGGCGCCCCGAACACGGAGTGCGTGGAGAGGGTGCCCCGCCGGCCGGCGGGGGAGGTCCTGTGGTCGTTCATGTCAGTCGCGTCCTGCTCTCGTCCGCGGCGGGCGCCGCTCTCCACCAGTGTCCGGCCGCGGCGGTGGGGGGCGCCTGCCGGGTACCCCGGCGGCACCGCCGAAACGGTGGTCCCGGCGGCCCGTACGGCGCAGTGGCGCCGGGCCCCGCATCTGCGCACGATGGACCCGTCGGAGCGGTACCGCGCGGCGCGGGCGTCGCTCACCCGCCGGACCCGGAGGTGGCCATGTCCCCGGACGATGACCCGGACCAGATCTTCGCGCTCCAGGAGCAGGTGCGCCAGCTCAAGGAGGCCGTCGTCTCGCACGCCGTCGTCGACCAGGCGATCGGGATGATCGTGGTGCTCGGCCGGGTGGGTCCCGACGAGGGGTGGGCCGTCCTGAAGGAGGTTTCCCAGCACACGAACACCAAACTGCGCAATGTCGCGGAGACGATCCTCGTCTGGGGCCGCACCGGCGTGATGCCCGAGCCGGTCCGGGCCGCCCTCGAGGACTCGCTCGACCGCCACGGACCCACCCGCGTGCCGGGCGACCCGCCCGTCATCCGGTCTCGGTGAGGATCTCCTCGCGGATGCGGTCGAAGCAGCCGCTGAGCAGCCGCGAGACGTGCATCTGGGAGATCCCGAGCTGCTGGGCGATGCGGCTCTGCGTCATCCCCCGGAAGAAGCGCAGGTAGAGGATGGTCCGCTCGCGCTCGGGCAGCGCCTCCAGACAGGGCCGCACGGCCACCCGGTCGACGACCGTGTCGAAGGCGGGGTCGGGACCGCCGAGGGCGTCGGCGAGGGCGTACCCGTCGGTGCCGGGCATCTCCGCCTCCAGCGACAGCGCGGAGAAGCACTCCAGGGCCTCCATGCCGGTGCGGACCTCGTCCGTGCTCAGGTGGGCGTGCTCGGCGATCTCCTCGATCGTGGGGGAGCGGCCCGGTGTCGTCTGGGCGAGTTCCTTGGCGGACCGGCGGACCCGGTTGCGCAGGTCCTGGACGCGGCGCGGCACGTGCAGCGTCCACATGTGGTCGCGGAAGTGCCGCTTGATCTCGCCGGTCACGGTCGGCACGGCGTACGCCTCGAAGGCGTGGCCGCGCTCGGGGTCGTAGTGGTCGACGGCCTTGACCAGGCCGAGGGCCGCCACCTGGTACAGGTCGTCCAGGCTCTCGCCGCGTCCCCGGAAGCGGACGGCGATCCGCTCGGCCATGGGCAGCCAGAGCCGGATCAGCTCGTCCCGCAGCGCCTTGTGCTCGGGCCCGTCCGGCAGTGTGGCGAGCCGTTCGAACGCCGCTACGGTGTCGGGGGCGTCGTCGTGCGGATGGGGCTTGGTTCTGCCGGCGATACGCATGGGCGCACCTCCTCAGCAGGGGTGCCGGGTGGAAGGAACACCATGGGGCGCGTCGGTTCGGGCCTCATGGGGGGCACCGGGGGCCCGGGCGTGCCGGCTCCCGCGGGCGTGCCTCCTGTCCGAAGCACTGGGTGCGGCATGCCCGGGGCCGCCGCGTGCGAAACAAGTCCTCATATATATGGATATTGGACCTGGAGGGGCCGCGTGGCCACTCGAACGGGCGCGCGGGCCGCTGACCTCCGGCGAATCGTCCAGTCCGCGATGTCCATCGCCCTCTTCCACGGCACCCAGATCACCTCGGAACGCGACGCCGGGGTGCCCAACAAGCCGCTGGTGACGCCGACTCCGAGATTCGCGCCGATCACCGGTCTCCGTGAGGCCCGCCCGGCTCCAGGCGGTCGGCAGGGCCAACCCGCTCGGCTACGAGGTCGACGCCCCGCGCGGCCTCCCGCTCGGCACCCCCGCCCGCCTCGGGCCGGATCTCGCCGTGCTCACGGGCGCCGCGGCCCTGGGGTCCTGGCCGCCTCCGCCCCGCTCGGCCGGCTCGCCCGGTGACCGGCCGGACACGGCCCGGACGTGACGTGCGGCACGCCCGGACCACCCGTGCGGGCGCCCGCCGGGGCATCGTTCCTGCGCAGCGCTTGATCAACGATCAGATGGGGCGAAATCCCTGGCCACGGCGCATTCAGCGCATTTGACAGTGCGCTGAGCACACGGATAGGAAGCAGCTTCGGGAAGTCGAGAGGTGTGCTGTGTACGAGCCGAACGTGGTCGGGGACTGGCGGGAGTACGACGAACATGCCGGTCTGCGTCTCCGCGTCCACCGTCTCGAACCGGCCGAGCCTCCGCGCGGGCGCGACGACGCGGCCGAGGGACTGACCTACTTCCGGGTGCGGATCACCGTCGAGAACCGGGGCGAGCGGCCCTGCGCCGTCCACCTGGAGGACGGGCAGATCGACGTGCGGGTCGGCCCCGACGGCGAGAGCGCCTTCCTCGACTGGCGCAACTCCCAGTTCGTGGAGGGCTTCGACGTCCACCCGCTGCGCCGGGTCACCGCCGTCCTCTACGCCGCCGCCCCGGAGGCGGACCTGTGCCGGGTCGACGTCCAGGTCCAGCTCCGCGTCGACGAGGAGTGGGCCGGCCGCCGGATGTGGACGGGCGGGCTCGGCCTGCCCGAGGGCCCCACCGGTGCGGTCCCCTCGGGCACGGCGTGGGACGGCGGCCTGGCGCACCAGGTGAGCGCCTTCCTGCGCGGCCAGGCGGACGAGGGTGCCGTCTGACCCACGAGGGGGCAAGGGTGCCGTCGATTCCCCTGCGCGCCCAGGGGGTTCGGATGACCCGGGGGTGAACAACAACCCCGACCGCGTGGGCAGTCGCCCCGTGCGGGCCGGGTCAGACGAGGTCGTCCGGGACGTCGGCCGCGGACTCCTCGGGCGCCAGGTCCGGGCGCAGCCGCAGCCACGAGGGCTGGCGGAGCATCCCCTCCCGGGTGCGGGTGCTGAACCGGACCTCGCCCACCAGCCGGGGCACCACCCAGCGGGCCCCTGGCACGGCCGGCACGGGGTCGAAGGGGCAGGTGTCGCTCGCGGCGGTGTCGAGCAGCGCCGCCAGATCGGTGCGCTCAGCCTCGCTCCAGCCGGTGCCGACGCCGCCGACGTAGCGCAGCCGGCCCGCGGCCCGCTGGCCCACCAGCACCGCGCCGGGCAGACCGCCCAGGCGCCCCTTGCCGGGCAGCCAGCCGCCGATCACCACGTCCTCGCTGCGCATGTTGCGGATCTTGATCCAGTCCCGGGAGCGCACCCCCGGCTCGTAGACCGAGTCCAGCCGCTTGCAGACCAGGCCCTCCAGGCCGTTCTCGCGGGTCGCGCGCAGGGCCTCCTCGCCGTGGCCGACGACCGCGCCCGGCGTCGACCAGGACGGGCCGTCGAGCGCCAGTTCCTCCAGCCGGCCCCGCCGGCGCGTGTAGCCGAGGGGGAGCAGGGACTCGGTGCCCAGGTGCATCACGTCGAACAGGACGAGGTGTACCGGGACCCGCGCCGCCCGGTGCGCGGCGAGGGCGGGGGAGTGGGCGAGGCCCATCCGGGACTGGAGCAACTGGAAGTCGGCCCGGCCGCGTTCGTCCAGGGCCAGCACCTCGCCGTCCAGCACCGCCGGGGTCGGGCCGAGCGCGGTGCCGAGCGGCGCCAGCTCGGGGTAGGCGGGCGTGATGTCCTGTCCGGAGCGGGCGCGCAGCAGCACCCGTCCGTCGCCGGGCAGGTAGACCACGACGCGCTGGCCGTCCTGCTTGGTCTCGTAGGCCCAACGGGCGTCCTGCCGGCGGGGCGGCAGGGAGCCGGCGGTGGCGAGCATGGGCGCGATCAGAGGCAGGTCCACGGGGGAGTTCTCGACGGGCCCGCGCGCCCTCACGCGTGTCGCCCGCCAGGTTCGCCTGAACGGCGCCGGTCCCGCCCGGGGCCGCCACCGCCCGCTCAGCGCCCCCGGACGGCGCCGGCCCCGACCCGGCCGGCGGGGGCCGGCGCCTGCGTCGGCGCGGCCGGGCGGTGGCGCGGCACGAAGGCGGCCAGCGCGAAGGCGAGCAGCGCCGCTCCCGCCCCGACGGCCAGGACCGCCTTGAACGCGCTCTGGGAGGGGACGGCGAAGCCGCCGAGGTTCACGGTCATCTGGGCCAGGATCACGCCCGCGAGGGCGCTGGAGACCGAGGTGCCGATGGACCGCATCAGCGTGTTGAGGCTGTTGGCGGCGGCGGTCTCGCCGACCGGCACTGCCCCCATGATCAGGGCCGGCATGGCGCCGTAGGCGAAGCCGATGCCCGCGCTGATGACGCAGGAGGCCAGCACCAGGTGCCACAGCTCGGACATCAGCCAGACGTTCAGCCCGTACCCGGCGGCGACGATGAGGGCGCCGGTCATCAGCGCCGTCTTCGGGCCCCGGGCCCGGGAGACCATCGCGGACAGCGGCGCGAACGCCATCATCACCAGGCCGGAGGGCGCCATCACCAGGCCGGCGGTCAGCAGCGAGCCGCCCAGACCGTAACCGGTGGCCTCGGGCAACTGGACGAGCTGGGGAAGCACCAGGGACATCGCGAACATGGAGAAGCCCATGGCGACGGAGGCCAGGTTGGTGAAGAGCACCTGACGGCGCACGGTGGTGCGCAGGTCCACCAGCGGCTGCGGTGTGCGCAGTTCCCAGCGGCCCCAGCCCAGCAGGACCACCAGGGCCACCGCGAACAGGCCGAGCGTGGTCGCGCTCGTCCAGCCCCAGTCGGCGCCCTTGGAGATGGCCAGCAACAGGCAGACCAGGCCGACGGCCATGCCGAGCGCGCCCGGCAGGTCGAACCGTCCGCCGCCGCGCACCGCCGACTCGGGCACGCACACCGCCACCAGCGCCAGGGCGGCGGCGCCGAGTGCGCCCGAGGTCCAGAAGAGCATGTGCCAGTCGAGCTGGTCCGCGATGAGCGCGGCGGTGGGCAGGCCGAGGGCGCCGCCCACGCCGAGCGAGGCGCTCATCAGGGCGGTGGCGCCGGCCAGCCGCTCGGCGGGCAGTTCGTCGCGCATGATGCTGATGCCCAGCGGCACGACCGCGGCCGACAGTCCCTGCAGGGCCCGGCCCGCGATCATCGGGACCAGGGAGTCGCTCAGCGCGCAGACCACCGAACCGGCGACCAGCACCACCAGGCTGACCAGCAGCATGCGCCGCTTGCCGGCCATGTCGCCGAGCCGGCCGACGACGGGGGTGGCGACGGCCGCCGCCAGCAGGGTCGCCGTCACCGCCCAGACCGTTTCCGAGGCCGGGGCGTCGAGGAGCCTCGGCAGCTCCGGGACGATCGGGATCACGAGCGTCTGCATCAGCGAGACGGTGATCCCGGCCAGCGCCAGCGCCGCCACCACGACGTTCGGCCGCTGCGGGGCGGACGTCTCGGCGCGGGCGGGACCGGCGGGTCCGGCGGGGGGAGAGGGCATGAAGGTGCCTTTCCGGGGAGTACGGCCAACGGCCAGAGGAAGACGTACATGATTTAAATCAGTCGCTTGACGTACTGTACGGGAACCGGGCGGCGCACCCCGCACGGCCGGGGCGGGTCACCGGGCGGTTGCGTAGGCTGCCGCCGACGGGTACGGAAAGGCTGGCGGCGCGGCGATGGGCAGAACGGGCGGGACGGCACGGGCGGAACAGGTCGGTGCGACCCGGCAGGCGATCCTCACCACGGCCGAGCGGCTCTTCGCCGAGCACGGGGTGTACGCGGTCTCCAACCGCCAGGTCAGCGAGGCCGCCGGGCAGGGTAACAACGCGGCGGTCGGCTACCACTTCGGCACCAAGACCGATCTGGTGCGCGCGATCGCCCAGCGGCACTCCGAGCGCATCGAGGCGCTGCGGGCCCGGCAACTGGCCGCCCTCGGCGACTCCACGGACGTCCGCGACTGGGTGGACTGCCTGGTCCGGCCGCTCTACGACCACCTCGCCGCGCTCGGCAGTCCGACCTGGTACGCGCGGTTCTGCGCCCAGGTCACCACCGACCCGGCGCTGCGGCGGATCGTGACGGAGGAGTCGCTGGCCTCCCCGACCCTGCGGGCGATCCTCGACGGACGCAACCGGTGCATGCCCGAGCTGCCCCGCGAGGTGCGCGCAGAACGCGGCGACATGGCCCGCCAGTTGATCGTGCACACGGCGGCGGAGCGCGAGCGGGCCCTCGCCGGGGGACAGCCCACCCCCCGGCCCTCCTGGCAGGACGCGGCCGACGGCCTGGTCGACGCGATCGTCGGTATGTGGCTGGCGCCCGTGACACCCCGTGCCCGCCGCGGCGACGGGACGGCACACGCCTGACGGCGGGCGGACCGATCGGCTCGGGCAGGGGAGTCCGCCGGCGGGCGGGATCGCCTGTGCCGCGTAGCGGACCCGCCGACGGTCCCGTGGGGGCGCCGCGCCGCCGACCGCATGTCCGCCGGGTCGGTGCGGACGAAGGCGCGGTACGTCCACCTGGTCGGCAGGGGTGTCCCCGGGCTCCGGCGCCACGGCCTTCGGCACGGCGAGCGCGGTGGGGTCGTCGGCGACGCCCGGACCGTCGGAGGGCGCACGGCCGCCGGCGACCGGGTCGAGGACCCCACACGCGGGTCCGTGCCCGCCGGTCGGGCCCCCGACGCCCTCCGCGCGCACCGCCGCGGTTGAAACCCGGCGGCAATGGGTCAATCCTGGACGCTATGGAGCACGTCTCCGCTGCGGCGACCCTGAGTGCCGACGGCATGGTGACGGGATGGAGTGAGGGCGCCCGGCGGCTGACCGGCTATCCGGCCGAGGAGGCCGTGGGACGGGACGCCCGGGAGCTTCTGGCCCAGGAACCGCCGGCCGGAGCGTTGTCCGCGCTGACGGGCACCGCCATGGTGCGCTGCCGTGACGGCGGCGTCGTCGCGCTCCGGCTGCGCGCCGGCCGCCTGACCGGCCCCGGCGGGGCACCCGCGGGGTACGTCGTCACCGCGGAACCACCCGGCGAGGGCGAGCCCTCGCTGGTCGAGCGGGCCTTCCAGCAGGCCGCCGTGTCCCTGAGCATCCTCGACACCCGCCAGCGCTTCGTGCGCCTCAACGGTACGGCCACCGGCGTCCTCGGCATCCCGGAGGCCGAGCTGGTCGGCCGGCACCTGCCGGAGGCCCTCGCCGACCCCGCGCAGGCCGACGACTTCATGGAGCACCTGCGCGAGGTGGCCGAGACCGGCCGCCCGCAGCGCTACGAGAGCGTCTCCGCCTCCTTCACCCGCGAGGACCACGCCTGGGTCACGGAGATGTGGGCGGTGCGGGACGACGCCGGAGAGGTGCTGGGCACCGCCCTGGCCGCCTTCGACAGCAGCGAGTACTACTGGGCGCGCGAGCGGCTGGCCCTGCTCAACGAGTCCGCCGCGGCCATCGGCACCACGCTCGACCTGGTGCGCACCGCCGAGGAACTGGTCGGGGTCGTCGTCCCCCGGTTCGCGGACTTCGCCAGCATCGACCTCATGGAATGGGTGCTGGAGACCCAGGACGCGCCGGCACCGCTCGGCGAGGAGATCCCGCTGCGCCGGGTCGCCCACGGCTCCACCACGGAGGGCACCCCGGAGGCGTCCGTGCGCCTGGGCCGGGTGGAGGTGCACCCGGCCCCCTCGCCGCTCGTCCGGTCGATGCGGGAGGGCAGGGCGTACCTCGGACGGGCGGACGAGCCGGACTTCGTCCGCTGGGTCGCCGAACGCGACGCCCGCTCCCCGCAGGGCCGTTCCTTCCGCGCGCGGGCCCACTCCATGCTGGCCGTGCCGCTGCGGGCCCGGGGCATCACGCTCGGCGTGGTCGTGACCGTACGCGCCGAACACCCCGACGCGTACGGACCCGACGACGTGGTGTTCGCCGAGGAACTGGCCAGCCGCGCCGCCGTCTGCATCGACAACGCCCGCCGCTTCGCCCGGGAACGCACCACCGCCCTCGCCCTCCAGCACAGCCTCCTCCCCACGGGCATGCCCGGACAGGCCGCGGTCGAGGTGGCCCACCGCTACCTGCCCTCGGTGTCGGCGGCCGGCGTCGGCGGCGACTGGTTCGACGTCATCCCGCTCTCCGGCAGCCGGGTCGCCCTCGTCGTCGGCGACGTGGTCGGCCACGGCATCCCCTCCTCGGCGACCATGGGCCGCCTGTGCACCGCCGTCCGCACCCTCGCCGACGTCGACCTGCCCCCCGACGAACTCCTCACCCACCTCGACGACCTCGTCACCCACCTCGGCGCCGGCGACGACACCGGCGAGGTCGCCGAACTCGGCGCCACCTGCCTGTACGCGGTCTACGACCCCGTCTCCCGCCGCCTCACCCTGGCCTCCGCCGGCCACCCGGCCCCGGCCCTGGTCCTGCCCGACGGCACCGCCCGGCTGCTCCCGGTGACCGCCGGCCCGCCACTCGGCGTGGGCGGCCTGCCCTTCGAGGCGAGCGAGGCCGAACTGCCCGAGGGCTCCGTCCTCGCCCTGTACACCGACGGGCTCGTCGAGGACCGCGACCGCGACCTGGACCAGACCACGGCGGAGCTGTGCCGGGCCCTGACCGCGCCCGCCGCCTCGCTGGACGCCCTGTGCGACAGCGTGCTCAAGGCGGTGATGCCCGAGGCGCGCGGCGACGACGTCGCCCTCCTGCTGGCCCGCACCCGCGCGCTCGGCGCCGGCCAGGTCGCCACCTGGGACGTGCCGGCCGACCCGGAACAGGTGGCCGAGATCCGGCAGGCCGTCATCCGGCAACTGACCGCCTGGGGGCTGGGCGAGACGGCGTTCATCACCGAACTCGTCGTCAGCGAACTCGTCACCAACGCCATCCGCTACGGCGAGCCGCCCATCCAGCTCCGGCTGATCCGCGACCGCACCCTGATCTGCGAGGTCTCCGACGGGAGTTCCACCTCACCGCACCTGCGCCGGGCGCACGCCTTCGACGAGGGCGGCCGGGGACTGCTGCTGGTCGCCCAGCTCACCCAGCGCTGGGGCAGCCGCCAGACCGACTGCGGCAAGACCATCTGGGCCGAGCAGCCGCTGCCCCCGGGCGAGCCCTCCGGGGAGTGACCCCGGGCCCGCCCGGCTCCTTCCCGCCGGCCCGCGCCGGGCACCCGTTCAGAACTCCTCGTGCACCTCGGGGTCCCCGCCCATGCGCCGGGGCGCCCGGTCGGACAGGGCGCGCATCTCGGCGTCGTCCAGGGTGAACCCGAAGACGTCGAGGTTGTCCCGCTGCCGTGCCGGATCGGCCGACTTGGGGATGGGCACCGTGCCGAGCTGGACGTGCCAGCGCAGCACCGCCCGGGCCGGGGACACGCCGTGTGCCGCGGCGACGCGGGCCACGGCCGGGTCGTCCAGCAGGTCGCTGCCGCGGCCCAGCGGGCTCCAGCTCTCGGTGCGGACGCCCTCGCGTTCGTGGAAGGCGCGCAGCTCGTCCTGGGGGAGGAAGGGGTGCAGTTCGATCTGGTTGACGGCCGGCCGGACGCCGGTCTCCCGCTCCAGCCGTTCGATGTGCGCGGCCGTGAAGTTGGAGACGCCGATCGACCGGACGAGCCCCTCCTCGCGGAGCCTGATCATGGCCCTCCAGGAGTCCACGTACCGGTCGACGCGGGGCAGCGGCCAGTGGATGAGGTACAGGTCGACGCGGTCCAGGCCGAGCCGGGCGCGGGACGCCTCGAAGGAGGCGAGGGTCTCCTCGTAGCCGTGGTCGCGGCCGGGGAGTTTGGTGGTGACCACGAGCTCCTCCCGGTCCACCCCGGCCCCGGCCAGGCCGCGGCCGACGCCCCTCTCGTTGCGGTAGTTCGCGGCCGTGTCGATCAGGCGGTACCCCGACCGCAGGGCCTCGCGGACCGCGCGCTCGGCCTCGTCGTCCGTCATCGGCCAGGTGCCCAGCCCGAGGGCGGGCAGCGCCGTGCCGTCGTTGAGCGGATACGCCGGGATGCTGATCACGATGGGACCTCCTCGACCGGGCGGTGACCTCCCTCCAGCCTCCCGGACACCCCGGCGCGCGACCAGCCGGACGGCGTCCGCCCGCCCCGGGTCCTGAAGGCGCCGGCGTCACCGCCGGGCGTGCCGGAGAGCGCCGGGAGCCGGGCAGCGTGGCCTTCCGGGGCGGCAGCCGGCCCACCCTCCACCTCGCCCCCGCCGGGGGCGCCCGCTCCCGCGCTCCGCGCGTCACGCACCGGGTGTGGCCTGCCGGCGGGAGGCGCCGACGGCACCCCGCGAAGTCCCCACCGGCGGTGCGCCGGGCCGCCGGTGGGAGCGGCCCGGCACCCGGTCAGGCGGCGGCCCGGGGCAGCGGGATCGTCACCTCGTCCTCGACGGGCGGGTCGGTCTCCTGGGCGAGGTTGCCGGTGGCGGCGTGGCAGCGCAGCCGGACCGCGTCCGGGGAGACGTCGAGGCGCAGGAAGGACTTGAAGAACGGCGGGGAGTACGTCACCGAACCGGGCGAGAAGAGCCGCGCGTACGTCGCGCGCACCGGCAGCCTGACCCGCCGGGGCCGCTCCGCCCGGCGCCCGGTGCCCAGCAGCGCGGCGACGAACCGGGCGCGCCGGGTGACCCGGGCGGTGCCGGCGGCCCGGCCCGGCCGGATGTCCAGCCGCTCGGCGATCACGGCCGTCGCCTCGGCCTCCGTCAGGGTGAGCAGCCGCCGCAGCCGCAGCCGCCGCCCGTACAGGGCGCTGTAGAAGGCGAGCGAGTCGCCGCGCAGCGGGTAGCAGCGGAACTCCCGCTCGCTCACCCCGGCCACCGCCACGCGGGGGATGGTGTGGGTGGCGTGCATGAACGCCCCGCCGCCGCCCGCGACGACGTACTGGACGGTGCGGCCGTCCACGTCGACCGGGTAGCGCTGGTAGTTGTGGATGTCGCCGCCGATCGCCGCGACGTAGTGGTGGCGGGGGTCGCGGACGATGTCGTCGACGGTGCCGCCGCCCTCGATCGGGCAGGGACGGTGCTCGCCGTCCACGTAGAGCGGGGACCCGGTGACGAGGATCTTCGGGCGCGGCCCCCGGGACACCTCGCGCAGCCACGCGCCCTGGGCGGCGTCGACGGTGCCGAGCAGCCCGGTGTCGATGCCGACGACGCGCACCGGCCCGGCGTCGATCGCCCAGTACGGACCCGGCTGGACGGCCCGCTGCCCGGGGGCGGAGCGCAGCCGGCGGTCCCGCGCCAGGTGCCTGCCGTCGTCCGGGCGCGGCCGGTGCCACAGCAGGGACCGCAGCCGGGCCCTCACGAGGCGGCGCGGTACGGGCTCGGGCGGCAGGGACGCCTCCTCCTCGCCGCAGAAGACCCGCATGAAGCCGCCGAGGTCCTCGTACCAGTCGTGGTTGCCGGGTATGGCGTAGACGGGCGCCGGATAGTCCCGGTAGGGGCGGAAGAACTTGGTGCCGTAGTCGTCGGCGCTGCCCACCGGGTAGATGACGTCGCTGGCGATGACGGCGAAGCGGGTGTCCCGCCCGGCGGTCAGCAGCCCCGGCACCACGGCGTACTGGGACTCGCCGCCCTCCCCGGTGTCGCCGACGACCAGGAAGGAGAAGCGGTCCGGGTCGTCCCGCCGGATCACCTTGTCGGCCGGGGCTCCCCGGGCCGCCGCCCGCTCCACCCACCGGGCGCGGGTGCGGCCGGTGGGGTCGCCCAGCCAGGCGGCGAGGACGCCGTTGCGCGCGGCCCACAGGACCCGGGGGTCCAGCCAGGACAGCTTCCGCACCCGGCCGGGCATCAGGCTCCGGTAGGAGCCGGGCTCGGCCGCGCCCCAGCCGGCACCCGCGGCGGTATCACGTGAGGAGTCGGACACCACACCACGGTAACAACCCGCGGATCACCGCCCGTTGGTGCCCCGCTACGTCAACCACCGTGCGGTAGGGGTCAATTGGGGCAGGCCGGCAGAGACTCGACCGCTCGTCAGAAGGTCCGCTCCAGCAGGTCGAACAGTGCCTCCCAGTGCCGCTCCGCCGCCTTCGCGTCGTACGCCTCGGTGTCCGCCTGCGTGTAGCCGTGCAACGCGCCCCGGTACACCTCGCAGCGGTGCCGGACGCCCGCCCCGGTGAGCGCCGCCTCCAGCCGCTCCTGCTGCTCGGGAGGCAGCGAGGCGTCGTGGTCGGCGTGGCCGAAGTACGCCTCGGCGGTGATGTTCCCTGCCACCAGGTGCGGACTTCGCGGACCCTCGGTCGCCAGCCGCCCGCCGTGGAACCCGGCCACCGCGGCGACCCGGTCCGGGTAGGTGCCCGCGGTGCGCAGGGCGATCCCCGCGCCCATGCAGTAGCCGGTCACCGCCACCGGTCCGCCGGCCGCCTGCGGGCAGTCCGCCAGCCACCGCAGCCAGGCGCCGGCGTCCCGCATCGCCCGCTCGGGCGTGAGCGACCGCATGACCGGCCCGAGGCGGTCGAAGAGGGCCGGCCGCGCCGAGGCGTCGATGAACTCCGGCAGGTCCACGACCGGCGCCCGCCCGTGCCGGTGGAACACGTTCGGCACCAGGACCGTGTACCCGGCGGCGGCCAGCCGGTCCGCCATGGCCCGCGACCCGGGGCGCACCCCGAAGGCGTCCGTGTAGACCAGTACCGCCGGGCGCGGTTCCCCGTCCGCCGGATGCGCCAGATGGGCGTCGGCGGTGCCGTCCCCGGTCGGGATGTCGACGGTGGTTCCCCGCACCTCGGTCATGGCGGGCCCTGCCTCTCTGTGTCGTCGGTCGCGCGGCGGGCGCACGGCACCGCGGGGTGCCGGGGCGGTGCGAAAAGGCCCTCACGGCCGCCCGGGGCGGGCGGCGGCGGACGGGCCGGCGCTCACTCGAACCGGGCCGGATCGCCCGCGCCCCTGCGGACGATCTCCGCCTCGCCGTCCGAGAAGTCCACCACCGTGGTCGGCTCGGTGCCGCAGTCCCCGGAGTCGATCACCGCGTCCACCACGTGGTCGAGCCGGTCCTTGATCTCCCATCCCTGGGTCATCGGCTCCTCCTCGCCGGGCAGGAGCAGTGTGCTCGACAGCAGCGGCTCGCCCAGTTCCGTCAGGATCGCCTGGGTGACCACGTGGTCCGGGATGCGCACGCCGACCGTCTTCTTCTTCGGGTGCTGGAGCATGCGGGGCACCTCCCGCGTCGCGGGCAGGATGAAGGTGTAACTGCCGGGTGTCGACGCCTTGATCGCCCGGAACACGTCGTTGTCGATCCGTACGAACCGGCCGAGCTGCGCGAAGTCCTGGCACACCAGCGTGAAGTGGTGCCGGTCGTCCAGGTGCCGGATCGAGCGGATGCGCTCGATGCCGTCGCGGCTGCCGAGCCGGCAGCCCAGCGCGTAACAGGAGTCCGTGGGATACGCGATCAGCGCGTCCCGGCGGACGCTGTCGGCGACCTGGGCGATGCTGCGCGGCTGGGGGTTGTCGGGGTGCACGTCGAAGTACTTCGCCATTCACCGAGCTTATGCCGCCCGGAGGGCCGGACCGCGCAGGCGGGTGCCGCGCCGGGCACCCCCTCCGCCGGGGCCGCCCCCGCGGGCGCCCCCGACGCGGCATCCTTCATGAGGTAACGTCCCCGACCTGGAGGAAAGGCGAGGGCGAGGAGAAGGCCGACGTGGCGGGCCGAGCGGACGGAACGGGACACCGGGGGACAAGGGCGGGCGCACCCCCGGGATGGGCCGAGGAACTCCTCGAACACCTGCGCCCCGCCGCGCGCGACGTCGGCCGGCTCCTGGCCTGGCTCGCGGCCACCGTGTCCGCGGCCGTCTCCCTGCGCGACGGCACCGGCCGGCTGCTGGCGGGCAGCGGCCTCGCCCTGGACGAGGACCTGGTCGCCGACATCGCCGCCGGCCGCATCGCCTCCGCCGCCTGCGAGGACCGCGGCCGGCACGTGCGCCTGGTCCGCGTCGAACGGGCCCGCCCCGCGCCCGCCGCCGCCCTCGCCGTGATCCGCGAGACCCCCTTCGACCGGCGGGCCTCCGACATCGTCACGCGCACCGCGCAGGTGCTGGAACTCCTCCTGGCCGGCCACGAGTCGACCGCCGCCGGACACCGGCTGCGCCGGGCCACCGCCGACCTGCGCCTGGCCATCCTGCAACTGCTCATGGTCGAGGACACCGTCTCCGCCCGCCGCGTGGCCGCCGGCCTCTGGCCGGGGCTCCTGGACACCGACACGGCCCGCGTCTACGTCGCCGAGTCGCGGCCCGAGATCCGCGACCGCCTGGCCGAGGAGTGCCTGGCGGCGACCGGCGAACGCGCCCTCGTCGTCCGCTGCCCCGCCATGGACGGCCACGTGATCGCGCTGACCCCGCGCGAGGACGCCGGAGAGGCCCTGCGCGCCCTGGTCGGCCGCATGCCCGGCTGCCGGCTCGGCGGCAGCGCCCGGCAGAGCCTCGCCCGCACCGCCACCGCCTACGGGCAGGCCGTGAGCGCGCTGGCCGTGGCCCGGTACCGCCCCGGGCGGACCGCCGTGTACGCGCAGCGGACCCGCCCCGAACGCCTCATGGACCCCGAGGCGCTGCGCCTGTGGACGGACCGGGTGCTGGACCCCCTCGACGCGCTCGCCCACCACACCCGCGCCGAACTCCTCGCCACCACCCGGCTCGGCCTGGAGTTCACCGCCGTCAGCACGGCGAAGATCCTCGGCGTCAGCCGCAACACCGTCCGCGCCCGCATGGACCGCGTCGAGGGACTGCTGCGCACCGACTTCGCCGACCTGACCGTGCGCGCCACCGTCCACCTCGCGCTGAACGCGCACGCCGGCCTCGCCGACCGCCCCGCGCCCCGGCGCCCGGCCGCCGGCACCGGGCTCACCGACCTGCTCACCGGGCCTGCGCTGCGCACCTGGGCCGCCGACCTGCTCGGACGGCTGGAGCACGACACCCGCAACCCCCGGCGCACCCTGCGCGCCTGGATCGCCGCGGGCGGCAACGCCGAACGGGCCGCGCGACGGCTCGGCGTCCACGCCCAGACCGTCCGCGAGCACGTGCGCAGCGCGGAACCCGTCCTGGAGCGCCGGCTCCTCGCGGGCGGCAGCGACCTGTACGAGGTCGTCCTCGCCCACCTGGCCCTCGGCGACCTCGACCCGCCCCCGCTGCACGGGACGAAACCGGCCCATCCGGACTCACCTGTGCACGGCTGAGTCCTGGGCGGTGCGCAGCGGGCACCGACACGGTTCACAACGCCGGGCGCGGACGCGTAGGTTCGACGAGCCGCGGGGGCACGACCGGAACGGGGGACCGGTCGCGCCCCCCTCGGCCGGGTCTCCCGGACCGGCCGGGAGACCCGGCCGGTCCGGGACCGGCCGGGAGACCCGGCCGCTCCCTTCAGCCGCCGGGCAGGACCACCGCGCGCCCGCCGACCTTGCCCTCGCGCAGCCGCTCGTAGGCGAGCGGGGCGTCGTCCAGCGCGTACGTCTCGGTGTGCACCGACACCGCGCCCGAGCGGGCCAGCGCCAGCACCTCGATCAGCTCCTCCCGGCTGCCCCAGTACGGCGCGCTGACCGACACCTCGAAGGGCAGCATCCCGAAGCCGACCGGCAGTCCGGCCCCGCCGATGCCGACCAGGGTGACGTCGGCCTCCACGGCGGCGACGGCGCCCGCGATCCGCACGGTCGGTTCGGCGCCCACGAAGTCGAGGACGGCCTCGGCGCCCCGGCCGCCGGTCAGCTCCACCACCGCGTCCGCGGCCCGGGCGTCGGACGACAGTGCCTCGTGCGCGCCCACCTCCCGGGCCAGCCGCAGCTTCTCCTCGCTGACGTCGAGGGCGACGACCCGCGCCGGGCTGAGGGCCCGCAGCAACTGGACGGCGACGTGACCGAGTCCGCCGGCGCCGATGACCACCGCCGTCGACCCCGGCACCAGCTTGGGCAGCGAGTGCTTGACCGCGTGGTACGGGGTCAGCCCCGCGTCCGTCAGCGGCGCCGCGGCGACCGGGTCGAGGCCGTCCAGGGGGACCAGGTGCCGGGCGTCGTCGACGAGCAGGTACTCGGCCATCGCCCCCGGCCGCCCCAGTCCCGGCGGGCGGATGCCCAGCTCGTCGGCGCGCAGGCAGTAGTTCTCCTTGCCCTGGGCGCACTTCGCGCAGGTGCCGCAGCCCCACGGGCCGTAGACGGCGACCGCCTCGCCCTTCGCGACGCCGCCCGCCCCGGCGCCCAGCGCCGCCACGGTGCCGACCCCCTCGTGACCGAGGGTGAGGGGCAGCTCGTACGGGAAGCCCTCCGCGGGCCGGCCCATCACCGCGATGTCGGAGTGGCAGGCGCCGGCCGCGGTGACCCTCACCAGCACCTGGCCGGGGCCGGGCTCCGGATCGGGCACGGTCACCACCTCGGGCGGCGCTCCGACGGTGCGGTACTGCAGTGCCTTCATGGCGTGCTCCTTCGCCGGCGGTCCGGTCCGCTGTCCGGGCCCGGGTACCCGCCCGGCGCCGAACCCGACCGCCGCGCCCCCCGGGCCGCGCCGGCCCCCGCCCGGGGGGCCGCCACCGGGCCGACCCCCGTGGCGCCGGCCCGGAGCCCGTGTTGAAATGCGGGCAAACCGGTAGGTGACGGGCGGCTCACTCTGGGTACCCGGCCCGCCGGCGTGCGCGGCCGACGGCCGCCTCGCAGCTCAGGACGGCCCGAGGACGGCCACGAGTCGAAGGAGCCCACGACCATGACGGACGTATCGAGCCGGGGCCCCGCCCCGGGCGACGACCGTGAGGTGCTCACCAACCGGCAGGGGCACCCCGTCTACGACAACCAGAACCAGCGCACGGTCGGCGCCCGCGGCCCCGCCACGCTGGAGAACTACCAGTTCCTGGAGAAGATCAGCCACTTCGACCGGGAGCGCATCCCCGAGCGCGTCGTGCACGCCCGCGGTGTCACCGCCTACGGCTACTTCGAGGCGTACGGCGCCTGGGGAGACGAGCCGGTCGCACGGTACACCCGGGCCCGGCTGTTCCAGGAACGGGGCAAGCGCACCGACGTCGCCGTCCGCTTCTCCACCGTCATCGGCGGCAGGGACTCCGCCGAGACCGCCCGCGACCCGCGGGGCTTCGCCGTCAAGTTCTACACCGAGGACGGCAACTGGGACCTCGTCGGCAACAACCTCGGCGTCTTCTTCATCCGGGACGCGATCAAGTTCCCGGACGTCATCCACGCCCTCAAGCCGGACCCGGTCACCTTCGAGCAGCAGCCCCGGCGCATCTTCGACTTCATGTCGCAGACCCCCGAGTCGATGCACATGCTCGTCAACCTCTTCAGCCCGCGCGGCATCCCCGCCGACTACCGGCACATGCAGGGCTTCGGCGTCAACACCTACAAATGGGTCGACGCCGAGGGCAAGACCGTCCTGGTCAAGTACCACTGGATGCCCAAGCAGGGCGTGCACAGCATGACCGAGGAGGACGCGGCCAACGTCCAGGCCCAGTCCCTCGGCCACGCCACCAAGGACCTCTACGAGGCCGTCGCGCGCGGCGAGTACCCGGAGTGGGAACTGCTCGTCCAGATGATGGAGGACGGCGAGCACCCCGAACTGGACTTCGACCCGCTGGACGACACCAAGACCTGGCCGGAGCAGGACTTCCCGCCGAAGCCGGTCGGCCGCATGGTGCTGAACCGGATGCCGGAGAACTACTTCGCGGAGAACGAGCAGATCTCCTTCGGCACCGGCGTCCTCGTCGACGGACTGGACTTCTCCGACGACAAGATGCTCGTCGGCCGGACCTTCTCCTACAGCGACACCCAGCGCCACCGGGTCGGCCCCAACTACCTCCAGCTCCCCGTCAACCAGGCCAAACACGCGCAGGTCCGCACCAACCAGCGCGACGGCCAGATGACCTACCACGTGGACGGCGCCCAGGGGAACCCGAGCGTCAACTACGAGCCGTCGATCACCGGCGGCCTGCGCGAGGCGCAGTACCCGACCCACGACGAGCAGGGCCCCGAGATCCGCGGCCGGCTCACCCGCAAGCGCATCCCGCGCGCCAACGACTACCAGCAGGCCGGACAGCGCTACCTCCTGATGGAGCAGTGGGAGCGCGACGACCTCGTCGCCAACTTCACCGACCTGCTCTCCCAGTGCGACCGGCCCGTCCAGGAGCGCATGGTGTGGCACTTCCTGCTCGTCGAGAACGACCTCGGCCTGCGGGTCGGCGAGGGCCTCGGCATCTCGCCCGAGGACGTGGCGGGTCTGGAGCCGCTGGCCGGACAGGACCTCACCGACGAGGACCGCGAGCGGCTTGCCAGGCTCGGCAAGAACCCGCCGCGCGACGTCGAGGGCCTGACGATGACGCACTGCGTCCCCGACAAGCGGCACGTCGTCACCCGCTGACGCGCACCGGTCCCCCTCGCCCCGCCCGGACGCGGGTCACCCGGCGGCGAGGGCGGACCGGGCCGCCGCGACGGCCTGCCCGGCGTACCCTCCGCCGAAGAGCACGGTGTGCACCAGCAGCGGGAAGAGCTGGTGCACGCCGACCCGGCCGCGCCAGCCGTCGGCGAGCGGCGCCGCCTCCGCGTAGGCGTCCGTGATCCGGTCCAGGTGCGGGCAGCCGAACAGGCGCAGCATCGCCAGGTCCGTCTCCCGGTGCCCGCCGTGCGCCGCCGGGTCGATCAGCCACACCCGCCCGTCGGCGCCCCACAGCACGTTGCCGTTCCACAGGTCCCCGTGGAGCCGGGCCGGCGGTTCCGCGGGCCCGGCCAGCTCCGGCAGGCGCGCGCAGACCCGCTCGACGTCGGCCGCTCCGGCGGCGTCCACGGCGCCCGCGTCGACCGCCGCGCGCAGGTACGGCAGCACCCGGTGCTCGGCGTACCAGCCGGGCCAGTCGTTCCCCGGCACGTTGCGCATCGGCGCGAGCCCGATCCGGGCGTCCTCGGGGCCGCCGGGCGGCGCGGCGCCGAACGCCGGTGCCCCGGCGGCGTGCAGGACAGCCAGCTCCCGCCCGAACCGCGCCGCCGCCCGCGCGTCCGGCGGCCCCTGTGCGACCCGGCCGGTCACCAGCCACCACCCGTCCTCGCCGTGCACCGCCGGCACGGGGACCGCCCCGGCGCCGGCCAGCCAGCGCAGGCCCGCCGCCTCGGCCCGCACCGCGCCGGGGCCGTCCCCGCGTTTGGCCATCACCGTGCGCCCGTCGTCGAGGGCGACCTCGGCGAGCGCGTCCGACAGGCGGCGTTCACCGGTCACCGCGCGGCCGGTGAAGCGGGCCGCGGCGGCCGAGGGAGAGGCGGGGGGCGTCATGCCGGTCAGCGTAGGCCGTGTCCGTGACGTCCCGCCGGGCTCTTCGCCCCGTGGCCGGGCCGCCCGCCGCCGACCCGGTGAAAAACACCCCGCACGCCCTGGAAGCCCCGCCGACGGGGGACCAGTGGGGACATGACCAGTTCCTCGTTCCCCCGCAGCATCACGCTGCCCGCCTCGGTCTGCGAACAGGCCGCGGACTACCTCGAACACGCGGTCCACAAGGCCATCGACGGCGCCGCCGCCCCCTGGCGGGCCTTCCGCGGCGCCGACGGCGACCACACCTTCGCGGTGCCCCTCGTCGAGCAGGCCGCCGGCTGCCTCCTCGTCCTGGCCGCCGAAAGCGCCCAGAGCCTGCGTCCTTCCGCCTTGCGCGCCCTCATCGGCGTGGCCCTGCACCTGCGCGACGCCGCCGAGGCGGTTCGCCGCCCCGCCTACACCCCGAGCGCCTGGTGACCACGGGCCGCTGACCGGCGCGGGGCCACGGCACGTCAGGTGCTGCCGAACAGCCGCAGGGACGCCCACAGGGCGAGGGTGGAGGCCACGAGCGTGGCCGGTACGGTCAGCAGGCCGAGCCGGGTGAAGCGGCCCAGCTCCGCCTCGACGCCGTGCCGGTGCAGGATGCGCCGCCACAGCAGGGTCGCCAGCGAGCCGACGTAGGTCAGGTTGGGGCCCAGGTTCACGCCGATCAGCACCGCGAGGACGGGGCCCGCCCCGGCGGGCGCGGCCAGGGGGAGCAGCGCCAGCACGGCGGGCAGGTTGTTGATGACGTTGGCCAGCACCGCGGCGACCACCGCGATCCCGAGCAGGGCCGGCACCGACTCCCCGTCCGGCAGCAGGTACCGCAGCAGCGTGCCCAGCCCGCCGCCCATCACGCCCCGCACCACGACGCCGAGCGCGAGCACGAACAGGCAGAACAGCGGCGCCGCGGCCCCCACCAGTTCCCGGGGCGTGACATGGCGCCGGGACAGCGCCCGCCCGCCGAGCACCAGCACCCCCGCCAGCGCCGCCCAGGCGGGCGACAGCCCGGCCGCCGAGACCACCGCGAACCCGGCCAGCGTCAGCGCGAGCACCACCAGCGGGAACCGCGCCACGCCGGGCGGCGGTCCCACGCCGGACGCCGCGGCCGGCCCGGAGACCGGCGTGTCCAGGTCGGCGCGGAAGAAGCGGCGGAAGACGGCGTACTCGACGGCGATCGCCACCAGCCAGGGCAGCGCCATCAGCGCCGCGAACCGGGTGAAGCTCAGGCCGCTGGCCGTGAACGCCAGCAGGTTCGTCAGGTTGGAGACCGGCAGCAGCAGGGAGGCCGAGTTCGCCAGGTGGGCGGTGGCGTACACGTGCGGCCGGGCCACGGCGCCGGCGCGGGCCGCGGTGGCGAGCACCACCGGGGTCAGCAGGACGGCGGTGGCGTCCAGACTGAGCACCGCCGTCACCGCGCAGGCCACCACGAACACCCCGCCGAGCAGATGCCGCGGGCTGCCGCCGCACCGGCGGGCCACCACGGCGCCGGCCGCCTCGAAGAGCCCCTCCCGCGCGCACAGGTGCGCCAGCATCAGCACCAGCGCGAGGAAGCCGACGACCGGCAGCAGCGTCCGCGTCTGCTCCCACGCCTCCCGAGGCGTGACCACGCCGAGCAGCACCACCAACGCGGCGGCGGGCACGGCGGCCGTGGCCTCCGGCAGACCGCGCGGGCGCAGCACGGCGAAGGCCAGCACCCCCAGCAGCAGCGCCACGGGGACGGCCTCGGAGACGAGGGCGGTACTCAGGGCTTCTCCTCCCCGCCGGCGACCCGGGCACCCACCCGGTGATCGTCAGGCCCCAGGATGGCACCCCCCGGGCAGCGACCCGCACGAACGGTGACAAGACCGCCCGCCACCGCCCTCCCGCACGTCAGGCCCCGAGGCCCTGCCGCACGTAAGGCCCCGAGCCCTGCCCTCGTCAGGCTCGGAACCTTGGCCTCGTCAGGCCCCGAACCTGCCCCCCGGCAGCCCGCTCGACCCGCCTCGTGGCCCCGGCATCCGCCCGCGCCCGCGCCGGGCCCGGCCCTGGCCGCCGAACCCGCCTTCGCCCGCCCCCCGGTCAGCCGCCGGTCCCGCCCAGCCTGGCCCGCACCGCGCCCGCCAGCGCCGCCGGGCGGGCCGTGGCCCGTGCCGTGCGGCGCACGAGGCGGGCGTCGCGGCGCAGGTCCCTCGCCGCGTGCCGGCTCCGCCACAGCAGCGAGGGAGCGCCGCCGGTGTCGTCGGCCGCGATCAGCAGCCCGCCCAGCATGGAGAGGTTCTTGAGGAAGTGGACGCGCTGCCGGGCGCGGTCGGCGGGCTCCTCCGCCTCCCAGAAGCGGTGCCCGGCCAGCGTGGTCGGCACCAGCGTCGAGGCCACCGCGAGCGCGGCCAGCCGCGGGTACCGGCCCAGCCCGAGCATGACGCCGCCGACGACCTGCACGGCCCCGTTGATCCGCACCAGGTGCTCGGTGCGGTCCGGCAGCAGGGACACGCGGTCGGCCACCGGCCGCACGACCGGCTCGGCCGCCGGCGCCACCTCGCCCGGTTTGCGCAGGGACCGCAGGCCCCCGGCGATGAACATCGAGGCGAGCATCGGCCGGCCGGCCACGCGCAGAAGACTCATGACGCTCTCCCAAGCAGTCGCGGAGGGGGGGAACCTGTACGGATCATCAGGTGCCCCGCCCGCCCGGCGCCATTCGACGTCCGCGCCCCTCGCCCGGGGCCCCGGACCCCGCCGTACCGGGTCCGCGCAGGTCGCGAGGGGGAGCGGGGCCGCGCCGGGGCCGGCGCCGCGGGGAGGCCGTGCCACGCATACGGCGCACCCGGGTACTTGAGCGAGCGCCCCCGGGATGGGCAGGATGCCCCGGTGACCGAAACCGCCGCCATACGCCCCTACCGTCCGGCCGACGCCGCCGCCCTCGACGACATCTGCGTCCGCACCGGGCACAACGGCCGGGACAGCCGGGCCGTGTACGCCGACCCCGCCATCCTGCCCGCGATCTTCGCCGCGCCCTACGTCCACCTCGACCCCGGCCTCGCCTTCGTCCTCGACGACGGCACCGGGAAGGCGGTCGGCTACATCCTCGGCACGGCGGACACCGCCCGGTTCGCCGCGGACTTCCGCACGGCGTGGCTGCCCCGGGTCGCCGACCGGTACCCGGCGCCGGAGGGCCCGCCCGGCACCCCGGACGAGGTCATGGCGACCCTGCTGCACGACCCGGAGCGCATGGTCTTCCCCGAGGCGGCGGCGTACCCGGCCCACCTCCACATCGACCTGCTGCCCGAGTGGCAGGGCCGGGGCCACGGGGGGCGGCTCATGCGCGCCTTCCGGCGGGCGCTGCGCGAGCGCGGCGTGCCGGCCGTGCACCTCGTGATGGCGACGGCCAACACCGGGGCCCGGGCCTTCTACGACCGCATGGGATTCCACGAGATCGACGTGCCCGGCCTCGCCGCCGCCGGCAGCACCTGCCTCGGCCGCGGCACGGAGGAGGAGCCCGCCGGCCGCTGAGCCCCGCCGGAGGGCGGGGCCGCCCGCGCGCCGCCGCCCGCGCCGGTCCGGTCCGGTCCCGCGGGCCGTGCTTCGGACCCGGCAGACCGGGCACGCGGGCCTGGTACCCCCAGCACCGAGGAGTGGTGCCAGATGACCGAGTACGAGCGTTCCCGCACCATGCCGTCCCAGCCCGAGCAGGTCTACGACCAGGCCGCCAACGTCGGCCAACTCGGCACCTGGCTGCCGGGCGGACTGCACGTGCGCGCCGGGGAGCCGCCCGCCGTCACCGTGCACGACGACGACGCCGGCCGGGACACCGCCGCGCTGCTGCGCTCCCGGCCCGAGCAGATGCGGCTCGAATGGGGCACCCGCGACCAGGGCGGCTACGCGGGCTGGCTCCAGGTCGCCGGACTGGACAGCGGGGCCAGCGAGGTGACCGTGCACCTGTCCTTCTTCGACGAGGGCCACGACCCGGGCAGCCGCGCGGTCGCCGCCGCCCTCGACGACAGCCTGCGGCGGCTGGAGGAGCAGGTGCGGCTGCGCACCGGCCACGCCGCCGGCTGACCGGGCGCACGGGCGGCGCCACGCGGGTCCGGCCGGCGCCGGGAGGCCGCAGCCGCGTGGCGCGCGGTGACGTCCGTGGCCCATCCGTGACGCACCGCGGGGCAACCCCCCGTCGCCGCGCCGGGTCGTACAGGGCAGAGCCCGACGACACCGACGCACCGACCTGGGGGAACCATGAACGTCCGTGCCCGAGCCGTCCGTACCGCCGTCGCCGTGGTGGCGGCCGGCGCCGCCCTCGCCTCGGCGGCCGTACCGGCGGCCGCCCTGACCCAGCGCTCCGGGCAGCCGGCCTTCCTGGAACCGGCCGACCTGCCGCCGCACCCCGCCTCCGACTGGTACGCCGGGCCCGTCACCGAGGGCCGGCCGGAGGTGCCGCCGCTGTGCGTCGGCGAGTCCCTGCCGTCCACCGCCGTCCACCGGCGGTACTGGACCGAGCTGGACACCGGCGCCGTGCAGGTCACCGTCGTCGAGCGCGACGCCCGGCGGGCCGAGCGGTTCGCCGAGCTGCTCCGCGCGGACCTGGCGGACTGTGCCGAGAGCCTGATGCGGCGGTACCCGGAGATCACCGCCGCCCAGCGGTACTACGGCCGGGTGAACGTCGAGGAGGGCGCCCACGTCTACGGCGTCCACACGGCCACCTCGTGGGGCGCCACCGACATCGGGCTGGTCGCCGTGGGCCGGGACGGCAGGACGGTCACCGTCGTCCAGTGGGGCCAGATGGGCACCTTCGAGGACGCCCGCGTCGCCGACTTCAGGAAGACGACCGCCACGGCCCTGCGCAAGCTGTACTGACCCGCGGGCCCACACGTCCCGCCCGCCGCCCCCCGGGGCGGCGGGCGGGGGCACCGGCGGATCAGGTCACCACGGGCGGGCCGCCGCCCGGCGGGAAGACGGCCCGCCGGCCGTGCGGGCAGTGCACGACCCGGTCGGCGAGCCCCCGCGCCCGCCTCGGCGAGGAAGACGTCGAGCGGCGAACGGAAGACCGTGTAGCCGCCGTAGTGCACCGGCAGGACTCGCCGCGGCTCGTCCACCGCCCCGGTCCGGGCCGCCCCCGGCCGGGGGCCGCGCGGCGTTGCGACGCGTGGAACCGGCGGAGACCAGCCGATTGGCTGATCGTTTCGGCCCGTACGGGTGCGCCGGAGCCCCGCGCCGGGGAGGCGGCCGTCACCCGAATGGCTCCCGAGCGGTACTGGCCGCGGCCGTTGTGGGGTCTCCTGGTGAGTGTCAGCGGCGTCCAGACTGGGAGGCCGGTCATGTACGAGATGTGCGTGGGCCCGGAGAAGAAGGGCGGAGCACTGGTGTGGCACGTGATGGCCAAACAGGCCCCGGCCACCTTGTGCGGACAGATGCTCCGCGAACGGATCGAGGCGACCGACGGGGAACGGGCACGCCACTGCCCGGACTGCATGGCGTCGTTCGAGAGGCTCATGGCGACCGCGCCGGCCTGACGGGCCGTCCGCGCCACGTGCGCCCCGCCGCCCCGCGCGGCGGGGCGCACGCCGTGCCGGGACGGGCACCCGCCCCGCCCTTGGCCGGCGGCGGGAGAGGGCCCGTCACCGGCGTGCGGAGGATGGCCGGACGGCAGCCGGAACGCGCTCCCGGCCACGGGCCGCCCCCCTTCCGGCTCTCCCTCAACGGCTTCGCCGTGCCGCCCGCCGGCAGCGTGACCCGGGTGACCGGGCGCGACGGCGCCCGGCCGGCCGGCCTGTCTGCTCGGCGCGGCCCTGGCCGGCACCGCCCTGGCCCGCCTCGTCCACGCCCGCGCCGCCTACCGCCGGCTCGCCACGGTGCGCGTCCCGGAACCGGCGGAGCCCGGCGACGTCCGGCCCGGCGGCGCCCGCCACGGGAGGGGCCCCGCCGGGTGCGACCGGCGGGGCCCCTCCGTACCGCGTGAGGCGTCAGGCCGTGTGCAGCGTCAGCCCGTAGCGGTTGAGGATCTCGTTGACCGGCTGGAACCACGTCTCCCCGCCGCCGGAGCAGTTGCCCCAGCCGCCCGAGGTGACGCCCTGCGCCTGGTCGCCGCTGATGAACGAGCCGCCCGAGTCGCCGCCCTCCGCGCAGACGCTCGTCTTCGTCATCTGGTGGACGGCGCCCTCGCTGTAGTTGACCGTCTCGTTCTTGGCGAGCACCGTGCCGCAGTGCCAGTGGGTGGTCGAGCCGGACCGGCATATCGAGGCGCCCACGGGGGCCTCGGAGGAGCCGCGCACGAGCTGGTCGGAGACCTGGCCCCAGCCGAGCACGACCGGCACGGTCCACCAGCCGCTGCCCACGCTGACCCAGGCGTAGTCGTTGTCGGGGAAGGACGAGCCCTGGAACGTGCCGATGTACGAGCCGTCCCAGCCGCTCACCCCGGCCCCGGCCCGGCCGCAGTGCCCGGCGGTGACGAAGCCGCCGTGGACCGAGAAGCCGATGGAGCAGCGGACGTTGCCGGTGTAGTACGGGTCGCCGCCGACCGTGCCCGCCGCGTAGGTCCGCGGCGCGTCCGGCACGGTGCGCACGTCGACGGGGCCGTTCTCGCGGGCCCGGTCGAGGAAGGCGCGGACATCGTTGTCGGAGCGCTCGGACTCCACCACGTCGACGACGACGGTGTTGGCGGCCGGGTCGACGTGCCAGCCGCCGACGCCGGCCGGTGCCGCCAGCCGGTCGATGCCGGCCTTGGCGGCGTCCAGGGCGCGGGCGCTGTGCTCGACGGTGCGCACCTCGGCGCCGGTCGAACGGACCGCCGCCACGGTGGACCGGCCGGCGTCGGACGTCACGGCGACGGTCAGGCGGCCCCGGCCGGCGTCGAACCAGGAGCCGCCGAAGGCCTCGCCGGCGGCCTCGCGGGCGGCGGACTCCACGTCGGTGGCCGCGCGTTCGGCGGCGAGCCGGTCCTCGGCCTGGGCCCGGGTGAGCCCGAAGTCCCGCTGCATGGCCTCCATCATCCCGGCGGAGGCGGGGGCCTCGGCGGACGCGGTGGGGGAGCCGGTCGCCGCGGCCGGGGCGGCGCCCGCCGCGGTCCAGCCGCCGAGCACGAGGAGCGTGGCCAGTCCGGCGTACCTGAATCTGCTGCGTCTCAAGGGAGTTGCCCTTCGTCGTTCCAGCAAGGTGGGGGTGGAACAACCGCGTTCTGAGAGCGCTCTCATCGAGGTTGCCCGCAGCTTAGCCAGGTCTGGACGGCAGGTCCATGCCAATGCTGGGTATTCCCCGCCACTTCCCGGACGAGGGCTTGGGGAAAGGCCGTTGAACGCCGCGTGGGCCCCCGGTTCAGGCCCGGTCGGCCCCGTACCGGCGGGCCAGGGCGCGCAGGACCGCCCACCGGCCCCGGTCGGGCACGGTCCACAGCGGCTCGCCGCGCACCCCCCACCGCTCCAGCAGGGCGTTGGCCGCGAGGAACCCGGAGGTGGCCGCGCGTTCCATCAGGGCCACCGGCAGATCCGTGCGGACCAGGTCCCCGGCGACCACCACGGCCGGGTCCGGTGTGCGCACCGCCGGCCGGCCGGCGTGCCCCCCGATGTCGAACAGCGGGCAGTCCGCGCGCCATTCGTGGAACTCGGCGACGGTCCGCGCCCCCCGCGTCTCGGGGTACACCCGGTGCAGGGAGCCGGCCAGCCGCTTCTGCTCGACGTCGCGCACACACTCGGACGGCAGGGCGTAGGCGTGCAGTTCGACGACGGAGCCGCCCGTGCGGGCCGCCCAGCGCGCCGCCTCGCCCTCCCAACGGGAGAGCACGCTGACGTTGTCGAGGGTGCCGTAGCCGCTGGTGCCGAGGAAACCGGGCCGGGAGGGGGCGACGGGCCGGTCGAGCCAGAGCCGGGAGACCAGGAACGGCGGGGCGTTCCGCAGCCGGCCCACCCGCTCCCGCCACCCGGGGCCGACGAGGTCCGGCGAACGCCCCACCACCGTCCGCAGCCCCTCGGTGTCCAGGGCGAGCACCACCGCGTCGTAGGGCCGGGCGCCCGAGTCGTCCACCACGACCCGGGTCCCCGGGCCGCCGGGCCGTACCGTGTGCACGGGGGAGTCGGTGCGCACCTCGACACCGTGCCGCGCGAGATGGGCGGCGAGCGGGTCCCACAGTGCCTGCGGGAACGGCTCGCGCGGCACGTCGAAGAGCAGCCCCTCGCTGGAACCGAGGAAGTAGACGTGGAACATCAGCGCCATCTCGGCGGCCGACAGGTGCTTCGGGTCGGCGAAGAAGCTCCGTGAGAACACCTCGAAGGCGAGGTGCCGCGCCGCCTCGGGAAACCCCACCGAGTCCAGGAAGTCGTGGGCGCTGACGTGGTCGAGCCGCGCGTACACGCGCCGGGTGCCCGCGTCGAGGAGCGGCAGGGCGGCGGCCGGCCGCAGGCCCGCCAGGCCGCGCGCGGTGAAGCTGGGGCTGAGCGCGGCGAAGGCGAGCGCGTTCCACGGCGGGGTGCGCGGCACCCGGCGGAAACTGTCGGCGACACCGCTCGCGTGCCGCAGCGGGTAGTCGGGCAGCCCGGTCAGCATCGCGAGCGCCGGATCGGCCCGCCGCAACAGGCCGCGCAGGTTGTAGTACTGCCGGAAGAAGGCGTGGAAGCCCCGGCTCATCGTCGCGGGCGTCCCGTCGGGCAGCGTGACGGGACGCCCGGAGACCCGGCCGCCGAGCACCGCCTCCCGCTCGTACAGCACCACCCGCACCCCGCGTTCGGCGAGCCCGGTGGCCGCGGCGAGCCCCGCGATGCCGCCGCCGACCACCGCCACCGACGGCGCCCGGCCCGAGATCCGCTCCCGCCCCGGAGCGGGGACCAGCAGCCGCGCCCGCCGGTCCCGGCCCGGTACGGGGACCGCCCCGCGCCGCCTCACCGGTCACCGTCCGCGGCGCGGCGGGCGAGGAAGGTGTGCGCGATGCCCGTCTGCCAGCCCGGCAGCGGAAGCACCCGCACCTGCCTGAAACCGGCCCGCCGCAGCCGCGCCCCGAACACCGGCGCGGTGTCGAACTCCGCGACGCTGCACCGCAGGTGCCCGTACAGCCCGCGGTCGCCGGTGGCCGTGCCCAGCGGCACGATGACGCCCCGGCACACCGCCGACCACACCAGCCGGTCCGTACGCCGCCCGCTGAGCGCGTAGTCGTGCACCGCCAGCCGCCCGCCCGGCACCAGCACCCCGCGCACCGAGGCGAGCACCGCGTCCGGGTCGGCGAGGTTGCGGAACAGGTAGGCGGCGAAGACGGCGTCGAACGGGCCGCCCGCCTCCGCGCGGTCCAGCCCCTCCGCCGGCGCGTGCACGAACCGCACCCGCGACGGCCAGCGCTTGGCGCCCGCCCGGCGCAGCATGCCCGCCGAGGCGTCGACGCCGACGACCTCGGCGCCGGGGAAGGCCGCGGCCAGCGCCGCCGTGGAGGCGCCCGTGCCACAGCCCAGGTCGAGCAGCCGGCGCGCACCGCCGCCGTCCGCCGCGGCCAGCCGGCGGGCGGAGCGGCGCAACTGGGCGTGGTAGCCGGGGTTCAGCGCGACCAGGCGGTCGTAGCGGTCGGCGCCGTGGTCGAAGGCGGCCGCCAGGGCGGCGTCGCGGAGCAGGGGCATCGGGGTGGGGCTCCTCGCGTGCGGTGGGGCCGGGAAGGGGATTCGCTCAGGGCACGGTGGCGGCGCGGCGCGGCAGCCAGGGCAACTCGGCCGCGGTCCGCAGCATCGGCCAGACCGGGGTGCGCACGCCGACCGCGAGGTCCTCGTACAGCCGGGTCCGCCCGTCCAGGAAACGCAGCAGCCGCCCGGCCGGCACCCGGTCGAACAGGCGGAAGAAGAGGTCCGGGCCGTCCACCCGGCCGGTGTCCAGGGCGCGCAGCAGCACCGCGTCCATCAGCCGGGCGCGCGCCGGGTGCGCGGGGGGCGGCACCGGGGGGCGCCCGGAGCGGCAGGCGCGGGCGATGGCCTCCGACTGCCGCTGCACGGCCGCGAACGTGTACCCGGTGGAGCCCCGGGTCGCCCCGCCCGCCGCGCCGATCCGGAACACCGGGCCCGGCGCCCCGCCGGGGCGGCCGAAGCCGGCGTCGGTCATCGGGATCACCCCCTGTTCGGTGCCGAGCACCTGGGCGGGGCCGATGCCGAGCACCCGGTCGGTGTACCGCGCCAGCGCCGCGTCGTAGGCCGCCTCGGTCAGCGGTTCCGGGCCGAACTCGGTGTACTCGACCAGCGCGGTGTGGCGGCCGGTGGGCAGCACGTAGCCGAAGGACAGCCCGCGCTCGGGCTGGCGGGTGCGGAAGTCCATCAGCTCGACCACCGCCGGGTCGAAGACCGGCCGGCGGGTGCGGACGAACCAGCCGCGGAAGTGCTGGAGGAGGCGGGTCCGGGCGGCGGGCGGAGCGGCCGGGCGGGAGTCGAAGACCCAGCGCGCCCGCAGCGCGAGCCGGCCGCCGCCGGTGTCCACGGCCGACACGCGCGCGGTCCCGTCCGGCAGCGCCTTAACACCGTCCACCGCGGCCTCCAGGCGCCGCACCCCGGGGCGCCCGGCAAGGTCGTGGCCGACCAGGGCCTCGAAGTCGGCGGAGCGGATCATCTTGTAGCGGGCGGGGGCGATGTGCCGCCGCACCTCGCGCCCGTCCCGGCCCCGCACCCGCAGCCACTCCCAGGACGCGGTCACCGCCGGGTCGAACCGGCCGGACCCGGCTTCCCAGAAACACCAGGTGCGGTCGGGCGCGCGCAGCGGTCCACCGGACGGGCCGATCAGCACCACGGAGGCCGCCTCGGCCGGGAGCCGGTGGACCAGGGAGAGGCCGGCCGCCCCGGCGCCCACGACGACGATGTCCGCGTCGACCACGTCCGTCTCCTTCCGCCCGTGCGCCGGCCCGGCCGCCACGCCGCGCGAGGGCGGCGGACGGCGCGGTTGCGGCGGAGTATCCCCTCCCGCCCCGGCCGGTGGGGGGACGGCGCGCGGGGGTCCCGGGCCGGGCGACCGCCGCACGGGTGACGCGCGGAGGGGCACGGCCCGGGACCGCGCCGTGACGGTCCGCCGGGGGGAAACATGGCCCCGCACGCGGCCCGGGGCCGCGACCGACGACGGGAGGACGGCATGCGCCGGAGTACCAGTGGCCGGGGGGAGCGGGCGCGCGCCCGGGGCGGGCGGGCGTCCGCGCGGGCCGAGGACGGGGCGGCGTGCGCCAGGGAGAGAAGCCGGGGCGCGTGGCGGGGCGCCGGGGGCGGCGTCAGGGCCGCCCGGCCGCGGGCCCGCAGCGGTGGGGGCGGTGTCCGGGCCGGTGACTTCGACGGCGCCCGCGGCGTACGGCTCCCCCGTGGAGCGGGAGCCGGAGCCGGACTCGGAGCGGGAGCCGGACTCGGAGCCGGAGCCGGCAGCGGCGTCGCCGCCCGTACCCCCGCCCGCGTCGGCGCCCCGGGCGCACGGCCCTCCCCCGGGGAGCGCCGATGAGCCCGCGGACGGTGCCCGGACGCACCGATCACGTCGTGGTCGTCGGCGCCGGACTCGCGGGGCTGTCGGCCGCCCTGCACCTGCTCGGCGCCGGACGCCGCGTGACCGTCCTCGAACGCGACCCGCTGCCCGGCGGCAGGGCCGGTCGCCGCGACCTCGGCGGCTACCTGCTGGACACCGGACCGACCGTGCTGACCATGCCGCACCTGGCCGACGAGGCGTTCGGCGCCGTCGGTGAACGCCTCGCCGACCACGTCGAGTTGCTGCCCCTGCACCCCGCCTACCGGGCGGCCTTCGCCGACGGCTCCACCCTGGACGTGCACACCGACGGGGACGCGATGGAGGCGGAGGTGGCCCGGTTCGCCGGGCCCCGGGAGGCGGCCGGCTACCGGCGGCTGCGCGACTGGCTCGGCCGCCTGCACACCGTGCAGATGCGCCGCTTCATCGACGCCAACTTCGACTCGCCGCTCGGCCTGCTCACCCCCGACCTGGCCCGGCTCGCCGCGCTGGGCGGCTTCGGCCGGCTGGAGCCCCGTATCGGACGGTTCCTGACGGACGAACGGCTCCGGCGGGTCTTCACCTTCCAGTCCCTGTACGCGGGCGTCACCCCGGCACGGGCCCTCGCCGCCTACGCCGTCATCGCCTACATGGACACCGTCGCCGGGGTCCACTTCCCCCGCGGCGGCGTGCACGCCCTGCCGCGCGCCATGGCGGGGGCCGCCGTCCGGGCCGGCGCCGACCTGCGCCTCGGCCGGGACGTCCTGCGCCTGGAACGCTCCGGCGACCGGATCACCGCCGTCGTCACCGCCGACGAACGCGTCCCCTGCGACGCCGTCGTCCTCACCCCCGACCTGCCCGTCGTCCACCGGCTGCTCGGCCGCCGCCCGCGCCGCCCGCTGCGACTGCGGCACGCCCCGTCCGCCGTCGTGCTGCACGCCGGCACCACCCGCACCTGGCCCCGGCTCGCCCACCACACGCTGTCCTTCGGCGCCGCCTGGCGGCGCACCTTCGACGAACTGACCAGGACCGGCACCCTGATGACCGACCCCTCCCTGCTGATCACCCGGCCCACCGCCACCGACCCGGCGCTCGCCCCGCCCGGCCGCCACCTGCACTACGTCCTCGCCCCCTGCCCCAACACCGACACCGGCCCCGGCGCCCGCGCCTGGGAGGACCTGGCACCCCACTACCGCGACCGGCTGCTGGCCACCCTGGAACACCGGGGACTGGACGGCCTCGCCGCCGCCATCGAGGAGGAGTGCCTGGTGACCCCCGCCGACTGGACCGCGCAGGGACACGCCGCCGGCACGCCCTTCTCGGTCGCCCACACCTTCGCGCAGACCGGCCCGTTCCGCCCCCGCAACCTGGTGCGCGGCACCGTCAACGCGGTCCTGGCGGGTTGCGGCACCACCCCCGGCGTGGGCGTGCCGCCCGTGCTCGTCTCCGGGAAGCTGGCCGCCGCCCGCGTCACCGGTCCGCCGGCCCGCCGCCCCGCCGTCGTCGTCGGCGCGCTCCGATGACCCGCCGCGAACTGGACGCCGCCGGCATCACCGATCCCGCGCTGCGCGCCGCCTACACCCGCTGCCGCCGGCTCAACGCCCGCCACGGGCGCACCTACTTCCTCGCCACCCGCCTGCTGCCCGCCGACCGCCGGCCGGCCGTGCACGCCCTGTACGGATTCGCCCGGTGGGCCGACGAGATCGTCGACGACACTGGGACGCCGGCCACGCCCGCCGACCGCGCCGCCGCCCTCGACCGGCTCGACGCGCGGCTGCGCCGGGCCCTCGCCGGGCAGGGCGGCGCCGGCGACCCGGTGGTGAGCGCCGTCGCCCACACCGCCGGGCGGTACGCCATCGACGCGGCCCATTTCACCGACTTCATGGCCTCCATGCGCTGCGACCTCACCGTCACCGAGTACGCCACCTACGCGGACCTGCGCCGCTACATGCACGGCTCGGCCGCCGTCATCGGCCTGCAGATGCTGCCGGTCCTCGGCACCGTCACGCCCCGGGAGACGGCCGCCCCGCACGCCGCCGCGCTCGGCGTCGCCTTCCAGCTCACCAACTTCCTGCGCGACGTCGGCGAGGACCTGGACCGGGGCCGCGTCTACCTCCCGGCGGACCTGCTGGCGGCGCACGGCGTCGACCGGGACCGGCTCGTCCGGAGCCGCCGCACCGGACGCCCCGACCGGCGGGTGACCGCCGCGCTGCGCGCCGCCGAGGACCTGACCCGCTCCGTCTACCGGGAGGCCGCCCCCGGCCTGGCGATGCTGGACCCCGTCGCCCGGCCCTGCATCACCACGGCGTTCGTCCTCTACCGGGGCATCCTCGACGCCATCGCCGACGGCGGCTACGCGGTCCTGCACCGCCGGGCCCGGGTGTCCCGGCGGCGCCGCGCGGCCGTCGCGGGGGAGGGGCTGGCCCGGGTGCTGGCCGCCCGGCTCGCCGCGCGCACCGCTCCCGCATCGGCCCCGGCGCCCGCGCCCGCCGGGGCCGCCGTACCGGCGGAGGCCGCCGGCGCCGCCGAGGAGGCCCGATGACGGCGCCCCGCCCCGCCCGGCTGCCGCTGCGGCTGCGCCGCCGCCCCGTCCCCTGGCGGCGACAGCGGCCGACCTGGCGCGAGGCCCGGCCCGCGCTCATCGCCGGTGCCCTCGCCAGGGCCGTGGCCCGCCCGTCCGGCAACTGGTACGTCCTCGGCGCCAGCCCCGGCCCGCGCGAGGCACGCCCGCTGGCCGGGACGGTCGCCGGCACCGAGATCGTCGTCTGGCGGGACGTGGACGGGCGGCCGGTCGGGGGACCCGGGGCCTGCCCGCACCTCGGCGCCCCCCTCGCCGAGGCCCCCGTGCGGTGCGGCACCCTCGTCTGCCACTGGCACGGACTCGCCCTGGACGGCGGCCCCGTCGCCGGCTGGGACCCCCTCCCGGTCCACGACGACGGTGTGCTGACCTGGGTACGGCTCGACGCCGTCGGCGGCGAGGAGCCCACCCCCGCCCCGGTGGTCCCCCAGCGGCCCCCGGCCGACGGCACCCTGACCTCGGTTTGGCGCGGCGCCGGCACCTGCGACCCCGAGGACGTGGTCGCCAACCGGCTCGACCCGTGGCACGGCGCCTGGTACCACCCGCACTCCTTCGTCGACCTCACCGTCGTCGAAGCCCCCGACGGCACCGGCGACGACCGGTTCGTCGTCGACGTCTCCTTCCGGCTCACCCGGCGCCTCGTCGTCCCGGTGCGCGCCGAGTTCACCGCGCCCGAGCCCCGTACCGTCGTCATGCGCATCACCGACGGGGAGGGCACCGGGTCGGTGGTGGAGAGCCACGCCACCCCGCTCGGCGCCGACCGCCACGGCCGCCCGCGCACCGCGGTCGTCGAGGCCGTCCTCGCCACCTCCGGGCGGCCCGGGTTCGCGCTGCTGCGCCGGCTCGCGCCCGGCCTGCGCCCCCTGGTGCGGACGGCGGCCGGCCGCCTGTGGCGCGACGACCTCGCCTACGCCGAACGGCGCCACCACCTGCGTGCCCGGGGCCGCTTCCCCGGCTGACCCGAACGGAGCCCCGTGCAGACCTTCCTGCCGCACCCCGGCTTCCGGGACTCCGCGCTCGCCCTGGACCGCCGCCGTCTCGGCAAACAGCGGGTCGAGGCACTCCAGGTGCTGCGCGGACTGACGGTGCCCGGCTACGGCTGGCGCCGGCACCCGGCGGTCCGGATGTGGACCGGGTACGAGGAGGCCCTGGTCCGCTACGGGCTGGAGGTCTGCCGGGTCTGGCGGGAACGGGGCCACCAGGACGGCGTCGCCGCCTCGCTCGTCGCCGGGCTCACCGCCGGCCGGCCCGGTACCGTGCCCCGCGACCAGTCCGCGCTCGCCCGCGCGGGCGAACTGCCGCCCTGGCTCGGCGACGAGGACTTCCACCGCAGCCACCGCTCGGCCCTCGTCCGCAAGGACCCCGCCGCCTACGCGCCCCTGTTCCCCGGCACCCCCGACGACCTGCCCTACGTGTGGCCGGCCTCGGACCGCGAGCGCGGGCCCGCCTAGGGTCTTTCGTGGATCACGCCGGGCTCGCGGGGCCCTGCACCGCGCCTCGCCGCGTTGTCGTCGGTTGTCAGGGCTCCGTCCTGCCGCCCTCCTCCGCCTTGCGATGCACGGCACCGGACCCCCTCCCTGATCCGGCCTGATCCCCACGAAAAACCCTAGCCCTCCCCCTCCGTGGCCACCCGGTGCTCGCGGAAGCGGACCGCCGGACGGGCCCCTTCCGGCGGACGCGGCGCGGCGCGTCGCGCCGGGTCCGCGCCGCGCGGGTAGGGAATGCGGCATGAGTTCCGAACCCACGCCCCTGCGCGTCCTGGACCTGACCGGCACGTTCGCCTTCGGGCTCAACGGAGCGCTGACCGCGGTGCGAGCCGCGCGGCTGGACGTGGTGGGCGTGATCGTCCTCGGCCTGATCACCGCGCTGGGCGGAGGCTTCGTCCGCGATGTGCTCCTCGGCTCGCTGCCACCCACCACCCTCCTGGACTGGCGCTACTACACGCTCGCCGCCGTCGGCGGGGTGATCGCCTTCGCTCTCAGCCGTCACCTGCGCCGGATCGAGGGGACGATCGAGGTCTTCGACGCGATCGGGCTGAGCACCTTCGCGGTGATCGGCGCGGGCAAGGCGCTGGGGTCCGGGCTCGGCGCCGCGCCCGCGGTGGTGCTCGGGGTGGTCACGGCGGTGGGCGGAGGCACGATCCGCGACGTGCTCGTCCGGCAGGTCCCCACGGTGCTGCGCAGCGGTCTGTACGCCATCCCCGCCCTGGTGGGCGCCGGGATCACCGTCCTCACCATCCGGACCGGCGTGTACGGTCTGCCCGCCGCGCTGGGCGCCGCGGCGGCGTGCTTCCTGATCCGCGTGAGCGGCCTGCATTTCGGTCTCGACGCGCCCCAGCCGCCCGGGACCGGGCGACGCGAGCAGTCGCGTGGCACCGGCGTATAGGCACCGGACGACTCCCCTGCGGTTCTCACCCCGCGTGGCCCCGGTCCGGCCGGCGGACACCACGTCCGGGCTGCCGGCCCGGCTCCCCCGCCGGCCCGTCACACCGGGTGCGTCCGACCGGCTGTCGGTAGTCTGGAGCGCCCGTGGGCATCGCGGCGGCGTGATCGGGGGCGCCGCGCGGCAGCCCCCGGACCGTTGCCGCTCGGGTGTGGCGGCACGCGCGTGACGGTGGCGGGCCCGCGACGGGCGGCAGCGCGCCCCCCTCGTGTGAAGCGTTGCCCCACCCACGTGAGGAAGGCCCTTCCATGCCCGGTTCCGCCCACCTCGTGCTCGACGGCCTCCACGGCATCCGCTCCGACCTCGAGGCCCTCTACAAGGACCTGCACCGGTACCCCGAACTCGGGATGCGGGAGGAGCGGACGGCGAAGAAGGCGGCCGATGCCCTGCGGGAGTCCCGTTTCGAGGTGACCGAGGGCATCGGCGGCACCGGGGTGATCGGCGTCCTGGCCAACGGGGAGGGCCCCGTCGTCATGGCCCGCGCGGACATGGACGCGCTGCCGGTGAGGGAGCGGACCGGTCTGCCCTACGCCTCCGCTGTCACCGTGACCGCTCCGGACGGCACCGGGCAGCCGGTCATGCACGCCTGCGGCCACGACGTGCACGTGACCGCCCTGCTCGGTTGCGCGCGGCTGCTGGCCCGGGCCAGGAACGCCTGGCGGGGGACCTTCGTGGCGCTCTTCCAGCCCTCCGAGGAGAACGGTGACGGCGCCGACGCCATGGTCGGCGACGGGCTCACCCGGAAGGCACCCCGGCCCGACGTGGTGCTCGCCCAGCACGTGCTGCCCTATCCGGCCGGATACGTCGGCACCCGGCCGGGACCGTTCCTGTCGGCCGCGGACAGTCTGCGTGTCACGGTGCACGGGCGAGGGGCGCACGGCTCCATGCCCGAGGCCGCCGTCGACCCCGTGGTGATGGCGGCCATGATCATCGTGAGGCTGCAGACGGTCGTCTCCCGGGAACTCGCCGCCACCACGCCCGCCGTTCTCACCGTGGGCAGCGTTCACGCCGGCAGCGGCCCCAACGTCATCCCCGACAGCGCCGTCATCCAGCTCAACGTCCGCACCTACGACGACGCCACGCGCACCCGGGTGCTGCGCGCGATCGAGCGCATCGTCCGTGCCGAGTGCGAGGCGTCCGGGGCGACGAAGGCCCCGCAGATCGAGACGACGTCCTCGTTCCCGCCCACCGTCAACGACGAGACCGCGACCCGGAGGGTGGCCGAGGCGTTCGCGGCTCACTTCGGTGACGACGCGCACCCCATCGATCTGCAGACCGCCAGTGAGGACATGTCCGTGCTCGCGCGGGCGTTCGGGGTGCCGTTCACCTACTGGGGCATCGGGGGGACCGACCCCGAGCTGTACGCGCGGGCCGTGGAGAACGGGACCGTGGCCCAGGACGTCCCGGTCAATCACAGCCCCACCTTCGCCCCGGTCGTCCAGCCCACCCTGGACACCGGTGTCAGCGCCATGACCGTGGCAGCGCTCGCCTGGCTCGGCGTCTGAGACGGCCCCGCGCCGAGACCGGCGACCGGCACGCCGGCCCGACGGTGCCGGCGGGGACGCGTCCGGTCCCGCCGGGCGGGGTCAGAGTCCTCGCCAGACGTTGTCGAAGGCCGCGTCCTCGATCGCCCTGCGCTGCCGTACCGCCTCCAGTTCCATCACGGCGTCGTTGACGGCGGCCAGCACGGTGACGACCTGGTCGTCCGCGAGTTCCTCGACCCGTTCGCCGGCGGGCTGTTCGCCGATGCCCGCGGCGGCCGCGAGGCCGGTCAGCACCGGCTCGCCGGACGTCCAGCGGTCCGCCGCGCGCCGACGGGCCGCCGAGTCGGCCACGTCCGGCGGGGCGTCGCGGAACCGGCGGCGGGGCCGGGTGATCAGCGCGTCCGCCTCCAGGGCGGCGAGATAGGCGGACGCCAGGTCGCGGCCCCGCCGCCACAGGAAGTCCTCGACCGACTCGTACGGCGCCTGCCGGACGAGGGCGGCGGCGGCCTCCCGCAGCAGAGGGTCGTCGACGAGGGGGACCGGGCCCGGGACCACGCGGTCACCGTCCAGCGTGACGGCCTCGGCGCCCCTGAGGTCGATCAGTTCCGCTCCCGCGAGGGCGAGCGACAGGTCGCCGCGGCCGGCGGGAGGGGTGGACGGTGTGCCGAGGGCGACGATCATCAGGTCCCGGGCCGTGGTCATGGGCGACTCCGCGTCGAAGGAGGGCGATGCGCCGGCCGGCCCGACGCGCCCCGCACAACCCGTACATCCTACGACCGCGGGGCAGGGGCGGGCGCCCGGATGCCCCGCTCGCCCGCCCCGCCCCGGGACGGGGGTCTCGTCCGGCTCCCGAAGCGGCCGGCGTCTCAGCGGGCGTCGGAGCCGGAGTCGGCGAAGGCGTACAGATCCCGGGAGGTGTGATCAGCTCCCGCCACTCCCGCCGGGAACCCACGATCGGCTGCGAGCCGTCGAGCGGGACCTGCGCGCTCTCCGGCCGGCCCGGGGGTCCGGACCGGCCGTCGGACTGCGCGTCGTCCACGCCGTGGCCCTTGCGTCGCTCCGTCACGTCCGCCTGGGCGCATGGTGCGCCGGGGGCCGCCGCGCGCGGTGTCCGGGTCAGGGCCGCGGGGACAGCGGGCGGCAGGTGGAGGGGGCGGGCTCGCCGGCCGGCCGGTTGGTGAGGCGGGAGAGCGCGGCGAGGCCGGCGGGCGGGCGCCGGGCCCTCAGCGGCGGGCGCGCACCAGGAGGCAGAGGAAGTACGGCGTCCCGATGACGGCCGTCATCAGCCCCGCGCCGAGCTGGGCCGGGGCGATCACCGTGCGCCCGAGCAGATCGGCCGTGCAGACCAGCGCCGCGCCGAGCAGCAGCGCGACCGGCACGACGCGCACGTGCCGCCGCCCCACCAGGGCGCGGGCCGCGTGCGGCGCCACCAGGCCGACGAAGCCGATCGCGCCCGCGCACGCCACCGCGGTCGCGCTGAGCACGACACTCAGCACCAGGAAGCCGAGCCGGCCCGGCCCCAGGTCGAGCCCCAGCAGCCGGGGCGTGTCCTCGTCCAGCGAGACCAGGTCCAGTTCGGTGCGGCGGGCGAACGCCACACCGGCGCCCAGCGCCAGGGCCAGCGCGAGCGGCACCACGTCGGGCAGGGTCCGCCCGTACGTGGAGCCGGAGAGCCAGGTCAGCGCCTTGACGGCGTTGAACGGGTCGGTGAGCACGATCAGCAGGCTGATCAGCGACGTGGTCGCGGCGGCCACGCCCACGCCGACCAGGACCAGCCGGTTCTGCCGGAAGCCGCCGCGCGCGGAGAGCCCGAAGACCACGACCGCCGTGACCGCCGCCCCCGCGAACGCCGCGCCGGCCACCCCCCACGAACCGGCGGACGGCACGCTCGTCACGAGGACCACGGCGCCCAGCGCCGCCCCGCCCGAGACGCCGAGCACGCCCGGCTCGGCGAGGGGGTTGCGGGTGACCGCCTGCACGAGGGTGCCGGCCAGCGCGAGGGCCGCGCCCGCGCACAGGGCGGCGAGCACCCGCGGCACCCGGGTGTCCAGGACGAAGGACACGGTCCGCCCGGCCCGGCCCTGGGCCCAGTTGACCACGTCCCCGAGGAGAAGTTTGCTGTCGCCCACCAGCACGGCGGCGACGACGAGGCCGGCCAGCACGGCGGCCAGCGCGGCCACCGTGACGACGAACGCCGTCCGGCTCGGGACGCGCAGCCGCTCCGGGGCGCCGGAGGACCCGGTCTCCCGCAGCCGCAGCGCCATCACGACCAGGAACACCGCGCCGGCCAGACTGGTGACGACGCCCGTGGGCACCGCCACGGCCCGGTCGCCGGTAACCAGCGCCCGCAGCAGCACGTCCGAGCCGAGCACCAGCGCCGCACCCGTCAGGGCGGCGGCCGGCATGGCCGTACGGGAGCGGGCGAAGCCGCGGAAGCGGCGGCCGAGGGGGCGCACCAGGGCCGGGGCGCACAGGCCCACGAAGCCGATCGGACCGGCCAGCGTGACCGCCGCGGCCGAGAGCAGCGCGGCCAGCACGACCACCGTGACGCGGGTGGCGCGCACCGGCACGCCCAGGCCGCGGGCGGCGTCGTCGCCGAGGGCGAGCGCGTCCACCCGGCGGGCGGCGAGCAGCAGTCCGGCGAGGCCGGCCAGGGCGACGGGCAGCATCCGCAGGACGCCGTCGAAGCCGTTCTGGGCGATGCTGCCCTGGTTCCAGGCGTAGAGCCCGTCGGTCTGCTCGGGGAAGAGCAGGATCAACGCCTCGGTCGTCGAACGCAGGCCGAGGGCGAGCGCGGTGCCGGCGAGGACCAGGCGGACGGTGCCGGTGCCGAGGCCGGAGAGGCCGAGCACGACGGCCGCCGCGGCCAGCCCGCCGGCGAAGGCGACACCGGAGGAGGCGAGCAGCGGCAGCGAGACACCGGTGGTGGCGACCAGACCGAGCGCCAGGTAGGAGCCGGCGTTGACGGCGAGGGTGTCGGGGGAGGCCAGCACGTTGCGGCTGACGGCCTGGAGGACCGAGCCGGCCGCGCCGAGCACGGCGCCGATCAGCAGTCCGGCGGTCATCCGGGGCAGCCGGGAGGCGATCACGACCGAGGCGTCGGCCGGGTCGGACCGGCCGGTGAGGGCCTTGGCGACCTCGGCGGGGCCGACGGCGGCGGTGCCCTGGGTGATGTCGGCGACCGCGAGGACGAGGACGAGGAGGACGAGCCCGGCCGTCACCGCGGCCGCGCCCGACCGGGGTGCGGCCGCCGGGGCACGGGTGGCGGGGGACGGTGCGGTGACGGCCATGACCTCGCTACTTCGTCAGCGCGGCGACGATAGCGTCGACGTACGCCTGCATCGAGCCGGGGCCGCCGAACATCCAGATGCCGTCGGGCAGCCGGTGCACGTCGCCCTTCTTCACGAACGGCAGGGACGTCCACACCGAGTTCTCGGCGAGCGCCCCGGCGAACGGGTTGCTGTTCTTGTCGCCGTCGCTGCCGATGTACGCGAACCGCACGTCGGCCGGGAGCGCGGTGAGGCCCTCGACGTCGGTGGAGCCGAGGCCGTAGCTCTCGTCGCCCTCGACCTTCCAGGCGTTCTTCAGGCCGAGCCTCTCGTTGACGGCGCCGATGAGCGAGGTGGAGGTGTACGGGCGCAGGGAGACCTGGTTGGAGGTCACGTAGCCGTCGGCGAAGGCGATCCGCGTGCCGTCCAGCCCGGCGTCCGCCAGGGCGCCGCGCCCCTCCTCCAGCTTGGCCTCGAAGTCGGAGCGGAGCGTCTTCGCCCGGTCCGTGGTGCCGGTGGCCCGGGCGATCAGGTCGATGTTCTCCAGCATCTGCCCGATCTGGTCGGAGCCCTTGGCGGAGGTCACCTCCAGCACCGGGGCGACCTCGCGCATCTGCTTGACGGCGGCGGGCGGCAGGTCGGTGGTGGCGACGATGAGGTCGGGGGAGAGCGAGGCGATGGTGTCCATGCTCGGCTCGCCGCGGGTGCCGATGTCCTTCGGCTCGTTCCTCAGCGGGACGGAGGTGTCCCAGGTCTTGTATCCCTTCACGTCGGCGACGCCGACGGGGTCGACGCCGAGGGAGACGAGGGACTCGACGACGTTCCACTCGGTGGCGACCACCTTGGTGGCCGCCTTGTCGAGCGTGACCTCCTTGCCGGTGCCGTCCTTGAGCGTGATGCCCTCGGAGGGCTTCGGGCGCGCGTCGGCGGCGGGTTCGGTGGTGCCGCAGGCGGAGAGGGTGAGCGCGGCGGCCGCCACGGTCGCGGCGGTGAGGAGGAGGCGTCTCATGAGGGGGTGCCGAGCCTTTCGGTGCGTATGTGGTGTCGGCCGATCGGGCGGGTGCGCAGCCGGCCGGTGAGGGGGTCGGTGTCGACGTCGATCCGGATGCCGTAGACCGCGGTGAGGCGTTCGGGGGTGAGGACGTCCTCGGGGCGGCCGTCGGCGACGACGCGGCCCGCCTCCAGGAGCGTGATCCGGTCGGCCACGGCCGCCGCCTGGTCGAGGTCGTGCAGGACCACGCCGACGGCGATCCGGTGGTCGTCCGCCAGATCGCGGATGAGGTCGAGGAGTTCGATCTGGTACCGCAGGTCGAGGTAGGTCGTCGGCTCGTCCAGGAGCAGGACGCCGGTCTCCTGCGCCAGGCAGCCCGCGAGCCACACCCGCTGGAGCTGACCGCCGGAGAGGTGGTCGGCGCCGCGGTCGGCGAGGGCCTCGACCCCGGTGAGGGCGAGGGCGCGGTCGACCGCCGCGGGACCGTCGGGATCGGGCCGGCCCCACCGTCCGCGGTAGGGGTAGCGGCCGAACTCGACGATGTCGCGGACCGTCAGCCCGCCCGGTGTCGGGCGGCTCTGCGTCAGCAGCGCCACGTGCCGCGAGAACTCACGGGCTGTCAGGGCCAGCGCGTCGGTGTCCTCGTCGAGGGTGACCGTGGCGGCGCGGGGCCGCTGGAGCCGGGCGACGGTCCGCAGCAGCGTCGATTTCCCGCTGCCGTTCGGGCCGACGAGGGCGGTCACTTCGCCGGGGCGGAGCCTGACCGCGGCCTCGTGCACCACGTCGGTGCCGTCGTAGGCGACGGTCACACCCGTGGCCGACAAGTCGTGGCCCCGCAGACGGGGGGCGGCTGCGGCCTTCTCACCAGAATTCACGGTGGGAAGGTTAGCCTAACCTAATGGTTTCGGTCAGCCGGGGGGTGCCCCGGCCGCGCGCGGTCCCGCCGCTCCGGGTCCGGGCGGGGTCAACTCGCCTGCCAGGACTCGGGCTTCCACAGGCCCGCGCGGTTCAGCGATGCCGGGCAGTGCAGATAGATCTCGTCGATCTCCAGCAGCAGTGCCAGGTCAGGACGCCGCCCCTCGCGTGCCATCGCGTCGAAGAAGGGCGCGTTCGTCAGGACGCGGGCCCGTCCGTTGACCCGCAGCACCTCCTTGCTCCCCGGGATCAGGTAGAGCAGGCCGGCGCGCGGATTGGCCAGGATGTTGTGGAAGCTGTCGCCGCGCCGGTTGCCCGGCCGGTCCGGCAGCGCGACGGTGCCCGCGTCGAGGACGTGGGTGAAGCCCGGCCCGTCCCCGCGCGGGGAGACGTCGCAGTTGCCGCCCGCGTCCGACGTGGCCAGCAGGCAGAAGGGCGAGCGCGCCAGGATGTCCCGATCCTGCCCGGTCAGCCGGTCGTGCACCTTCTCGATCACCAACGGCCACGGTTCGCCCAGCAGTTCGCGCAGCTCCTCGCGCGAGCCCAGTTCCACCCATCCCGCCCGGTCGGCGGCGTCCGGCGGGTCGGTCGTCTCGATCGTGTGCGGCAAGGCCGGCTCCCCTGTGGTGCGCGTCCGACGGGTGGTTGTGTTCAGGACATCAGCAGATGTTAGGTTCACCTTACCTGCGTGGCCGGCAGGGCATCCTCCGGCCGCGTCGGGCCTCCTCGTTCACCTCCTCACGGCACCTCCTGAAGGACCGCAGATGCGCCCCGCCCCCCGATACGGCCCCCCGCGCCCGCGCCGACGCGCGGTCCGCCGGTGAACCCCACCGCCCCGGCCCGCACCGTCGAGGACCGGGACCGGGACCGGGACCGGGACCGGGACCGGGACCGGGCGGGCGGCGGACGGCGCCGCACCCGCGTCACCCTGGCCGCGGGGCTCCTCGGGCTCGGCGTGCTGCTGCTCGCGGCCACCGCCCTGAGCCTCGCCGTCGGCTCCGGGGACGTCCCGCTGCGCGACGTCGTCCAGGGCGTCGTCGACCCGGACCGCTCCGTGCGCGCCCACCTCGTCGTCCAGGAGGTACGGGTCCCGCGCACCCTCGCCGGACTCCTCGCCGGGGCCGCCCTCGGCCTGGCCGGCACCGTCATGCAGGGCGTCACCCGCAACCCGCTCGCCGACCCCGGCCTGCTCGGCATCAACGCCGGCGCCGCCGTGAGCGTCGTCTTCGCCATGAGCGTGCTCTCCCTGACCGAGCCCGGACAGTACATCTGGTTCGGCTTCCTCGGCGCCTGCCTCGCCGCCGTCCTGGTCTACGGTGTCGCCGGCCTCGGCCGCGAGGGGGCCACCCCGGTCAAGCTGGCCCTCGCCGGAGCAGCCGTCAGCGCCCTGCTCCTGTCCGTCTGCGACGCCATGCTGCTGACCGACAGCCACACCTACGACCAGTTCCGCTTCTGGCAGGTCGGCGCCCTGGACGGCCGCGACCTCGGCATCCTCCTCCAGGCCCTGCCCTTCGTCGTCGTCGGCTCGCTCCTCGCCCTCGGCCTCGGCCCCCGCCTCAACGGCCTCGCCCTCGGCGACGACGTCGCCCGCGCCCTCGGCCAGCGGGTCGGCGTCGCCCGCGCCACCGGCGGCGTGAGCGTCGTCCTGCTCTGCGGCGCGGCCACCGCCGTCGCCGGGCCCATCGGCTTCGTCGGCCTCGCCGTCCCGCACGCCGTCCGCATGATCACCGGCCCCGACCACCGCTGGGTGCTGCCCTACAGCGCCCTCGCCGCCCCCGCCCTGCTGCTCCTCGCCGACGTCCTCGGCCGCGTGGTGGCCCGGCCCGGCGAGGTCCAGGTCGGCGTCGTCACCGCCGCCGTGGGCTGCGTGCCCTTCATCCTCCTGGTCCGCCGCCGGGGAAAGGCGGCGCTGTGACCCCGGCCCTCACCGACGCCGCCGCCGCCCGCGTCGGACGCCTCCAACGCGCCCGCCGCGCCCGCTTCGGCGTCGTCAGCGCCGTCCTGGCCCTGGTCGCGCTCGGCGCGCTGCTCCTCTCCCTCGCCGTCGGCGACATCGACGTACCGCTCGCCGACGTGTGGGCCGTGCTCACCGGCGGCGGCGACCCGGCGAGCCGCTTCGTCGTCCACGAACTGCGGCTGCCCCGCGCCCTGCTCGCCCTCGTCGTCGGCGCCTGCTTCGGGATGTCCGGGGCCGTGTTCCAGTCGCTGCTGCGCAACCCCCTCGCCAGCCCCGACGTGATCGGCGTCAGCGCGGGTGCCAGCGCCGCCGCCGTCCTGTCCTCCATGGCCTTCGGACTGAGCGGCCTCGCCCTGTCCGGCGGGGCCCTGGCCGGCGCCCTCCTCGCGGGCACCCTCATCTACCTGCTGGCCTGGCGCGGCGGCGTCAGCGGCGGCCGGTTCGTGCTCATCGGCATCGGCGTCGGCGCCGGACTCGTCAGCCTGCGCTCCTACCTGATGACCCGCGCCGAGGTCACCGAGGCCCACAACGCCTTCCTCTGGCTGACCGGCAGCCTCAACGGCCGCTCCTGGCCCCAGCTCTGGCCGCTGCTCGGCTGCGCCGCCGTCCTCGTGCCGCTGACCCTGGCCGCCTCCCGCTGCCTCGCCCCGCTCCAGCTCGGCGACGAGGCGGCCGGCGGACTCGGGGTCCGCGTCGAACGGGGCCGCCTCGCCCTGCTGGCCTGTGCCACCGCCCTGGTCGGCGTGGCCACGGCCGCCGCGGGCCCCGTCGGCTTCGTCGCCCTGGTCAGCGCGCCGATCGCCCGCCGCCTGCTGCCCGGCCAGGGCGCCGCCCTGCTGCCCGCCGCGCTGACGGGTGCCGCGCTCGTCGGCGCCGCCGACTTCGCCGCCCAGCACGCGCTGCCCGCCACCCAGCTCCCGGTGGGCGTGGTGACCAGCCTGGTCGGGGCGCCGTACCTGCTGTGGCTGCTCGCGCGCGCCAACCGCGTGGGCCGGGGCGGCTGACGTGCCCCGGCCGACACGCCCCCTCACGACCCCCGCAAGGAGACCTCGGTGACCACGGTGACCTCCCCGCACACCCTGAGCGCCCGCGGCCTGGGGCTCGGCTACGGAGACCGGCAGATCGTCTCGGAACTGGACGTCGACCTGCCGCCGGGCCGCTTCACCGTGGTCGTCGGACCCAATGCCTGCGGCAAGTCGACGCTGCTGCGCGCCATGGCGCGGCTGCTGACCCCGAGCGCCGGCACCGTGCTCCTGGACGGCCGGGACATCCACGCCACCCCGACCCGGCAGGTCGCCGAATGCCTCGGCATGCTGCCGCAGACGCCCCTCGCGCCGGACGCCATCACCGTGGCGGACCTGGTCGGCCGGGGTCGCTACCCGCACCAGGGCTGGTTCCGCCGCTGGACCGCCGCCGACAGCGAGGGCGTCGCCGCGGCGATGCGCGCCACCGACGTCCTCGACCTCGCCGACCGGTCCGTCGACGAACTCTCCGGCGGCCAGCGCCAGCGCGTGTGGATCGCCATGGCCCTCGCCCAGGAGACCGACATCCTCCTGCTCGACGAGCCCACCACCTACCTCGACATCAGCCACCAGCTCGACGTGCTGGACCTGCTGACCGACCTCAACCGGGACCGCGGCGTCACCCTCGCCGTCGTCCTGCACGACCTCAACCTGGCCTGCCGCTACGCCGACCACCTCATCGCAATGAAGGACGGCCGGGTGGTCGCCGAGGGCGCCCCCCGCGAGGTGGTGACCGAGTCCCTGGTGGGCGAGGTGTTCGGGCTGCGCTCCACGGTGATCCCGGACCCGGCCTCCGGTACGCCGATGATCGTCCCCCTCGGCCGCCACCACGTCCCCACCGTCACCCCCTGACGAGGGGCGACGAGAACCCGGACCAGCCCCGACCAGCCCCGATCAGACCCGACGAGCCCCGACCAGCCCCGATCAGACCCGACGAGCCCCGACCGGACCCGACGAGAAGAGAGTCACCATGTCCCCGCTCCCCGCCGCACGAACCGGCCGCCTCCGGCGCCTGTGGGTGACCGGCCTGGCCGTCGCCCTGTTCGGTGCCCTCACCGCCTGCGGCTCCGGCTCCTCCGACGGCTCCGGCTCCTCCGACGCCCCGGCGTCCTCCGGTGCCTTCCCGGCCAAGGTGGACACCAAGTTCGGCACCGTCACGGTCCCGTCCCAGCCCAAGCGGGTCGTCGCCCTCGGCTGGGGCGACGCCGAGACCGCCCTCGCGCTCGGCGTGCAGCCGGTCGGCCAGAGCGACTGGCTGGCCTTCGGCGGCGACGGCGTCGGCCCCTGGGCCAAGGGCCTCTACACCGAGAGCCCGGCGAGGATCGGCACCCTGGAGCCCGAGTACGAGAAGATCGCCGGCCTCCGGCCCGACCTGATCCTCGACGTGAACTCCAGCGGCGACCGGACCCGCTACGACACCCTCAGCAAGATCGCGCCGACCCTCGGCGTGCCCGAGGGCGGGGACCAGTACAAGATCTCCTGGCAGCAGCAGACCACGATGATCTCGACCGCGCTCGGCCGCGCCGGCAAGGGCGAGCAGCTCATCGCGGAGACCCAGCGGAAGTTCACCGCCGCCGCCGGGGAGCACCCCGAGTTCAAGGACAAGACCATCACGGTCGGCTCCCGCACCTCCGCCGGGTGGGGCGCGTACGTCAAGGGCACGGACCGGGTCAACTTCGTCCAGGCGCTCGGCTTCCGCAACAACCCGAAGGTCGACGCCGAGGCCGGCGCGGACTTCTCCCTCCAGGTCTCGCGGGAGAACCTCCAGATGCTGGACGCCGACCTGATCGTCATGTCGCCCATCGGCATCGACGCGGCCAGGATCTCCTCGGACCCGCTCTACGCCTCGCTGCCCGCGGTGCAGAAGGGCCACTCGGTCGTCTTCGACGACCAGGACATCAGCCAGGCGTTCGCCACGAACTCCGTGCTGTCGGTCGGCTACGCCCTGGAGAAGGTGGTCCCGCTCTTCGCGGACGCCCTGAAGTGAGGGCGCGCGCCCCGGGACGGGACGACGGGAGGGGGCCGGCACCGCGGATCGCGGCGCCGGCCCCCTCCCGGGTGTCCGGGGCACGGTCCGGTCAGGGGACGCGGGCCACGCCCGCGTAGATCCCGCTGTCCTCGGGCTCCGGCCGCTCCTGTCCCTCGCCGTGCCACTCGGTGGCCGTGACCAGGCCCGGCGGCACCAGTTCCAGACCGTCGTAGAAGCGGGTCACCTCGGCGCGGTCGCGGAAGCCGAGGCGGATGCCGCCCTTGGCGTACTGGGCGATGACCTGGTCGGACAGCTCCGGGAAGAGGTCGGTCGAGGCGTGCGAGAGGATCAGGTAGCTGCCCCGGGGCAGGGCGGAGACCAGACCGCGGACGATGCCGTGGGCGTCCTGCTCGTCCGTGATGAAGTGCATCAGGGCGATCAGCGACAGGGCGATCGGCCGGTCGAAGTCCAGCACCTGCCGGGCGTGCCGCACTATCGCGTCCGGCTCGCGCACATCGGCCTGGATGTAGTCGGTGGCGCCCTCGGGGCGGCTCACCAGCAGGGCCTCGGCGTGCCGCAGCACGATGGGGTCGTTGTCGGCGTAGACGACCCGTGCGGCCGGCACGGTGCGCTGCACGATCTGGTGGAGGTTCGGCTCGGTCGGGATGCCCGTGCCGATGTCCAGGAACTGGTCGATCCCCTGGGAGGCGAGGTAGGCCACCGCGCGGTTCATGAACGCGCGGTTCTGCCGTGCCGCGTCCCGGGCCTCGGGCGGCAGGGTCTCGCCGACGGCCTCGTCGACGGGGTAGTTGTCCTTGCCGCCCAGCAGCCAGTCGTAGACGCGCGCGGGGTGGGCCCGGCTGGTGTCGATGTGAGGAGGCTGGGAATGGTCCGTCGTCATGGGCAGACTCCGTCGTCCTGGAGGCGTGGCATCGCCGCACTTTTCGATCATCGTACTGCCCCGGCGCGGATGTGCGTACGGGTCGCCCGGCCCCGGTCGCCCGCCGCCCCCGGCGCGACGCCGTGGCCTCAACCCCCGTCCTCACCTGCGTCTTCGCGGCCGTGATGGCGCGGGCGCCAGTGGTGCTCGCCGAACCAGCGGCCCACCATCGCGCCGCCGAAGACGACGAAGCCGACCCCGATGAGCCAGGACTCCACCACGAGCACGATGCCGACCGTCCCGTAGCTGATCGCGTTGTCCAGAATCAGTGAGGTGAAGACGAGGTAGGAGAAGCCGCGCAGCCCGATCAGCCCGACCATCGTGGCGAGCGCCCCCGGCAGGAGGGCGCGCCAGCGGACCTGGCTGCCGAGCAGGAAGTGCTGCCCCCACCAGAAGAACAGGATGCCGGTCGCGGTGGACAGCGCGATCCGCGCCGACCCGTGCAGCGTCGTCCGCGTCTGCACCTCCTGGTAGAGGTACGCCGTCAGCAGCACCACCCACGTCATCTGCCGCCAGACCCGGTGCCAGGGGCCGGAGGGCAGCCCCCAGATCCGTTCGTAGCCGTTCTGCACGCTCGCGGCGAAGGAGACGCCGAAGACGCCGAGCGCGATGCCGCCCCACACGCTGGTCGTGCCGACCACCTCGGTCGGCGGGCTGATGATGTCGGTGAGCACCCGGGCCGAGCGGCCGGACAGGCCCATGCCGTCGGCCAGCCACGAGGCGAAGCCGCCGCGGCCCAGCGGGTCGGCGGCGGCCACCACGATCAGCAGCGGGGCCAGGGTGACCAGGGCCAGCGTGGCGAACCCCATGGCTCGGTGCATCAGCTCCAGGTCCCTGCCCTGCCGCACCAGGTGGGTCGCGGCCAGCCGGTCCCACAGGCGGTGGAACGGGCGCCCTAACCGGTTCACGGGGTGCTCCTCGGGAGGGGTCCCTACGAGGACTCGCGGACGCGGCACGGGGGACCTGGCAGCTCACCGACCGGTCCGCGGGGGTGGCGGTGCCACTCTCGCCGTCTACCCGGCCGGCCCCCGCGTCACCCGCCGCGCCCGGCAGATGCGCGCCCGCGGGGGTACGCGATGGCACCACCGGGCGAGTCCCTGTTGCGCGACCCGTCCGGCCCAGGTCGGATGCCACGCCGGTCCGCCCGGGGCCGGGCCCGCCGGTCACCGGGGCACGGGCCGGGCCCGCCGGTCACGGGTCGGTGCGCTGCTGCTCCTCCCGCATCCGCTCGTTGTGCCAGGCGATGGCCCGGCGGATCTGCGGCTCGTGCAGCCCGGTGCGGCAGGCGAGCTGGTCCATGGACAGGGCGGGCGGTCCCGTCGTCAGCGCCCGGGTGAGCTTGGCCGCCCACAGCTCCTCCTCGACGAAGGGCCGGCGCAGGTACTCCTGCTTGACCGTGTCGAAGTGCTCGTCGCAGCAGGCGGTGACCAGCCGCAGTCCGTCGAACCACTCGCTGCCGGAGTCCGCGGCGGAGGAGTCGGGCACGTAGCCGCGCAGGGACTCGTGCTCCGGGAAGACCCGGGCACACAGGTCGCACAGTTCCATCCGGACCGGCTTCGCGGCCCGCCGTCCGTTCTTGCGCTTCCGCTTCCACATAGCGCCTCCCGGAGTCACCAGAGCATGTCGACGCCGGTGTGCCGGATCGGGGCCGACGTCCCGATTGCCGGAGTTGCCCGATACGGGAGGGGCAAACGCGACGTGAGGGCCGCCCCGGACGCCGGGGACGGCCCTCACGGTGCGCGACGAGGGAGTCAGCCGAGGGTGACCGGCAGCGCGAAGAGGTCGTTCTGGGTGACCACCGGCTTGTTGCGCAGCTCCGACAGCGGCACCGCCAGGTCGAGCCGCGGATGACGGGCGTAGAGCGCGGGCAGCGCCACCCCCGCCTCCAGGCGCGACAGGGCCGCCCCGGGGCACACGTGCGGACCGTGGCCGAAGGAGATGTGCCGGTTCTCCGAGGCGCGGGTCACGTCGAAGACGCCCGCAGTCGGCCCGTGCGCCCGCTCGTCCCGGCCCAGCGCCCCGTAGGACACGATCAGCGCGTCCCCGGCCGGGATCACCTTGTCGCCGACCGGGACGTCCTCGGTCGCGAACCGGATCAGCACGTGGGAGGTGGGCGTCGAGTACCGCAGCGTCTCCTCGACCACCGCCGACCACTCGACCTTCCCGGCGAGCACCAGCTCCCGCTGCTCGGGGTGGGCGGAGAGGTTGACGACCGCGTTGACGATCAGCGAGATCGTCGTCTCGTGGCCCGCCGCCACCATGAGCTGGAGCGTGGAGACGATCTCCTCGTCGGTGAGGTGGTCGCCGTCCTCCGAGGCCAGGACGAGCGCGCTGGTCAGATCGTCGCCGGGCGCCTCCCGTCTGGCCGCGACCGTCTCCCGCATGATCCCGGCCAGCTCGGTCAGGGTGGCGACGACCTCCCCGGGCGGCGTCTGCGTCGAGAAGAACTTCTCGAACAGCACCTTCAGCCGGGGCAGCCGCTCCTCCTCGATGCCCATCAGGTCGGCGACGACGTACATCGGCAGCGGGTAGGCGAAGGCCGCCTTCAGGTCGACGACGCCCTCCGCGGGCAGATCGTCCAGGAGCCGGCCGGTCAGCTCGGTGATCCGCCCGCGCAGGTGCTCCACCCGCCGCGCGGTCAGCGCCTGCGCGACCAGGGTGCGCAGCCGCCGGTGCTCGGCGCCGTCCACGGTGAGCATCGACCGGCCGGGGTTGGCCAGCCCGATCAGCGGCCAGTCGGGGGCGATCTCACCGCGCTGCCAGGCGCCCCACACGGAGATGTCCTTCACCAGACGCGGATCGGTCAGCAGCGCCTTGGCCTCCGCGTGGTGGGTGACGGCCCAGACGGGCACGCCGCCCGGCAGCTCCACGGCGGCGAGGGGCCCCGCCGCGCGGAGCCGGGCGCTCTCGCCGTCCAGGTCGGTGACGAACGGGTCCAGCGCGATCCTGGCCTCTTCGGTGCCGGTGGTCATGCTGACGTGCCTCCCAGGGCAGTGGTCGGGGTGAACCGCACGGGCAACTCGGTCAGCCCCCGCAGCCAGGGCGAGGGGCGGCGGGTGAGGGAGCCGGCCGGCACGGCGAGGTCGATGTCCGGCAGCCGGTCGAGGACGACCTCGATACCGGTCCGCGCGATCACCTCGGCGATCTCCTGCGCGGGGAAGGGACAACGGTGCTCGCCGTGGCCGAAGGAGAAGTGCGCGTTGTTCCCGCCGGTGAGCGCCGAACCGTCGGTGCGCACCTGCGGATCGGAGTTGGCGCCCTGGAGCCCGAGCAGCACCAGGTCGCCGGCGCGAATGCGCCGCCCGCCGAGCTGGGTGTCGCGGGAGGCCCAGCGCCCGGCCACGTTCTGCGTGGGGGTGTCCTCCCACAGCACCTCGTTCATGGCCTCGGCGACACTGTTGCGCCCGCCGAACAGGGACGCCGCGAACCGGTCGTCGGTCAGCATCAGCCGCAGCGAGTTGCCCATCCAGTCCGCGGTCGGCTGATGCCCCGCCGCCATCATCACCATCAGGTCCTGGGCGATCTCCTCCTCGCTGAAGCCGCCGGTGTCGGCGAGCATCCGGGAGGCGACGTCGTCGGCCGGTTCGGCCCCGCGGTCGGCGAGCAGCCGCGCCATCGACGTGGCCAGGTGCGCCTGGCCCGCCAGCGCCCGCTCCCGCCCGTCGATCATGTCGTTGAGGGCGGTGACCAGGGCCGGACCCTGCTCGTCGGAGAAGCCGTAGAGCCGGGCCAGTACCCGCACCGGCAGCAGCATCGCGTACTCGCCGACGAGGTCCGCCTCGCCCTTGGCGCACAGCCGGTCCACCAGTTCGTCGGCGAACCGCTCGGCGTGGCCGCGCAGCAGGTGCGGGTCGACGGCCTCCAGGGCGTCGCTGACCATGGCGGCGCGCCGGCGGTGCCGCTCGCCGACCGTGTAGAGGATCGACGGCTGCCGGCGGCCGATCATCGGCAGCAGCGGCCAGCCGTCGGGGATGTTCTCCCACTGGTTCCACAGTTCGGAGTCGCGGCTGAAGAGCACCGGGTCGCCGGTGACCTGGTGCAGCTCCCGGTAGCCGAGCACCAGCCAGGCCGGTACGCCGCCGTCCAGCACCACCGGGGTGACCGCTCCGTGCTCGCGCCGCATCCGCCGGTAGAGGCCGGCGGGGTCGGTCTGGAAACGGGGGCCGCCGAGCGGTACGGCGTCGCTCGTGTCGGTGTTCACACCAGCTCCTGACGGGGCCGGGCGGCCCGCGCCGCGTAGTGGCCGCGCAGGTGCTCCACCAGCGCGATCAGCACCTGCTTGCTGGACTCGCGCGAGCGCGCGTCGCACTCCACCAGCGGCACCCGCGGATCGAGGTCGAGGGCCTCGCGGACCGCGTCGGGGGAGTGCCGGGGGCCGCCGAAGTCGTTGCAGGCCACGATGAACGGCGTGCCGTGGTGCTCCAGGCGGTCGATGGCGTACCAGGAGTCGTCGATGCGGCGGGTGTCGACGAGGACGACCGCGCCGAGCGTCCCGGAGAAGAGCCGGTCCCACAGGAACCAGAACCGCTCCTGGCCGGGTGCCCCGAACAGGTACAGCACGTTGTGCGCGTCCAGGCTGATGCGGCCGAAGTCGAAGGCGACGGTCGTCGCGGACTTGCCGCGCACCTCGCTGTTGTCGTCCACGGCCGCGCCGGCCTGCGTCATCGTCTCCTCGGTGTTGAGGGGGCGGATCTCGCTCACCGAGCGGACCATGGTCGTCTTGCCGACACCGAAACCGCCCACGACCACGATCTTCAGGCCGTTGTCGGCGGACGCGCCCAGGGGGATGCGGGGGTCAGAGGTTGCGGAGTCCAACGAGCACCTGCTCCAGGATGTCGGGGTCGGGAACGGCGGTCAGGCGCGGGTGCCGGGCGCTCACGCGGCCGGCCGCGTGGAGGTCGGCGAGCAGGACCCGGGTGATGCTCACCGGGAGCCGCAGCTCGGCGGCGATCTCCACCACGGCGGCGGGCGCCCGGGTCATCCGCAGGATCGCCACGTGCTCCGACTGCATGCCGGGGGTCGGTTCGCACTCGGCGACGACGAGGGTGACCAGGTCGAAGGGGCTGTCCGGCCCCGACCGGCTGCGTCCCTGCGTCAGGGTGTACAGCCGGTCGGGCGCGTCGTCGCGGCCGGGGCGGCTCATGCGGTGCGGGGCGGCGCGGTCAGGTGCTCGCCGAGTTGTTCCACCAGCTCGCTCATGTTGTGCCCGACGAGTCCGGCGTCGGCGTCCTCGGAGGTGACGACGGCCAGGTGCGCGCCCTCGCCGGCCTCCACGATGAACAGGACGCCGCCGTAGAACTCGGTCATCGCCGAGCGGACCCCGCCGCTGCCGTCGCCGAACTCCACGGACGCGCCGTGGGAGAGCGACTGGATGCCGGCGGCGATCGCGGCGAGCTGGTCGGCCTGGTCGACGGTGAGCTCCGGGGTGCGGCAGAGTTTGAGGCCGTCCCGGGAGAGCACGAGCGCGTGCCGCGCGTCCGGCGTGCGCTCCAGGAGGCCCTCGATGAGCCAGGTGAGCTTCTCGTCGGCGGTGGTCTGGCCGGTCATGAGGTGGTGTCGCCTTCCGGGTGCGCGGTGGTGGGTGACGGGGCGTCGGGGTGGGTCCGGGGAGCCTCGGCCCGCTCCCCGCCCGGGGAGGTGTCCCGTGCGGCGGAGTCGGGTGCGGCGGGCCGGACGGCCCGGCGGAAACTGCTGAAGCGGGCCACGCGGGCCTTCGCGTCGCCCTCGGCGGGCGGTGCGGCGGGCGGTGCCGCGGCGCGGGCGGCGCGGGTCCGTTCGGCCGCGGCGAGGGTCCGGCCGCGCCGGCGCCGGGGGAGTCCGGGCGGCTCCGCGTCCGCGCCGTCGGCGGTGCCCCGCGTGACGGCGGTGCCCCGCGTGTCGGGGGTGTCCGGTGCGCCGGCCGTGTTCGCCGTGTCCGCCGTCTCTGCCGTGTCCGCCGTGCGGTCGGTACGGGTGGCGGAGGCGCGGCGGGGCAGGTCGTCGGGGTGCGGCCGGGCCGACGGCGCCGGGGCCGCGGCCTCGGGCCGGGTGCCGGTGCGGGAGCCCTCGGGGTGGGAGGCGGCCTCCGGGCGGGCCGGGGTCTTCGGGTCCGGCCGGGCGGACGGGGCGGCGGGGGCCGGCGGAGCGGCGGCCGGGGTGAGCGGACCGGCGCCCGCGCGGGTGCGGGCGGACCGGGCGCCCTGGTCGCCGGGGGTGCCGCGGCGCGGGCCGGCGGCCTCGGCGGTCGCCGGGACCGTGGTGGACCCGGCCCCGGACCGGGCGGCGGCCGCGTCGCCGGAGCCGGTGGCGCCCGCCAGGATCTCCTGCGGGATGAGCACCAGCACGCCCGTGCCGCCGCGCGCCGAGGGACGGAAGGAGACCTGGAGCCCGTACTTGACGGACAGCCGGCCCACGACGGCCAGTCCGAGCCGGGTGCCGGTGAGGCCGCCGAGCCCGGCGGAGTCGCCGGACACCGCCCGCTGCGCGCGGCGCAACTGCACGTCGCCCATGACGAGTCCGCTGTCCTCGACGGAGACGATGACCCCGGACGGCACCTCCTCCACGTACACGTGGACCTCGGCGGTCGGCGGGGAGAAGGTGGCCGCGTTGTCCAGGATCTCGGCGAGCGCGTGCATGACGCCCTCGGCGGCGTGCCCGGCGACCGCGCTGTCGCTGACCGAGTGCACCCGCACCCGCCGGTAGCCGGCGATGCGTCCCATGGCGCCGCGCAGGATCGACTCCATGCCGATCGGCCGGGCCCAGCGGCGGCCGGAGCGGGCCCCGGTGAGCACGGCGACGGAGTCGGCGATCCGGCCCGCCTGCGCGGTGCGGTGGTCGAGGTGGAGCAGGTCGGCGAGGACGTCCTCGTCGCTGTGCCGCTCCTCCATGGCGCGCAGGTCGGCGAGCATGCCGGTGGCCAGCGCCTGCATGCGGCCGGCCGCGTTGGCGGTCGCGGACAGGGCGGCGGCGCGTTCGGAGGCGGCCTGGTCGAGGCGGGCCCGCAGCCGGGCGGTCTCCTCGGTGAGCCGGGCGACCTCCCGGTCATGGTCCTCGGTCAGACGGGTCCGCTCCCGCTCCGCCTCCCGCGCGGCGCGCTCCACCGCGCGCTCGTGCTCGGCGAGGAGGTCCTCGCGTTCGCGGTCCGCCTCCTCGCGCAGGCGCTCCCGCTCGGCGCGGGCCTGCCCGGCCAGGCGGGCCCGCTCGCCGGCCAGCCGCTCCGCCTCGGCGCGGGCGGCCTCCAGCGCCCGGCGGGTGGTCCGCGCCGTCCGCAGCGCGTGGACGGCCACGGTGAGGGCGGCGCACAGGAGGATGGCGCCCGCGCTCCCGCCCAGGGCGAGGGGGGCGCGCACCGCCGGCGGGGCGGCGGTGACGGCACCGCCGACGGCCAGCGCGGAGACCACCGCGCACGGCAGGGCCACGGCGGCGAGGGTACGGAGGGCGGGTCGGTCGCCGGGAGGGGCGGGCGCGGTCATCAATCGGGTCCTCGCCAGGCCGCGGAAGCGGCCCTCGTCTCGTCCTTGGGGGCGCGAAAGGGGTAGCGCGCGATCACGCGGCGCTCAACTGGCGATCACTATAGGCGAGTTGGCGATCGATTTGAGAAGTGGCCCGGTGTATTTTCCGATTGGCCGTCACTTTCGTCCACCCGGTGGGCGCCGGAGTCCGCTCACGGGCGGACAGCGGGGCGGGGGGCTCGGTCCGTCCGCCCGCCCCGCGTCGGGGGCGGGCGGGCCCGGCGCCGCCGACGTCCGCGGCGGGAAGCCGGGTTCAGGGCAGGGCGCCGCGCTCGCAGACCTGGCGGGCGACCTCGCGCAGCTTGACGTTGTGGTCCTGCGAGTAGCGGCGCAGGGCGGCGAACGCCTCGTCCTCGGTGAGCCGGTGGCTGCCCATGAGGATGCCCATCGCCTCGCCGATGGTGTGCCGGGTGCCGATGGCCTCCTGCAACTGCGCGTGGGTGCGGGCGCTGGAGAAGGCCACCGCGGCGTGCGAGGCCAGGAGCCACCCCGCGGTCTCGCTGGCCTCGGTGAAGGCGCCGGGCCGCCGGGAGTAGAGGTTCAGCGCGCCCAGGTCCTCGTCCTCCGTGAACAGCAGGAACCCCATCATCGAGCCAAGGCCCAGGGCGCGGGCCTCGGGCACGTACCGGGGCCAGCGCCGCGCCTCGTCGGTGAAGTCGGCGATCCGGTACTGCCGCCGGCCGGTGCCCGCGCGGGCGGCGTCGAAGCAGGGGCCCTCCCGCACCCGCTCCTGGAGCCGGTCGCTCTCGACGACCAGCGAGGAACTGGGGGCGAGCGACCGCACCTCTTGGCCGCGCAGGATGAGGATGCCGGCGGCGTCGCACCCCTCGACCAGTTCGATGGCCGACCCGGTGATCCGCGCCAGGGTGTCGTTGACCGACTCCTGGGCCAGCAGGTCGCGGGCCATCCGGGCCATCTGCTGGGCGAACGTGCGCCAGTCCATACCGCTCTCCTGCCGACTCGGTGCTCTCGCGCCGCGCCCGCCGGGTCCCGCGGGCCGCGCCGTACCCGGACGGGTGCCCCGCCCCGGCACGCCCACCGGTGCGGGCAGTCCCCGTGTGTGCCCGCCTCGCCGCCAGTCTCCGCCGCCGGGCCGTCGCACCGCATCTTGTTTCACGGTACATCTAAATGCATCATGTGCTTATGGACAGGCGCCCGCAGGAAGCCCCCGGAAAACCGGCGGACCCCCGCGGCCCGGGGGAGCACGGCAAGCCGGAACACCTCGCGGGACCGCCGGTCCCGCCGGAGGAACTGATCGTGGCCGCGGAACAGGTGCTCCGGCACGTCCGGCACAGCGCCCGGACCGGCGGCCTGAGCGCCGCCGCCTCCTCGGCCCTGGCCCGGCTGAGCCGCGAGGGCCCGCGACGGCTGACCGAACTCGCCCGCGCCGAGGGCGTCTCCCAGCCCGGCATGACCCAACTCGTCACCCGGCTGGAGCACGCGGGCCTGGTCCGCCGCACCACCGCCGCGGACGACGGACGGGGCGTCCTGGTCGAGCCGACCGGTACGGGTCTGGAGGTGCTGGAAAGCCGCCGAGCCGAACGCGCCCGAGCCCTCCGGCACCTCGTCGCCGAACTGACCGAGCCGGAGCGGCGGGCCGTCGAGACCGCGCTGCTCGCCCTGGCCCGCGTGATCGAGAACGGGTCCGGCGCCCCCTGACCGGGCCGTCCGGCCGTCCGGTACCGCGTCGGGGCCGGCCGGCGGCTCCCCGCCCGTACCCGGCGGGGGTGAGGCCCCCGACCGGACGCCCCGGCCCGCCCGCGCCTCCGCCCGTCCGCCGGCCGACGCGTCCGTGGGTCCACCCGTCCGCGTGACCGGTGGCGCACGCCGGTCCGTCAGTCCGGAATCCGTCCGTCCGTCCACCTGTCCGTCCGTCCCCGTGTCCGTCCGTCCACCCGGAGGTCCGACCCGCCCCCTCTCGCCCTCGCGCCCCCCCACCCTCACCTCTCACGCGAAAGAGAACCGGACATGAGCGCACCGCACGAAAAGGCCGCCGGGCCCTTCCGGCAGCCCAAGGCCGTCTGGGCCGTCGCCTTCGCCTGCGTGATCTCGTTCATGGGCATCGGCCTGGTCGACCCGATCCTGCCCGCCCTCGCCGAGAACCTGCACGCGACCCCCAGCCAGGTCTCCCTGCTCTTCAGCAGCTACCTGATCGTCACCGCCGTGGCGATGCTCTTCGCCGGCTGGGTCTCCAGCCGCATCGGCGCCAAGCGCACCCTGATCGTCGGCCTCGCCGTCATCGTGGTCTTCTCCGCCCTCGCCGGAACCTCCGGCTCCATCGACGGCATCGTCGGCTTCCGCGCCGGGTGGGGAATGGGCAACGCCCTGTTCATCGCCACCTCCCTCGCCGTCATCGTGGCCTCCGCGAGCGGCGGCTTCGGCGGCGCGATCATCCTCTACGAGACCGCCCTCGGCCTCGGTATCGCCGTCGGCCCGCTGCTCGGCGGCGAACTCGGCGCCATCAGCTGGCGCGGCCCCTTCTTCGGCGTCGCCGTCCTCATGGCCCTCGCGCTGGTCGCCACCCTCGCCTTCGTACCGAACCTGCCCAGGCCGAAGCGCCGCACCTCGCCCCTCGCCCCGCTGAGGGCCCTGCGCCACCGCGGCCTGCTGACCATGGGCCTCATGGCCCTGCTGTACAACTGGGGCTTCTTCACCATGCTGGGCTACGCCCCGTACCCGATGGAGCTGGACGCCCACCAGCTCGGTCTGGTCTTCACCGCCTGGGGCCTGCTGGTCGCCGCCTTCAGCGTCTTCGTCGCCCCGCGCCTCCAGGGCCGGTACGGCACCGCGCCCGTCCTCTACGCCAACCTGTCCGGCCTCTCCGTCGTCATGGCCGTCATCGCGGCAGGCGTCGCCACCCCGGCCGTCGTCATCGTCGCCGTCATCGTCAGCGGCGCCTTCATCGGCATCAACAACACCCTCACCACCCAGGCCGTCATGCTGGTCTCCCCGGTCGAGCGGCCCGTGGCGTCCTCGGCGTACGGCTTCCTCCGCTTCATCGGCGGCGGCCTCGCGCCCTACGTCGCCGGCCGGCTCGCCGACGCCACCGACCTGAGCGTCCCCTTCTACCTGGGCGCGGGGACCTTCCTCCTCGCCATCCCCGTCCTGGCCGGCGGGCACCGGCTGCTCGTCCGGGCCGAGACGGCGGGCGCGGAGGCCGAGCCGGTGCCCCCCGCCCTCACCCGCGTCGGCTCCCCGACGGTGCCCGGCACCCCGCCCGTGATCGTCGCCGTCGGCGCCCACGACCGGGCCGGCGCCGTGGTGGACGCCGCCGCCCGGCTCGCCGAGGCCTCCGGCAGCCCCCTGGAGGTCGTCCACGTACGGCAGACCGCCGTCGTCGAGGGTCAGGCCGTGGAGACGGAGACCCACGAACAGGCCCGTGCCGCCGTGACCGCGCACCTCGACCGGCTCGCCGGCCGCGGCGTCACCGTCACCGGGCAGATCCTCACCAGCGTCGGCGACCACGCCGCCGCGGGCCGCGTCCTCGCCCGGCACGCCGCCGACACCGGGGCCCGTACGGTCGCCGTCGGACGCTCCCCGCGCGGCCCCCTGGAGCAGTTCGCCGACGGCAGCCTCACCAGTGCCCTCACCCACGAGTCCGACTGCACCGTGGTCCTCGTCGACCCGGGGGCGGACCCGCGGCCCCTGACCGCCGCCACCCTCGGCGAACTGCGCGCGGAGGCGGCGCGGGCGGCCCGGCCCGGCGGCCGATGAGCCCGAGCCCGGTGGGTCGTCCGGCGAGCGGCAGCCGGACGGGGTCCGGGGTCGCGGGCGCGCCGGTCACGGGCGGTCCTCGCAGTCGTGGGAGCCGGGGGAGCCCGGGGAGGGGGGAGAGCCGGGGGAGCGGGAAGCGGCAGCGGCAGCGGGGCCGGGATCGCGGTCGGCGTCGGGACCGAGCGGGAGCCGGACGGTGAGTGCGGTGCCCGCGCCCGGCGCGGACTCCACGGTGAGCGTGCCGCCCACGGCCCGCACCCGCGCCCGCATCGCCGCCAGCCCGAAACCGCCCGTCTCCGCCGCCGGCGCGCGCACCGCCGCCGGATCGAAACCCACCCCGTCGTCGCCGACGCGCAGCACGACGGCGTCGTCGAGGTAGGCGAGGGCGACCTCGGCGATCCGCGCGTCCGCGTGCGCGACCGTGTTGCCCAGCGCGGACTGGGCGACCCGCAGCAGCGCCACCTCCCGCGCCGTCGACAGCGGCTGGGGCCGCCCGGTGAGCCGGAACCGGGCGACGAGCGGATGCCGCTCGCCGGTGGTGGCGCAGAGCCGGTCCAGCGCGTCGGCGAGCGTGGTGTCGTCCAGCGCGGGCGGTGACAGCGCGGCGACGAAACGGCGGGCCTCCGCGAGGCTGTCCACCGCTGCCTGCCGGGCCTGGCCCACATGGGTGAGGGCCCGCTCGGGCCGGCCGGGCAGCGCCCGCTCGGCGGCCCGCAGCAGCAACTGGATGCTGGACAGCCCCTGCGCCAGCGTGTCGTGGATCTCCCGCGCCAGCCGCTCGCGCTCCTCCAGCACGCCCGCCGCCCGCTGCGCCTCCGCCAGGTCCGCGCGGGTGGCGGTCAGCTCCTCGATCAGCCGGCGCCGCCCCTCGCTCTCCCGGGAGAGCGCCTGGTAGCCCCAGACCACCGCCACGGCGACCGCCGCCCCGAGCGCCGGGCCGATCACGACCGCCGCGGTGAGGGAACCCCGGTGCGCGGCGAAGGCGGTGCTCGCCGCGACTGCCGTGGCGGCGACCACGGCCGGCCCCGCCCGGCGCGGCAGCAGGTGGAGCTGGACGAAGTAGAGCGGGAAGGCCAGCCACACGCCCTCGGCCGACAGTGCCAGCAGCACCAGCCACACCGCCCCGACCGCGCCGAGCCACAGCGCGGCGCCCCGGCGCGAGCCACGCACCGAGGGCAGCGCCGGACCCAGCGCGTACACGGCGCCCAGCACCAAGGCCACCACGACGACCGCCGTCGCGTGCGGACCTCCGTCCGCCACCGCGCGTGCCGCCGCCAGCACCAGCAGCCCGGCGACGAGCAGGTGCAGGCTCCAGTCCAGGGCCCGGGGGGTCGGAGTCAGCGCGTTCACGATCACTCCAGCCTACGGGCCCCGGCGCGGGCGCACATCCGACGAAAGTGAGAGTTCCGGGCGCCCCCTCCGGCCTGGTCACCCACGACCGCGCTCACCTCGCCGCGGCCGGCCGGATCACCGGGGTCCCCGACGGACGCCCGCGGCACGCCACGCCGACGAGCCGGCCGGCCGCGGACCCCGGAATCCGGCCTCCGTCCCCCGGCGCCGCGGGCCATCCGGGACCGCTCAGCCGTCGCGGTCGCCGCCGCCCTCGCCGCCGCCCGGCACCAGCCGGGCGGCGGCGTCGGGCGGACCGATCCGCATCCCGGGCCGGCGCCGGTGCACGGTCAGGTACGCCACCCCGTCCGGGCCGGCCTCCAGCGCGCGCGTCGAACCGTGGGGCAGCCAGGTCAGCACCCCCGGACGCAGCGCGTGCTCCCCGTCGGCGCCGGTCAGCGAGGCCGCGCCGGCCAGGACGAGGAGCAGGACGTCGAGATCGGGTTCCGCATGGGTGCCCACCCGGCCGCCCGGCGGAACGCGGACCACGTTCGCGTCGAGCTGCCGTCCCGACTCGGCGAGCCGCCACAACGCACCGGACGATTCCGTCCCCGACGCCAGGAGCGCCGCCGTGTCGGTGAGGACACGGGGCAGGGGAGCGCCGCCGTCTTCCACAGTCATCAGGTGCCACCGTCCGCTGCTCGCAACTCGACCCGTACACCGCCCGGTTGGACGGCCGGTCCGCCGCGGTCCGGCCGGGTGACGCACTCCACACCCCCGCGACCGGACCCAAAGGGGAATTTAACATGCGTATTTGCTAGCGTCCGGGACGTGCGGCTGACGAAGTTCACCGACCTGGCGCTGCGTTCCGTGATGCGCCTGGCGGTCGTGAGAGACGGTGACGACCCGCTGACCACCCGCGAGGTGGCCGAGGCCGTGGGGGTTCCGTACACGCACACGGCGAAGGCCGTCACGCGCCTGCGTCACCTCGGCGTGGTGGAGGCGCGGCGCGGACGCGGCGGCGGGCTGACGCTGACCGGCTTCGGCCGGCAGGCGTCGGTCGGCTGGCTGGTGCGCGAGCTGGAGGGCGAGGGGGAGGTCGTCGCCTGCGAGGACGATCCGCCGTGCCCGCTGCGCGCCGCCTGCCGGCTCAGGGGGGCCCTGAGGGCCGCGCAGGAGGCGTTCTACGCCGCGCTCGACCCGCTGACCGTGGCCGATCTGGTGGCCGCGCCGACCGGGCCGGTCCTGGTCGGCCTGACCTCCCGCCCGCCCGGCTGAGGGGAGCCGGGTGTCCCTGCGGATCTCCGTCCGCCGTTTAACACGCATCTCATCTACCAATTAAGGAGCCCGCTGTGCTCTCCGAACAGTCCGTCCCCGTGGTCCGGGCCACCCTTCCCGCGGTGGGAGCGGCCATCGGCGACATCACCGAACTGTTCTACCGGAAGATGTTCGCCGCCCACCCCGAACTGCTGCGGGACCTGTTCAACCGGGGCAACCAGGCGAGCGGCGAGCAGCAACGGGCCCTGGCCGGCTCCCTCGCCGCCTTCGCCGGGATGCTGCTGGAGCGCCCGGACGAGCGTCCCGACGCGATGCTGTCGCGGATCGCCCACAAGCACGCCTCGCTCGGCATCACCTCCGACCAGTACAAGATCGTCCACCGTCATCTCTTCGCCGCGATAGCGGAGGTGCTCGGCGACGCCGTCACCCCGGAGGTCGCCGCGGCCTGGGACGAGGTCTACTGGCTGATGGCGAACGCCCTGGTGGCCCTCGAGGCCCGCCTCTACGAGGAGTCCGGCGTCGCCGAGGGCGAGGTCTGGCGCCGGATGGAGGTCGTCGGGCGGCGGGAACAGAGCGCCGACGCGGTCTCCTTCGACCTGCGCCCCGCAGACGGCCGGCCCCTGCGGCCCTTCCGCCCCGGACAGTACGTCGGCGTTCAGTGCGAACTGCCCGACGGCGCCCGGCAGATACGCCAGTACAGTCTCTCCTCCGCGCCCGGCCGGCCCGAGCGGCGCATCACCGTCAAGCGGGTCCGGGGCGGTGCGGGCCCCGAGGGCGAGGTGTCCTCCTGGCTGCACGCCCACGCCCGCGAGGGCGACGTGCTCACCGTCTCCGAGCCCTTCGGTGACCTGGTCCCGGCCGAGGGCGACGGCCCGCTGCTGCTCGCCTCCGCCGGTATCGGCGTCACGCCCATGCTGGCCGTGCTGGACCACCTGGCCGCCACCGGATCGACCCGCCCGGTGATCGTCGTGCACGCCGACCGGAGCCCCGCCGACCACGCCCACCGCGAGGAGCAGCGTGCCCTGGCCGGCGCCCTGCCCGGCGCCCGGCTCCACCTGTGGTACGAGGAGCCCAGCGACTCCGCGCACGGGGCCGCCGCCGGCCGGGCCGACCTCTCCGGCCTGGAACTGCCGTCCGGCCTGACGGCCTATCTGTGCGGACCGGTGCCCTTCATGCGTGCCGTCCGCGGCGACCTGCTGAAGCGCGGGGTGCCCGCCGGGGCCGTCCACTACGAGGTGTTCGGCCCCGACCTCTGGCTCGCCGCGAGCTGACCGGCCCCGCAACGCGCCGCCCCGCTCCCGCCGGGCGGCGCCTCAGGCCGCCGCCGCGAAGGCCGTGCTGATCGCGGTGTCGACCCGGGCGTGCACCACCAGGCGCGGACCGGAGCTGTCCGCGTTGTTCTCCAGCAGGCGCCGGACGGGGGCGCTGTGCGCGACGACGGACATCAGCACGCCGAGCCGGCCGCACCACTGGTGAGCCCGCAGCACGGCGCTGACGGCGGCGTTCCCGGCGGCCGGCTCGGTGAGCACGATGACGACGGGACGGGGATGGTGGGCATCGACCAGGCGGGTGATGTGCGTGGCCAGTGCGGCCCGCCCGTCGATCCCCGGGTCCCGGTCCACCTTGATGACCAGGACCCCGTGCTGCAGCGTATGGGACAGCATCGTGCCTCCGATCCGACGCCTGACGGCGTGTCTGCCTTCAGTGAAAGCCCCGGCGGCCCACCCCGCAACGCGCCTTCCCGGCACCGCCGGGCGAACCGGCGTGGGGCCGCGCTCGGTCCGCGGAGTCCCGTCACGCGGTCTTCACCCCGGGTCTTGGACGTCCTTTCCCCCCGGACGCCGGGGAACCGGGAAGGGATGCCGAGGCGGATTGCGGGGAGGGCGCTGGGGTGGGACCCCCGGCGGGGCGGCGTGAGGCCCCGGGGCCTGGTCCGAGGGCCCACCGCCGGAGCCGGGTCCGAAGCCCCGGGCACCCGGGCCGGGACGCGGAACGTAGTGCCCCGGGCCGGTGTCCGATTCCCCCCGGCCGAGGCCGCGTCACACGCTCACCCTCCCCGCACCCGGGCCCCCGAGCCGGTGCCGGGGGAGCCGCGTACGATCGACCGGTCCGTCCCCGACCCCGCAGGGAGCCCGACCCGTGACCGTCGTCCCGCCACCGCCGCGCGGCGGGGCCCGCCTGCTGGAGCCGCGGTGCCTGACGCGCCTGGAGGACGGCGAGCGACTGCGCGCCCTGCTGTGGGAGGCCGGGCCCGGCTGGCGGATGGCGAGCAGCGCCGTGCTCGGCGGCGGCCTCGCCGAACGCGCCTGGGTGCTCAACGCCCAGGTGGCCCACGGCTACCGGCGCACCGACCCCGCCGCGCACCTGGCCCGTCTCGCCCGGGACGCCGGGGTGTCCGGCAGGGGAGTCGGCCTGATGACCGCGGCCGACATCCGCGCCCCCGGACGCGGCCACGACGGCGGGGCCGAGGCCCTGGCCACCGCCGGTGTCGCGGTGCGCGGCTGGGCGGCCGTGCCGCACGAGACCCCCGTGGCGGTCCCCGCGCCCGGCACGATCAACATCGTCGCCGCCGTCCCGGTCGCGCTGAGCGACGCCGCCCTGGTGAACGCGGTCATCACCGCGACCGAGGCCAAGGTCCAGGCGCTCCTGGACGCCGGCCTCGACTGCTCCGGCACCCCGACCGACGCCGTGTGCGTCGCCGCCCGCACGCCCCGCCCCGGTGCCGAGGTCCACGCCTTCGCCGGCCCCCGCTCCGAGTGGGGTGCCCGGCTGGCCCGCGCCGTGCACCGGGCCGTCCTCACCGCCCTGCCCGCGCCCGGCTGAACCCGCCCCCTCCCGATCCACCGGGCCCCACCGGGCCCGAGGACCGCTGCGCCGGGCTCCGTCCCTGCCGCACCGGCGAGTCGGTGGTCTGCGCCGACGGCGACGGGACCGTGCGCCGCCGCCACTTCGTCCGCACCGCGCTCGGCGATCTCTACGACGGCTCCTACCGGCAGGCGCCGCGCCCCTGCCCCGCCCCCTCGCCGTCTGCGACCGCCACACCGGCTACGTCCACCTGGAGACACGGCCCCTGTACGACGTGTTCGCCGGCGGCGTCCTGGAACGCGTACCGGCCGCCCTGCCGTCCGGCCCCTCCCTGTGACGGAGCCGCGGCCGGGCACGCCGACGGGGACGGCCCGGCCGGACCGTCCCCGAGGGCGTCGCCGTCAGCGCTGGGCGGACTTCTCCAGCGCCTTGTCGAGCGCGGCCGTGAAGCCGTACGCCCAGAGCTGGTTCACCCGGGCCCGCTCGTTGGCGTCCGGGTAGGCGTTGGTGCAGGAGGTGCCGGGGCCGCCGCCCGACATCAGCTCGCTGCACGGACCGGAGTAGTGGTCCGGCAGGCCCAGCACGTGCCCGGTCTCGTGCGCGGTCACCCGCGTCGAGTCGTACTGCTGGTTCTGCCGGTAGTCGAGGAAGATGTAGCCCCGGCCGTGCCCGTCCGTCGAGGCGTACGAGCCGCGCGAGTCGTTGCCCTCGTAGTACGCGAAGTCCGCGCCCGAGCTTCTCTCCGCGAGGCGGACGTTGGCGACCGAGCTGTTCCAGATCTGGGCGCTGCGGGATATCTGGCTGCGGAAGCTCGGCGCGTTGGCGGCGCTGTAGTAGACGGTGACGGCCGCCGCGGAGTTCGGGCTCGCGGCGCGCTTCTCGGCGACCGAGCGGATGACCGCCTCGAAGAACTCCTGGTTCTCCTGGGCGTTCTCGGCCGACGCGGCGTAGCCGAGGTAGTCGGAGGAAGGAGCGGGGGCGGCGGCCGTCGCGGCCGGGCCGCCGAGCAGGGCCGCCGTCAGGCCGAGACCGGCCGCGGCGGTGAGCAGGGGGAGCTTGACGCGCATCGGTGACTCCTCGGTGTGGGGGTGAAGTCGTCACCGGTGAGTGTGAGGCGCGCAGGAGCCCGCTGGGATGATGGCAACCGGTGATAGGGCCGGGCTATCACCGGCACCCGCACCCCCGGCGCGACGAGGACCGAAGTGCTGAACTCGCCCGGGTCCGCCGCCTTTTGTTCACCTGGCGCAACCCTCTGGTCCCCTCTACGCTCCCCGCATGGAGCTTGAGGTGAGGCACCTTCGCGCTCTCTGCGCGATCGACGAAGCGGGCAGCCTGCACCGGGCGGCACGCCAACTGGGCGTGGCCCAGCCCACGTTGAGCGCCCAGTTGAACCGCATCGAACAGGCCCTGGGCGGGCGGCTGTTCGTACGCGAGCGCACCGGCTGCCGTCCGACGCCGCTCGGCCGCACCGTCCTCGGCCGGGCCCGCCCGCTGGTCGCCGACATGCGCGCCCTGGTCCGGGAGACCCGTGCCGCGGCGGCCGGCGGCGACAGCCGGCTGCGCGTCGGCTCCACCGCGAGCCGGGCCCTCGCCGGCTGGCTGCGCCGCCTCCGCCGACCCGGCCTGGAACCCGCCCTCCAGATGGACGTCTCCGCCAACGAACTGCTGTGCCGGGTCGCCGACGGGCAACTCGACGTGGCCTTCGTGCACGAGGTCGAGGGCAGTCCGCTGCGGGTGCCGGAGGGGCTGCGGCTGAGGGTGCTCGTGGAGCGGGAGCCGCAGTTCGTGATGTTGCCGGCCGACCATCCGGCCGCCGCCCGCGGCGTGGTCCGCCTCGCGGACCTGGCCGAGGACCGCTGGATGGTCGACCCGACGGTCGACGGCGAATGGGACGGTGTGCACCGGATGCTGCGCGCCGCCGGCCTCGACCCCCGTGTCCTGCACGGCGATTACCACACCGCCGCGTCCCTGGTCGCCACCGGCGAGGTGGTCACCGTCTGCCAGCCCAGCTCGCGCTCGCGCCCCGACCTCGCCGTGCGCCGCCTGCACGGCGACCCGCTCGGCGTCCGCCTGCTGCTCGCCGCGCGCACCCCGGACCGGCTGGACGCCGTCTACCCGGCGCTGGAGGAGGCGTACTGGGAGGTGGCCCGCGAATCGCGCGCCTACCGGGAGTGGCTGGAGGGCGCGGGCCCCCTGCCGCCGGACCCGGTCCCCTCACCGGCCGTCCCCTCACCGGCTGTGCCCCCACCGGGAGCGGTGGTCCCGGGCGCGGCCGTCCCGGGTACGGGCCGCCCGGAGCTGACCCCGGCCCGCTGACCCGCCGCGGGCCGTCACCGGGGCCGGCCCCGATGGCGGCCCGTCCGCCTCGTACCCCGGTGGACGCCACCGGCCCGGCACCCGGGTGAACGCCCGCGCCCCGCAGGGCACAAGCCGCCCCGGCGGCCCGCCCGCAGCCCCTTGTAGCGCCGGCCCCGGCGCCAAGCCCGACGCCCGCGCCGGGCGTCGGAGCGGCGTGTCGGTCCATTGCGGTGATTTCCCTTTCCCGCCGGTATGGCGGGATGACCGGCTGGTTACCGAGAGCACCATGAGCTCTACGCGACGACTCCCGCCCCTCCGGTCCCTGGCCGCGATCTGCGCCCTGGGCGGCTCCCTCCTGCTGGCGACCGCCTGCAGCAGCGCCGACACCACCCGTTCCAGCGTCGCCGAGGCGGCGCCGACCGGATCGCCCTCCACCCCCGGCACCGGCACCGCCTCCCCGACGGGCACGGCGACCTCCTCGCCCGGCGGTGACCGGGCCGAGCGCAAGGCGCTGATCCCGATGGCGAAGATCACCTGGGACAAGGCGGCCGACACCGCCATGAAGGAGGTCCCCCAGAGCAAGCTGGTGGAACTCGAACTGCAGCGGACCACGAAGGAGGCCATGTCGGCGACGGGCTCCCCGAGCCCGAGCACGCCGAACCCGGCCCCCAGCACGGGCGCGCCCGAGTGGGAGGCCAAGGTCGCCGCACCCGACGGCACCGTGCACCGCATCGACATCGACGCGGTCAGCGGCAAGGTCTTCCGCACCCAGGTCGAGCCGGACCAGAGCGCCGCCGACAAGCGGGACATGGCCGACCGGCTGGACAAGGCGAGCCAGAGCCCGCAGCAGGCCGTCAAGGCGGCCACCGACAAGACCAAGGGGACCGTCACCGGCCTCGACCTCGACGAGAACGACCAGCAGCTCCAGTGGACCGTGGACGTCGTCAACACCGACACGTGGGACCTCACGGCCGTCGACGTGGACGCCACCAACGGCAAGGTCCTGGGCGAGAAGGTCACCAACGACTGACCGGCCCTCGCCACGCACGGCGGCCGGGCGACCGGACACCACGCGGGAGCGCACACGCACGACGGGAGCGGCGGGCCGGGTGGGCCCGCCGCTCCCGTCGCGTTCCGCCGTACGCGGGCGTCAGGCCGCCGGTTCGACCGCCTGCGCCCCGATACTCCGCGGCTTCGCGGCGCGGGCGGGCAGGGTCAGGACGGCGAGGAAGCCGAGCACCGCGACCGCCGCGAAGAAGTAGAAGCCCCACGGGTGGCCGATCCCCGACGCCACCAGGGCGCCGGTGATGGACGGGCCGACGATCGACCCGAGCCGCCCGATGCCCGAGGCGGAGCCGAGCGCGGTGCCGCGCACGGCGGCCGGGTAGAAGTTGGTCACATAGGCGTAGACCAGGACCTGCGCGGAGAAGACGAACACGCCGGTGAGGAAGACCACCGTGTTCAGGAGCAGGTCGCTGCCCATCTTCACGCTCAGGCACGCCAGCATGACGACCGAGACCGCGAACCAGGCCATGGTGGTGCCCTTGATGCCCCGCCGGTCGGCGACCCAGCCACCGAGGACCAGGCCGACGACACCGCCGACGTTGAGCACGAGGAGCTGGGTGACGGCGGTGGGCACCGGGTAGCCGGCGTCGTTCATCAGCTTGGGCAGCCAGGTGTTGAGGCCGTAGACCAGCAGCAGGCCCATGAACGAGGCGATCCAGACGCCGATGCAGGCGCGCAGGTAGGCCGGCTTGAGCAGTTCCGTGAACGGCACCCGCTCGGCGCCCTCCCGCTGGGCCTTGACGAAGGCGTCGGACTCCGGCAGGCGGAACCACTGGATGACGGCGACGCCGAGGCCGACCACGCCGAGCAGGTAGAACAGGATCTCCCAGTCGTCGGTGACCTGGAGCGCGAGCAGCGAGGTGATCACCGCACCGGTGTGGTAGCCGGTCATGGTGAGCGTGCTGGCCCGCGCCCGGCGGCTGGCCGGCATGCGCTCGGCCATCATCGTCAGCGAGACCGGCATGCAGGCGCCCAGGCCCAGCCCGGCGGTGAGCCGGAGCAGGGCGAACATGGCGACGGAGTTCGCCAGCGGCACCACGAGGGTGAAGACGGAGAACAGCACGACCGAGCCGATGAGCAGCGCCCGCCGGCCCAGCCGGTCGGCGAGCGGGCCGACGCAGACCGCGCCGATCGCCACGCCGACCAGGGAGAGCGTGGCGATGGTCGTCGCGTCGGCCGCGGTCATGCCGAGGTGCCGCGTCTTGAGCAGGGTGGGGATGATCGCGCCGAGGACGACGAGGTCGTAGCCCTCCAGCAGGACGGTGATCCAGCACAGGACCACCGTCCAGGTGCCGCCCGCGTCGCGGGAGCCGCGCGTGGACGAGTCGGACGTGGTGGCGGAAGCCATGGTGACGTTCCCCCCAGTCGGGTGTGGGTGAGCGAAGCGGGGACGGGGAAGGGCGGGCCGGTCAGAACGGGTAGTCGGCGATGTCCGGGCGGACGGTGACCCACTGGGTCTCCGTGAACGCCTCGACGTTGGCCGCCGCGCCCCCGAACCGGGAGCCCGTGCCGGACGCCTTGACCCCGCCGAAGGGGGCGTTGGGCTCGTCGCCGACGGTCTGCTCGTTGATGTGCACCTTGCCGGACTCGATGCGGTCGGCGAGCTTCATCGCCGTGCCGACGTCGCCGAGGATGCCGACGGACAGCCCGTACTCGCAGTCGTCGACGATCCGGGCCGCCTCCTCCAGCGTGGAGAAGGAGATGACCGGCGCCACCGGGCCGAAGATCTCCTCGCGCCAGGCCGGCATGTCCGTGGTCAGCCCGGTCAGCACCGTGGCCCGGTAGCAGGCGCCGTCGATCTCGCCGCCCGCGGCGACCTTCGCGCCGGCCGCCACGCTGTCCGTGACGATGCCGTGCACGCGCTCCAGTTGACGCCGGTCGATGATCGGGCCGAGCGCCACCTCCTCGCGGGCCGGGTCGCCGACCGGCAGGGCATCCGCCTTCGCGGCGAGTGCCGCCGTGTACTCCTCGACCAGCGACTCGTGCACGATGTGCCGGCCGGTCGTCATGCAGATCTGCCCCTGGTGCAGGTACGAGCCGAACGCGCCCGCCGACGCCGCCTTCGCCACGTCCGCGCCCGGCAGCACCACCAGCGCGTTGTTGCCGCCCAGTTCCAGGTGGGCCCGCTTGAGCAGCCGGCCGGCCCGCTCGCCGATCGCCCGCCCGACCGGCGTGGAGCCGGTGAAGGAGACGACCCGCACCTCGGGCGCGTCGACGACCGCCTGGCCGACCGAGCCGTCGCCCGGCAGCAGGTGCAGCACCCCCTCGGGCAGCCCCGCCTCCTCGAAGATCCGGGCGATGACGACACCGCCGCTCACCGCGGTGCGCGGGTCGGGCTTCAGGAGCACGGCGTTGCCGAGGGCGAGTGCGGGGGCGACCGAGCGCAGCCCGAGGATGAGCGGGAAGTTGAAGGGCGCGATGACGCTGACGACCCCGGCCGGGCGGCGCCGCGCCAGCGACCAGCGGGCGTCCTCGGAGGTGAGCACCTCGCCCTGCGGGTGCGTCGGCAGGCCCGCGCACTCGAAGCACTCGCCGATGGCGAGCCCTGCCTCGAAGCCGGCCTTGGACCGGACCGAACCGGCCTCGCGCACCAGCCACTCCTCCACCTCGGCGGCGTGCTCGGTGAAGAGTTCGCCCGCCCGGCGCAGCACGGCCGCCCGCTGCTGGGGCGGGGTCGCCGCCCAGGCGCGCTGGGCCTCGGCGGCGCGGGCCGCGGCGCGGGCCACGTCCTCGGTGCCCGCCGTGCCCACCGTGCCGAGCCGGTCACCGGTGGCCGGTTCCACGACCGGCTGTGCGGTGGCCGACTCCCGCCAGCCGTCGCTGAAGAACCGGCCGCCCCAGACGCCGCTGTCCAGGAATGTCATCGTGATCCCTCTCTTCTCTTCCGCTGTCGCTCTTCGTCGCTCTCGCGCGGATGCCCGTGGTGTGTTCGTGGTGTGCTCGCCTGGTGCCGTCCACCGGCGAGCGGCCGGCGCGTGCCGCCGATCCCTCAGGAGGGGGTGGTGAGCGCCGTGTCCACCTGGATCAGGCGGGGCCCGTCGGTCTGCTCGGCGAGGGCCGCGCGCAGTTCCCCGGCGTCGCCGACCTGCCGGGCGGGCACGCCGTAGCCCTCCGCGATCCGGGTGAAGTCCAGCCCGGGGATGTCCAGTCCGGGGGCGTCCGGCACGCCGAGCAGCCCGCCGAACCAGCGCAGCGCCCCGTACGTGCCGTTGCGCAGCAGCACGATGGTCAGCGGCACCCGGTGCTGGGCCGCCGTCCACAGGGCCGTGACGCCGTAGTTGGCCGAACCGTCCCCGATCACGCCGACCACCGGGCGGCCGGGGGAGCCCATCGCCACGCCGACCGCGCCGGGCAGGCCGAAGCCGAGCCCGCCCGCCGCCGGGAAGTAGTACGAGCCCGGACGGCGCAGGTCCATCTGCCGCCACCAGGCGGCGCTGGTCGAGGTGGACTCGACCACGTAGGCGGTGTCGTCGGGAAGTTCGTCGCGCAGGGCGGCGAAGACCTCCTCCGGGTGTGTCGCGGTGCCCCCGGCGGTGGCCGGCTCGGGCGCCGGCCGGAAGTCCCGGGCCGGGGAGGCCGGCGTGTCGAGGGTCTTCAGGAGCAGGTCGACGACCGCGCCCGGGTCGGCGACCAGGGCCTCGCCCATCGGCGCCCGCGCCGCCGCGGCGGCGTCCTCGGTGACCTGGATCAGCCGCGTGCCCTCGGGCAGGTACCGGCCGGGCAGGTACTCGTGGTAGCGGAAGACCGGCGCCCCGAGCACCAGCACCAGGTCGTGGCCCTCGAACGCGGCGGAGATCGGCGCGATCCCGGCCGGCAGCACGCCGCGGAAGAGCGGGTGCCGGTTGGGGAAGGGCAGCCGGAACTGGGAGGGCGCCGCCCACACCGGTCCGCCGAGCCGCTCCGCGAGCCGTACGGCGTCGTCGAAGAGACCGGCCGAGTCAATGTCGCCGCCGAGCACCAGCGCGGGGTTGCGGGCGGCGGCGACCCGCTCGGCGAGCCGGCGGCCCTGCTCGGCGCCGGGCGCCGCACCGCGCCCGACCTCGCGGTCGAGGACCGCGAGGCTGTTGTCGCCGGCCTCCGCGTCCCAGTCGTCGTACGGGACGGAGAGGTAGGTCGGCCGCCGCTGCAGCCGCGCCTCGAAGACGGCCTGGGCCAGCGCCCGCGGCACGTCCTCGGCGCAGGCCGGCTCACCGGCCCAGCCGACCAGCGGCTTCATGAGCGAGGTGGCGTCGACGCTGGCCAGGTTGGCCTCCGGACCGATGGCCGGACGCACCTGCTGCCCGGCCACGATCACCAGCGGGGTGCGGGAGGCCACGGCGTTGGTGAGGGCGCCCATCGCGTTGCCGGAACCGGAGGCGGCGTGCAGGTTCACCAGCGCCGGGCGGCCGGTCGCCTGGGCGTAGCCGTCGGCCATGCCGAGGACGGCGCCCTCGTGCAGGCCGAGGACGTACCGGAAGCCGTCGGGCAGGTCGGCGAGGAAGGGCAACTCGTTGGAGCCGGGGTTGCCGAACACGGTGGTGAGCCCCTGGCGCTCCAGGAATTCGTGGGAGACACGACGCACGGATGGCACGGACGTTCCTTTCGCAGTGACGTCCGACACGTTAGGGACCTTGCGACATGGGCACCAATAAATGTTTCGGCGCCGCGATATAGAGTCCGTCGATATGGCCTCCTTCGATCTCAACCTCGCCCGTGTCTTCGTGCTGCTCTACGAATCCGGCAGCGTCACGGCCACCGCGGAGGCGCTCCACGTCACCCAGCCCACCGTCAGCTACAGCCTGGGCAAGCTGCGACGGCACTTCGACGACGAACTGTTCCGCCGCACCGGGCGCGGGCTGACGCCGACGGCGGGCGCCCGGCGGCTGTACGAACCGTTCCAGCGGGCCCTGGCGGAGATCGACGGCACGATCCGGCAGGCGGACGACTTCGACCCCGAGACCATGCCGGGCCGCTTCACCATCGCCATGTCCGACCTCGGCGAGGCCACGCTCCTGCCGCGGCTCCTCAGGGCGGCCCGGGAACGCGCCCCCCGCGTCTCCTTCACCGTCCGCCCCTTCGACGTGGAGGACGCGGAGAGCCACCTGCGGCTCGGGGACCTCGACGCGTTCGTGGCGACGCCGGTGCTGAACACGCACCGCACCGTGCGCATCCCGCTCTTCCAGGAGCGCTACGTGGGCATGGTCGCCTCCGACCACCCGCGGATCCGGGGGGACGCGGTGACGCTGGAGGAGCTGTCGGCCGAGCACCACGCGACGGTCTTCGGGCCGAGCGGGCACCTCGCCCCGCGGGGCGTGCTCGCCACGCACGGCCTGCTGGAGCGGGTCGTCGTGGACGCCACCCGCTTCTCGATGCTGCCCTACCTGCTGGAGCAGACCGACCTGATCGCGATCGTCCCGGAGTACGTGGGGGAGGTCTTCACCGCCTCCCACCACGTACGTCTGGTCAGGCTGCCGTTCGAGACCGAGCTGATCGAGGTCGCGCTGTACGCGCGGCACGAGTCCTCGCGCAGCCCGGCGCAGCGCTGGCTCGTGCGGTTCATGTCGGACGTGCTGGGCGAGCAGGTCAGCCCCGCCCAGCTCCCGCCGTACGCCGTGCGCTGACCGGGCCCGGCGCACGGCGGCGTCAGACCTTGCGGGCCACGCCCCCGAACATGGCGACCTCGGCGGGCGGTTCGGCGTCGGACCCGGCCTCGTCGGGGCGCCAGCGGTTGCAGGAGACGACGCCGGGCGGCAGCAGTTCCATCCCGTCGAAGAACCGGGCGACGGCACCGGGGGTGCGCTGGGTCAGCTTCGGGGTGCCGTTCTCGTTCCAGAAGGCCACCGCCGCGTCGACGTCGGGCATGTCCGGCCGGGTGATGGTGTGCGACAGCACGAGGTGGCTCCCGGCCGGGAGCGCGTCGACGAGACGGCGCACGATGCCGTACGCCTCCTCGTCCTCCTCGACGAAGATGACCACGCCGAGCAGCACCAGCGCCACCGGCCGGGTCAGGTCCAGGGTGTGCGCGGCCTGTCCGAGGATGGAGTCGGTGTCGCGCAGGTCCTCGTCCAGGTACGCGGTGCGCCCCTCCGGCGCGCTGGTCAGCAGCGCCTCCGCGTGGGCGAGGACGATCGGGTCGTTGTCGACGTAGACGACGCGGGACTCCGGGGCGAGGCGCTGGGCCACCTCGTGGGTGTTGTCGGCGGTGGGCAGCCCGGTGCCGATGTCGAGGAACTGACGCACGCCCTGCTCGGCGACCAGGTGGCGCACCGCCCGGCCGAGGAACTTCCGGTCGGCGAGGGCGTACTCCCCGATCCCGGGGTGCAGGGTCCGGATGCGGTCCCCGGCCTCCTGGTCGACCGGGTAGTTGTCCTTGCCTCCCAGCCAGTAGTTCCAGATCCGGGCCGTGTGCGGCCGGTCCGTCCTGATCCTGCGTCGTGCCTCGGTCCTGGCGGACGACTCGGCCATCTGCTGGTCCCTCCCGATTCCCCTGATGATCACGCAAGGACCAACGTACTCACGGTTGTTGAAGAGCGCACCCGTCTTGACGCACCCGGTCGCCGCCGGCCGCGCCGCACCGCGGCTCCGGCCCGCGCCCCGCCGGACGCGGGAACGCCCCTGCGGGGCGCAGGGGTTGACGACGCGGCGCGGCGGGGGCGTTTGCCGGGGCCGGGAGGGGCAAGGCGACATCCATGAGCGATCCGAACCAGGACAAGAGCCCGAAGAACTCCTCCCCGCGGAAGGCGGCGTCCCGGGCCCGGAACGCCGCGGACACCGCGACCGCCCCCGCCGCCGGGGCCGCGAAGGCCGCCGCCGGCACCGCGGACGACGCCGCGTCGGCGGTCCGGGCCGGCGCCGAACGCTCGGCCGCGGCCGTCGACGGCGCCGCCCGCACCGCGGTCAAGGGCGTCGAAGCGGGCCGCCAGGCCGTCATCACCACCTCCGGCCACGTCGCCGCCGGTGCCCGGACGGCGTGGACGGCCCTCGCCCGGCACAAGCTCGTCGCCGCCGGCGTCGGCGCCGGGCTGACCGCGATCGGCGCCACCGCGTACGCCGCCGGCCACCGGGCCGGACGCGCCACCCACGGCCCCCTCACCCGCCTGACGGGCGGCAAGATCTGACCGCACCGCCCCGCCGGCGCCCCCCCGGAACGGGCGGATCATCCGGTTCCGGCCGGCAACCGCCCGCCGGGACGGGGCACTTGGGCAGCGGCACGCCTACCCGCCCGAAGCGGCGGCCGGTCACCGCCGGGGCGCACCGGCACCCGCCCCCGACGCCGGGCCGCGGCTGCCGGCCCACCCCGCGAGGACCCCCGGCCCTGCGGTGTGGGGCACACCCGCGTGGACTTCGGCCGCGGCGCGTCACGGCCCCCCGCTCCCGGCCCCCCGCTCCCGGCGACCCGCCACCGGCGCGGGAGACCCACGCCCGGCACTCCCACGCCCGGTACACCCGCCCGGCCCGCCCCGGCCCGTGGCCGGCGTACGGACGCGCGTGCGCCCCTCCGCGGCCCGCCCCCACCCCGACGTCCCGCCCGAGGTCGGCGCCGCCGCCCGCCCGGGGGAAGATGGGACCGCGAGCGACTGCACGACCGAAGCGGAGGAGTGGGCGCATGCTGCACGACCGAGCCGGCCAGCCGGCCGGCCCCGAGGACCTGACCGACGTGGCCCGGCTGGTGACGGCGTACTACGCCCTGCACCCGGACCCGGACGAGCCCGCCCAGCGCGTGGCCTTCGGCACGTCCGGGCACCGGGGATCGTCCCTGGCGACGGCCTTCAACGAGGACCACATCGCCGCCACCAGCCAGGCCATCTGCGAGTACCGCGCCGCCCGGGGCACCGACGGCCCGCTGTTCCTCGGTGCCGACACCCACGCCCTGTCCGAGCCGGCGAGGATCACCGCGCTGGAGGTGTTCGCGGCCAACGGCGTGAGCGTCCTCGTCGACGCCGAGGACGGCTACACGCCCACCCCGGCCGTCTCCCACGCCATCCTCACCCACAACCGGGGCCGCGCCACCGGCCTCGCCGACGGCGTGGTCGTCACCCCCTCGCACAATCCGCCGGCCGACGGCGGCTTCAAGTACAACCCGCCCCACGGCGGCCCCGCCGGCTCCGACGCCACCTCCTGGATCCAGGACCGTGCCAACGAGATCATCGCGGCCGGCCTGAAGGACGTCCGGCGCGTGACGTACGCCAGGGCACTCGCGGCCCCCGGCACCGGACGGCACGACTTCCTCGGCGCCTACGTCGCCGACCTGCCCCACGTGGTCGACCTGGACGCGATCCGCTCCGCCGGCGTGCGCATCGGCGCCGACCCGCTCGGCGGCGCCTCCGTCGCCTACTGGGGCCGCATCGCCGAACAGCACCGCCTCGACCTGACCGTGGTCAACCCGCTGACCGACCCGACGTGGCGGTTCATGACCCTCGACTGGGACGGCAAGATCCGCATGGACTGCTCCTCGCCGCACGCGATGGCGTCCCTGATCGAGCAGCGGGACCGTTTCACCATCGCCACCGGCAACGACGCGGACGCCGACCGGCACGGCATCGTCACCCCCGACGCGGGCCTGATGAACCCCAACCACTACCTCGCCGCCGCCATCGCCCACCTGTACGCACACCGCCCGCAGTGGCCGGCCGACGCGGGCGTCGGCAAGACGCTCGTCTCCTCCGGCATGATCGACCGGGTCGCCGCCGACCTGGGGCGGCCCCTGGTGGAGGTGCCCGTCGGCTTCAAGTGGTTCGTGGACGGACTGGGCGCCGGCACGCTCGGCTTCGGCGGCGAGGAGTCGGCCGGCGCGTCCTTCCTGCGCCGGGACGGCTCGGTGTGGACCACCGACAAGGACGGCATCATCCTGGCACTGCTCGCCTCGGAGATCACCGCCGTCACCGGCGCCACGCCCTCCGAGCACTACCGCACGCTCACCGGCCGCTTCGGCGAGCCCGCCTACGCCCGGATCGACGCCCCCGCCACCCGCGAGGAGAAGGCCCGCCTCGCCAGGCTCTCCCCGGCCCAGGTCACGGCCGGCACCCTCGCCGGGGAGCCGGTCACCGGCGTCCTCACCGAGGCCCCCGGCAACGGCGCGCCCATCGGCGGCATCAAGGTCACCACGGAAAACGCCTGGTTCGCCGCCCGGCCCTCCGGCACGGAGGACGTGTACAAGATCTACGGCGAGTCCTTCCGCGGCCCGGAACACCTGCGGCAGGTCCAGGAGGAGGCCAAGGCGGTCGTCCTCGCCGCCCTCGGCGGCTGACCCGCCCCGTCCGCGCCGGGCCGCTCCCCGCCACCGCCGCCCGACGGCGTCCCGGGGGAGCGGCCCGTGCCGCCGTCGGCGTCCGGACGCGGCGAGGCGGCCTCACCGGGGCCGGCCCGGGGTCAGCCGGCAGCGCCGCGCCGGTCCCCGGCCGTACGGCGGACCCGGTCCGTGTCGTGGGTGAGGGTGTCGATGCGGGCGGCCAACTCGGGATGGCCCGCGCCGAGGTGGTCCCGGGCACCGGCCAGGGGGCCGAGGAGACCGGCGGCGTCGTCGTGGCCCAGCGCCCGCTCCAGCGCGGCGCGGGCCTCGCCCGGGAGAGCGGTCACGGCGGTGATCTGGCCGGCGAGTTGACGCAGGCCGGCGGCGTTGCCGCGGGCCCAGGCGGTGACGGCCCGGTCCCCGGCCCGCCGGTCCCGGGCCGCCTGGACCCGCTGTTCCCCCGTGCTGCCGGGGGCGCCGGGGCGCAGCCGCAGGTAGCGGCGTTCGGCGGCCTGCCGGCTGGCGACGCCCAGCGGTCCGGCCAGGTCGGCCCAACTGGCACCGGCCTGCCGGGCGGTCTCGATCAGCCCCGTCTCCCAGCCGGCGAGCTGGTCGCGCAGTTCGCGCAGGAGCAGCAGCGCGGCGAGCGCGTGCTCGGGGCCCTCGGTACCGGGTTCGGTGCCGTCCTCCGGTCGCGTACCTGACTCCCGTGCGGTGCGCACCGCGTCCTCGATCGCCGCCAGCGCCGCCGCCGCGGCGTGGAAGGACGCGGGACGGGCAGCGGTCTCCCGCGGGTCCTCGGGCATGGTCACCTCCGCTCGATCGCGTCACCGTTCGGGTGACACCTCCGCTTGTCATCGTTCCGATGACATGGTACAAGAAGAAGTACAAGAGCGCTGGAAGCGCACGCACCGCTCCGGCGCCCGAGTCATCCACACCGGTACTGGAGGTGTTTCACGATGCTGATGCGCACCGACCCCTTCCGTGAGTTCGACCGCCTCACCCAGCAGTTGTTCGGCGGCACGACCGGCACCTGGTCGCGTCCCTCCGTCATGCCGATGGACGCCTACCGCGAGGGCGACACCTACGTGCTCGCCTTCGACCTCCCGGGAGTGTCGCCGGACGCGATCGACATCGACGTCGAGCGGAACATGCTCACGGTGCGGGCCGAACGCCGGCCGGCCGACCACGACGGGGACGTGCACCGGGAGCTGTCGGAGCGCCCGCTGGGCGTCTTCTCCCGCCAGGTGATGCTGGCCGACTCCCTCGACACGGAGCACATCGTCGCCGCGTACGAGGCGGGGGTGCTGACCCTGCGCGTGCCGATCGCCGAGCGGGCCAGGCCCCGCCGGATCTCCGTCCGCGGCTCCGAGGAGCGCAAGGAGATCTCCGGCTGAGGACGGGCCACCCCGCGGACGCGGGGCACCCGCCCCGCGTCCCGCTCCCTCGCGTCCACCCCTCACCCCCTCCGCCGGCCGGTGCGACAGGCCGGCGGCGCGGCGCGCGGCCCGCGACCCCCGTACACCGGGGGCGCGGACCCGTGACGCCCGACCAGCCACGAGCGAGAAAGGCGACAACCACCGATGCAGTCCCAGACGGCCCCGGCGGCGGTGTCCAGCACGCCGGACACGTCGTACGCCAGGATGCTGGAGCAGGTCCGCTACCAGGGCGCCTACCCCACGCGCGAGCGCGCCGAGGAGGTCGTCCGCGCCGTGCTGACCGCCCTCGGCCGCCGGCTCGCGGGCGAGGTGCGCGCCGACCTCGCCGCGTGCCTGCCCGCCCAGGCCGCGCGGGTCCTCACCGCCCCGGCACCCGCGCCGGGCGCGGCCCCGACCGGCTGGGGGTTCGTCCGGGACCTCGCCGCCCGCACGGGCGGATCGCCGGCCACCACCCGCTGGGACGTCGGCTCCGTCCTCGGCGTCGTCGCCCGCCTCGCCGGCCCCGACGTGCTCGACCGGGTGCTCGCCTCCCTGCCCCAGGGCTACGCGCTCCTCTTCGGCCGGGGCGAACTCACCCAGGCCGCCGCCTGACGCCCCCGCACCGCACCCGACACGCTGCGCCGCCCGCTCCCGGGCGGCGCGGCGTGCGCGCGCCCGCGCCCAGGGCCGGTCCCGGGCGGCACGGTCCGTGATCCCGCGTGGCCGATGTCCGTTGCTTTCCCCGTTTCGGGGTAGACGGGCAGGCGTAACGGTCAAGGCTCAGGAAGAGGGCGGATCGGATGGACGGGGCTGCCCGGAACAGCGACCAGCTCAGGAAAGCGCTGGTCAGGATGTCGGCGGAGTACGAGGGCGGTCCCGGTGACATCGCCCGGGGCCGCGAGCTGGCCCGCCGCTTCCTCGACCGGCTGCACGCCGCGCGGGGACTCGTGGTCTCCGACCGCGCCAGGGACCTCGTCCAGCTCGTGGTCAGCGAACTGCTGACCAACGCCTGCAAGTACGCCCCCGGCCCGTCTCTGGTGGACCTGGAACTGGCCGAGGACCGCGTGGAGGTCACCGTGTGGGACAGTGCCCCGGTGCTGCCCGTCCCGGCCGCCGCGGACCCCGGCCGGGTGGGACGGCACGGGCTGGAGATCGTGATGGCCGTCTGTCAGAGCTTCGAGGTGCACAAGGAACCGGTCGGCAAGCGCACCCGGGCCGCCGTCCCCCTCATCGACGAACCGTTCCGCCTCACCTCCTGATCCGGTACACCACGCTCCGGCGCAGCGGCCCCTCGGGCACGCCCGGGTCGTCGAAGTCCTCCGCCGGGTCGCGGGTCATGCCCAGGCGCTCCATCACCGCCCGCGACCGCGCGTTCCCGGCGGCGCTCACGGCGAGGATCTCCGTGAGGCCCAGTTCCCCGAACCCGTGGGCGAGCACCGCCCGTCCCGCCTCGGTGGCGTACCCGTGCCCCCAGGCCGCGCGGGCCAGCCGCCAGCCGGCCTCCACGCCGCCGAACGGCATGCCCTCGTCCACCGGATCGAGTCCGGCGAACCCGATGAACGTGCCCGTGGCCACGGTCTCCACCGCCCACCAGCCCCAGCCGCGCCGGTCGAGCCCGGCCTGGAAGCGGGCCACCGAGGCGTCGCTGCGCGCCCGGTCGAGCACGTCGGGGAAGTAGGCGCGGACCTCCGGGTCGGCGTTCAGCTCCGCCCACGGCGCCAGGTCGCGGGCGTGCCAGCGGCGCAGCAGCAGGCGTTCGGTGCGCAGTTCCGTCATGCCCGGAACGTAGCGGGGCCGCGGCCCCCGGGCGACCGGATATCCGCGCGGCGGCGGGGGAGCGGCGGCCCGGTCCGTGCGCTCAGTCCCGGACGTCGTCCCGGCCGACGACCTCCGCATCCTCCGGCGGGCGGATGTCCACCGGGGCGTCGAAGTCGGCGAAGGTCGTGACGGTGTGGAAGACGTCGTCCCGGTAGACCACCTTCAGCAGGTACGGCGTGCCCTCGGCCGCGACGGAGAAGACATACGTCCCCTTGCCCGACTCCTCGTCCACCACGCTCAGTTCGCGGGCGGCCCGCCCGTCGACGCGGGTCGTCCTCCCCTCCGTCACCGTGCCGAAGGTGAGGAACTCGCGGGGGCAGTCGTCCAGCCCCTCGGCGGTGGACGCCTCGGTCACCGGCGTGCGGACCCACAGCCGCTGCTCGGCCATGGCGGAGCCGTCCTTCTTCCACCGCTGGAGGTAGACGCGGTCGGGACGCACGTAGTCCGTCTCGTCGATCCGGATCTGTTCGAGCCGGCCGCCCTGGGACCACGTGGTGGTCGTGGCGCACCGGCGGGACAGGTCGGTCACCTGTGTGCTGCTGATCGTGCCGCCCTGCTCCGAGGTGGTCGTGTACTCGATCCGTACGGAGTCCAGCCGGCGCATCGCGGCATTCGCCTGGTCGAGCAGTTGCCGCGCCGAGGCGTCCTTCCCCGGGTCGCCGGACCCGCAGCCCGTCACCGCCGCCGTCGCCAGAAGACACGCCAGTACGGTCGTCGCTGTGCTGGTGGCCCGCACGATCCTCCCATCGGCCGAGGTCAGCGCTGGAGCCTAGCAAGCGCCCCGCCGCCCCCGGCGGCCGGGCCGACCGGCGGTGGGGTGACGGGCCGGCCCCGCCCGGCGGCGTGCTGGTGCGCGGCCGGTACGCGTGCGGTCGACTGCTGGGGGATGCCGCGGCATCCCCACCCACTCCCACCGGCCCGCCCCTCGGGACCGGGCCCCCTGACCGACGGAGGGCCCATGCCCACGTGCACCACCCGCGACCACGTCGACCTCTTCCACCAGGACTGGGGGAGCGGCCGGCCGGTCGTCTTCATCCACGGCTGGCCGCTGAACGGCGACGCCTGGCAGGACCAGCTCAAGGCGGTGGCCGACGCGGGCCTGCGCGGCATCGCCCACGACCGCCGCGGCCACGGCCGCTCCACCCCCGTGTACGGCGGGTACGACTTCGACACCTTCGCCGACGACCTCGACGACCTGATCACCGGCCTCGACCTGCGGGACGTCACCCTCGTCGGACACTCCATGGGCGGCGGCGAACTCGCCCGCTACATCGGCCGCCACGGCACCGGACGCGTCCGCTCCGCGGTGCTCCTGTCCGCGATCACCCCGCTGATGCGGCGCGGCCCGGACAACGCCGAGGGCGTTCCGCAGCAGGTGTTCGACGACATCAAGGCCGGCCTCCTCACCGAGCGCTCCCAGTTCTGGCGGGAGTTCTCGGCCGGCTTCTTCTCCGCCGACGACACCGGCGCCGACTCCGACGGCAAGGGCCCCACCCAGGGCAACCGGGACGCCTTCTGGCACATGGCGATGTCCCAGACCCTGGAGGGCGCCGTCCGCTGCGTCGACGCCTTCGGCGGCACCGACTTCCACGCCGACCTGGCCCGCTTCGACATCCCCACCCTCGTCGTGCACGGCGACGACGACCGGATCGTGCCCCTCGACGCCACCGGCCGCAAGGCCGCCCGCCTGATCCCCGGCGCCGAGCTGAAGGTCTACGAGAAGGCGTCCCACGGCCTGGCGATGGTCCCCGGCGACAAGGAGAGGTTCACCGCCGACCTCCTGGAGTTCCTGCGCCGGTAGCCCCCGCGGAACACCTTCCGCCCACCCGGCGGGGGGTCTTCACCCGCCTGAGCGCCTTGAGTGGTGCGCGGGCCACGCCTGACTGACGGTGATGCACGTCGAGCACGGGTTTTCCGAAGCTGACGAAGCACCAGCTGCCCGCGCCCGACGGAAGGAACCCACGATGCGCTCAGCTCGCACGCTCCTGGCCGCGGCGGCCGCCGCAGGCGTCCTCGCCTTCGGCGCCCCCGGGGCCCACGCCGCCGCCGGGGGCGACTGGAACAACGACGACTCGTCCTACAGCAAGGAGCACGACAGCGGAAACAGGCACGGCCAGCCGCGCGGCGGCATGCACACGGGCGGCGGCGCGCTGAGCGCGGTCTCCGCCGAGGGCGGCTGGGACGGCGGCGGCGAGAGCGGCGGCAAGTCCTGGAACGGCGGCGGCGACCGCGAGCAGCCGCGCGGCGGCATGCACACCGGCGGTGGCGGCCTCGCCCAGCCGGGAGCGACCGCGGGCGGCATCGCCGTACTGGCCGTCGCCGGCGCCGGACTGTACGCCCTGCGCCGCCGGAAGACGTCCGACGGAACGGCCTGAGCCGTGCCGGGCGCGATAGCGGCCGGGCCGCCACCCGCACCCCGCGGGGCGGCCCGGCTCGCCCGCGTCCCACCCCCCGACCCGCTGCCGCGCACCCCGAGGTGGTTCCCGATGCCCGTCCCCCCGTCCGCCCCCTCCGGTCCGGCCCGGCCCGGCCAGAGCTCCCGCGGCGGCATGACCGTGCTGTGCGCCGTGGTGCTGCTGCTCCTCGCGGTCAACCTGCTCGGCGGCAAGGGCACGTCGGCCGACTCCACGCCGCCCGCCACCGCACGCGCCGGCGCGTCCGCGGCCCCGGCCACCGGTTCCGCCGACGGCACGGACGGCGTCCTGCCCCGCTCCGCGCCGGTGCGCCTGCTCATCCCGGGCATCTCCGTCGACGCCCCCTTCACCGACCTCGCCCTCGCCGCGGACGGCCGGCTCGACCCCCCGCCCCCCGACGACACGAACCTCGTCGGCTGGTACGCCAACGGCGTCTCGCCGGGCGAGAAGGGCACCTCGATCATCGCCGGACACGTGGACACCACCCGCTCCGCGGCCGTCTTCGCCCGCCTCGACCAACTGGAGGAGGGCGACATGTTCCACGTGGAACGCGCCGACGGGCGCACCGCCTCCTTCGTCGTGGACAGCCTGGAGACCTTCGACAAGAGCGCCTTCCCGAGCGAACGGGTCTACGACCCCGCGGACCGCCCCGAGGTACGCCTCATCACCTGCGCCGGCTCCTACGACCGCACGGCGAAGGACTACACCGACAACCTGGTGGTCTTCGCGCACCTCGCCTGACCCCCGGCGGCACCGCCCCGTGGCCGGTCACCCGCCCAACACACACGGGTCGCGGGGGCGCGGGGGCGGGCACAGGATCGAGACACGCTGGCGTCGTATCACCGCGGGCGACGTTCAGTCCCACCCCCGCGAAGGAGATGTGCGCACCATGACCACCACGTCCCCCACCGCCTCACACCCCCGGACGCGGCAGGTGCCGCACCGCGTCTCCCAGTCCGTGTTCGACGGCTCCCGGCTCCGGGTCGTCCTGCTCGTCGACGTCAACGACGGGGCCCAGCAGGAGTTCCTGGAGACGTACGAACAGCTCCGCAGCCACGTCGAGTCCGTCCCCGGGCACCTCAGCGAACAGCTCTGCCAGTCCATCGAGAACCCCTCCCAGTGGCTCATCACCAGCGAGTGGGAGAGCGCCCCGCCCTTCCTGGACTGGGTGAGCAGCGAAGAGCACGTGAAGATGGTCAAACCGCTGCACCGCTGCGTCCGGGACACCAGATCGCTGCGCTTCCACGTGGTCCGCGAGACCGGCCGGCCCGTGGCGGAGGCCGAGCCCGGCCGCGGCGGACTCCAGACCGCACCGCGGGTCGGTGACGGCGTCATCCGGCACGCCCTGACCTTCACCGTCCGGCCCGGCAGCGAGGCCACCGTCGCCGGCATCCTCGCCGACTACGCCTCGCCCGAGGCCCGCGTCGACGACTCCACCCGCCTGTGCCGCACTTCGCTCTTCCTGCACGGCAACCGCGTGGTGCGGGCCATCGAGGTCCGCGGCGACCTCCTCGCGGCCCTGCGCCACGTCGCCCAGCAGCCCGAGGTACGCGCGGTCGAGGAGGCCATCAACCCGTACCTGGAACAGGACCGGGACCTCGGCGACCCCGAGTCCGCGCGGGTCTTCTACACGCGGGCCGCGCTGCCCGCCGTCCACCACGTCACCGCGGGCCGCGAGGACCCGGAGGCGGAACGGCACGCCCTGTCCTACCCCGCCCGGCCCGGCCGCGGCACCCGGCTGGCCCGGCTCCTGGCGGAACGCGACGAGGCCGCGGCCGACGACCCGGGCAGCCCGGTGGTGTGCAGCACGATCTTCCAGCGCGACGACATCGTCGTCCGGCTCATCGACGTGCGCGGCGGACTCGACGCCTGCGACCCCGCGGTCGCGCTCGGCCTGCCCGACGCGGCGCGGACCGCCGACCTGACGGAACTCCTCGACGACCCCGACGGCTTGGGCAGCGCGTCCGGACAGGACGGGCCCGCCCTCGCGGGAGCCCTCGCGCGGGCCCGGATGGCGCTGGTCACCGACCGCCGCGCGGACGGCGTCTGACACCCCGTCCGCCCCCACGGCACCGGCCCCGGACCACGCGCTCGGCGTGGTCCGGGGCCGGTGCCGTGGGTCCCTCAGAGCCCCGCGGTCTTCTCGGGGACGGTGCAGTCGAAGGCGTGCAGGTACGCGTTGACCGGACGGATGTCGTCGATGACCAGGCCCGCCGCGGTCAACCGGGCGACCATGCTCTGGGTGGTGTGCTTGGCCCCGCCGACGTTCAGCAGGAGCAGCAGGTCCATCGCGGTGCTGAACCGCATCGACGGCGAGTCGTCGACGAGGTTCTCGATGACCACGACCCGGGTGCCGGGACCGCCCGCCTCGACGACGTTGCGCAGGGTGCGGGCCGTGCTCTCGTCGTCCCACTCCAGGATGTTCTTGACCACGTAGACGTCGGCGCGGACCGGGATCGCGGCCCGGCAGTCGCCGGGCACGATGTCCACCCGGCCGGCGAGCGCGCCGCCCTCGCGCAGTCGCGGGTCGGCGTTCTCCACCACCCGCGGCAGGTCGAGCAGGGTGCCCCGCATCGACGGGTACTTCTCCAGCAGGCTCGCCACCACGTGGCCCTGGCCGCCGCCGATGTCCGCGACGGAGCCGCGCCCCGACAGGTCGAGGAAGGCGGCGACGTCCGCCGCCGACTGCCGGCTGGAGGTGGTCATCGCCCGGTTGAAGACCTCGGCCGACTCGGGCGCGTCCTCCCCGAGGTACGTGAAGAACTCCTTGCCGTACAGGTCCTCGACGACGTTGTGGCCGGTGCGTACCGCCTCGTCGAGCCGGGGCCAGGCGTCCCAGGTCCACGGCTCGGTGCACCACAGGGTGATGGCGCGCAGGCTGTGCGGGTCGTCCTCGCGCAGCAGCCGGGACATGTCGGTGTGGGAGAACGTCCCGTCCGGCTCCTCGGCGAAGACGCCGTGGCAGGTCAGGGCGCGCAGCAGCCGGCGCAGCGGCTGCGGTTCGGTCTTGACGGCGGCGGCGAGATCCTCGACGGCCAGCGGGCGGTCGTCCAGGGCGTCGGCGACGCCGAGCCGGGCGGCGGCGCGGAGGGCGGCGGCACACGCCGCCCCGAACACGAGTTCCCTGAGCCGCATGGGCGGCGGCGGGGCGGTCTGAGCGGTCGTCATGTACCGCTGTCCTTCCGTTCTACGGTGCACGGGTGGTTGCGGGGCGGTCATCGGGCGCGGACGGTCACGACGAGGCCGTCGGCGCCCGGCCGTCGCCGGCGGGGGGCCGGGTTCCGGCCGGTGCCGGGCGGTCGTGGGGTCCGGGCCGTCGCCGGGTCAGCACAGGCCCGCGGGGCGGGAGGCCGCGCAGGAGTTGCCCTCGAAGGTGTTGACGGCGTCGGTCTCGGTGTCGACGAGGTCGGCGGGGGCGTTGCCGCGCAGGGTGTTGCGCTCGATCCGGTTCTGCTCGCCGGCGGCGCCGACGAGGCTCTTGAACAGGACGATGCCGCCCGACATGGGGGCGTCACCGGAGTTGTCCGCGACCAGGTTCCGGGTGATCCGGGTCTTCTCGGCGCCGGTCAGGACGATGCCGGAGCCCTGGAGGGCGGGCAGCCGCTCGGTCTTCGGGCAGGACTTGTTGTTGGCGACCACACGGTTCCCGCCGACCAGCAGGTCTCCGGCCCTGGGCGTGTTCTCGTCGCCGACGACGAAGAGACCGGCGCAGTTGCCGGTGAGGTGGTTGCCGGTGACGCTGAGGTTGCGCAGCCGGCGGACGGTGACGCCGATGCGGTTGCCCTCGGCCGTGTTGTGCTCGACCAGGGTGCCCCGGGTGTCGGCGGCGCCCTCCTCGGCGGTGATGGTGTTGGCGAGGAAGAGGCCGGCGTCGCCGTTGTCGCGGACGGTGTTGTCCCGCAGGACGCCGCGCACGGAACGCTGCTGCGCGATGCCCCACACGCCGTTCTTCTCCGCCGTCACGTCCCGGACGGTGAGCCGGTCGGTGCCCATGGCGAACACGCCGCTGCCGCCGAAGCCGGTGACCGTCAGCGCCGCGACGGTGACGTCCCGCAGCGGGCGGTCCTTGGCACCGGTCACACAGATCCCGTTGCCGCGTTCGGCGCAGTCGTCGGGGGCCTTCTCGCCGCCCGGCCGGATCACCGTGCCCGGTCCGGTGCCGCGCAGGGTCAGCCCGTCGGTGGTGACCTTGACGCTCTCGCGGTAGGTGCCGGACATGACGAGGACGGTGTCGCCGGGTCGGGCGGCGTCCACGGCCTTCTGGATCGACTGACCCGGGCGGACCACATGGGTGGCGTGGACGGCCTGGGAGGGAGCGGCACCGAGCCCCGTGCCGACCAGGGCGGCGGTACACGCCAGGTACACAACGTGGCATTTCTTCATATCGCGCACGGTATGCCCGGCGTATTCGGTCCCGGCGGGGATGCGCCATCCGACGGCGTGTCACCCCCCGCACCCCCGCCGACCACGCGAAACGCCTCCGGCGAGGGGCCGTTGTGCCGCCGGAGGGCACCCGCCCGGGTCACCGGCCCGGCGGCCGCCCGGGCGCCCGCGGGGATGGCATCCTCGCCCCATGGGCAAGACCGCGCTGATCGTCATCGACATGATCAACACCTATGACCACGAGGACGCCGACGCCCTGATCCCCTCGGTGGAAGCCGTCCTGCCGGCGGTGACGGGCCTGCTGCGGCGGGCGCGCCGCCAGGGCGTCACGGTGATCTACGTCAACGACAACTTCGGCGAGTGGCGCTCCCACCACGGCGAGATCCTCGACCGCGCCCTGTCCGGACCGCACGCCCGCCTCGTCGAGCCGCTGCGTCCCGACGCCGCCTCGCTCTTCGTCGTCAAGGCCCGCCACTCGGTCTTCTACGAGACCCCGCTGACGTACCTGCTCTACGAGCAGGGCATCGACCGCCTCGTGCTGTGCGGGCAGGTCACCGAGCAGTGCGTGCTCTACTCGGCGCTCGACGCGCACATCCGCCACCTGGACGTCGTCGTCCCCCGCGACGCGGTCGCCCACATCCACGCCGACCTGGCGGACGCCGCGCTGCGCATGATGCGGCGGAACATGGGGGCCGAGGTGTGCGAAAGCCGCGACCTGTGGCCGTGAGGGCACGGTAGGCCGCGGCGTCGCGGGGCGGGCGGGGCCGGGGGGTCAGCCGGCGCGCAGGGTGCGCACCGGGAGCACCACCTGGGCCGACGTGGCGAGGGTCTGCTCGTCGTTGGCGAAGGCGGCCACCGCCTCGGCGTCCCCGGGTTCCCCGCCGGGCCAGGCCCGGGTGGCGAAGACGAGGCAGGCGTACCCGCGGGCGTCGGCCGCGGCCCGCCAGGCCGGGGGCGGCGCGAACTGGGCGTTGACGCCCGGCATGGTGAGGGAGGCGGCGCCGGGCACCACCAGCAGGCGCACCGGCAGGTCGGACAGGACGGTGGCGTCGAGGACGCCCTCGCCGACGGGGAGCCCGGTGAGGGCGAGCAACTGCCGGACGGCGGCGGCCGTGCCCTCCGGACCCTCGGGCCCGTCGCCGAGGGAGCAGGCGAGGAGGAAGGGGACGTCGCCGGCCGGGGTCTCCCGGCTCCAGGACATGAGGACGACGGTGCCCAGGTCGGCGGTGCGCAGGGGGCGGGAATCGGTGGAGATCGAGGTCACCGCGAAACCGTATCCGCGGCCCGGAAGCCGCACCGGCCCCGTTCACCCGACCGGACGAACCCCGCGCTGGTCTTCACACGAACGAGGCCCGCGGAGCGCGCGGTGCGCCCCTCGGGCGGTCGGCGGCCGATGGAGCGGACGCGGACGCCGCGCGCGCCGGCGAACGGCCGGGGCGGGGCGGTCAACGACGCGAACCGTGCCGGGGGTTGGAAAGGCGGCCCCGGCCCGCCGCCCTGCCCCGCCCGGTGCTCCGATCGGTGACCCGCGCCCGCTCGGCGCCGAACGGGCCGCGCCCCGCGGTAACCCTCTTCATATGATCCACAGACGACTTCTCGGGCCGGCCACGAGCCGCCGCACCCGCCGCGCCGTGCCGCTCGCCCTGGCCGCCGCCGCGGCACTGGCCGCGACCGCCCCCGCGAACGCCGCCGCGCCGGGCCGCCTGCCGGGCACCGACTGGGACGCCATCGCCGCCTGCGAGTCCAGCGGCAACTGGAAGGCGAACACCGGCAACGGCTACTACGGCGGCCTCCAGTTCGCCCACTCCAGCTGGATCGCCGCCGGGGGCCTCGCCTACGCCCCGCGCGCCGACCTCGCCACCCGCGCCGAACAGATCGCGGTCGCCGAACGCCTGGCCCGCCTCCAGGGCATGTCGGCCTGGGGCTGCGCCTGACCCGCGCCGCGCGGGGACCGGCGGACCACGAGAGCCCCGTCCCGGTACCGGGGCCGACCCTGGGCCGCCGCACTCGGCACCCCTGAGTACGCGCACTCATCCGGTCCGGCGGCGGCGTGTCTATCGTCGGCCGTGTCGGTGCGCGTCGGGGGAGGGGCGGACATGGGGCGATGGCTCGCGGGGTGGGCGGTCCTGCTGGGCGGGGCGTTGGTGGCCGGGTGCGGGGTGCTCGGGACCGGGGACGACGAGCGGCGGGCACGGGAGGTGGCCGAGCAGGTCCTGCCCGGGAGGCTGACGGTCATCGGGGCGCGGACCCTCGTGCCCGAGACGACCGGGTCGGAGATCACCTTCTCGCTCTCCGACGACCCGGACGCGGCCGTCGTCCTGCGCGTCGACGCGGACGCGGACCGGTGCGACGGCGGCGAGACCTGTGCGGAGGCGCTGCGCGAGGCGGTCCTGCGGGGCCGGTCCCAGGGGGAGCACCTGCGGCTGATGCGGGAGGCGTTCGAGGAGTGCGGGCACCCGGTGATCGCCGTGGACCAGGCGCTCACCACGCCCTGGGTGGAGGCGGCGCCGACCAACCGGAACCTGGACGAGGTGCTCGCGGAGATCGGCGCCTGCGTCGCACGCTGGACCACCGCCCGCGCCGCCCGGCCGGACGCCGAGACCCCGTGGTGGGCGTCCGTCGCCTTCGCCGACCCCGGTACCGCGGCCCGGCTGCCCTTCGCCAAGGGGGACCGGCCGACCCTCCTGCGCCTCACCCACCGGCCCCGGCTCGCCGCCCTCGCCGGCGTGCCGTACCACGTGGCCGCCTACCCGGTCGCGCCCGGCGCCGGCGGCCGGGCGGAGGCCGGGACGCCCACGCTGCGGCTGGTCGCGCCGTTCGCGCAGCGGGAGGCGTTCTCACGGCAGATCGACGCCTCGGTCCTGCCCCGGCTGCGGCGCACCCACCCGGACGCGGTGGCGGCCGGCGGGTCCGGCATGGGCGTCTGGCGGCTCGAACCGGGGCGGATCGACCGGATGCGGGGGCACGTCCTCTTCTGCGCGCGTCCGCCCGCCGACGGCAAGCGCTGCCTCGGGGATCTCGCCGCCGTCGTCACCTCGGACACCGAGGGCCGCCACGCCTCCGTCCTGAAGGTGCTCACGGACATCCGTGACGAGCGCGGGGTGCTCCGTCTCCCTCCGCCGTGACCCGCGTCCTCCGCCGGAGCCGGCCCCGCCGTCCCGGTGGGCACCCGGGACGGCGACGGTCCGACGGCCTACGCGGCCGGGCGCACCGGCGGAGCAGCCCGGCGGCGCACCGTCATCACCAGTGACCGCGGGCGCACCGTGGCCTGGGCGACCGGGCGTACGGACCGGCCCCGGGGCGGTTCGAGGCGTACCCGGCGCACGATGGTGGCCAGGGCGGTCATCACCTCGGTCACGGCGAACCGGTCGCCGATGCACTTGTGCCTGCCCGCGCCGAAGGGCAGGAAGGCGTGCGAGGGCGGGGGCTGGGCGCTGTCGAGCCAGCGGTCGGGGTCGAAACGCAGCGGGTGCGGGAAGAGCGCCGGATCGCGGTGCAACGCGTGCTGGCAGTAGGCGAGTTCGGTGCCGGCGGGCACGGTCCAGGGGCCGAGGGAGGTCTCGGTGACGGTGCGGCGGGTGACGAGCCACCCGGTGTGGTGCAGCCGCAGCACCTCGTCGACGACCCGTCGCAGGTACGTCAGCCGGGGCAGGTCCTCGAAGGCCACCGGCCGTTCTCCCAGGGTCTGTCGCAGTTCGGCGAGGAGCCGGGCCTCGGCGTCGGGGTGGCGGGCGAGTTCGTACAGCGCCCAGGACAGCACGGAGGCCGTGGTCTCGGTGCCGGCGACGGCGAGGGTGAGGATCTCGGAGGCGATCTGGTCCCCGGTGAGCGGCAGTCCGGTCTCCTCGTCGGGGCTGCGCAGCATGAGGGAGAGCATGTCGCCGGTGTCGTGGCCGGTGGCCTCCAGCTCGGCGACGGCCCGGGTGACGGTGGTGCGGACGGCGGCGCGGGCCGCCTCGAAGCGTCGGTTGTGGGGGAGGGGGAGCCGTTCGGCCCAGTCGGGGAGCACGACGCGGATGCCGACCCCCCGCATCACGGTCGACAGGTTCTCCCGCACCCGGCGGAAGGCCTCGTCGTCGAGGCTGCCGGAGAAGACGGTCCTGACGAGCATGTCGAGGCTGAGGTCGACCATCGCGCGGTGCACGTCGAGCCGGCGGCCGGGGCGCCAGCGGTCGACGGCGGCGTCGGCCCGGCGGCGCATGACGGCGACGTAGCCGGCGATCTCGGCGCGGGCGAAGGCCGGCTGGAGCCGTCGCCTGCGGTGGACGTGGGGCCGGCCGGAGGCCGTGACCACGGAGTCGCCGAGCACCTGGCCCATCTTCTCGAAGAACCGGCCCTTGTCGAGGCTCGGTCCGAGGTCGGTCAGCATGGTGCGGATGAGGTCGGGGTCCTGGACGACGAGGGTGCGGGTGCCGGGCTGAAGGCGTATCTCGACGAGGGGACCGTAGAGGGCGCGCAGGGAGGCGATGAAGCCGAGGTTGTCGCGCATGAGCTGTATCGCGTGACCCAGGACGGGGAGGGATCCCGCCGCCCTGGGTATGGGGGGAGGCGCTACGAGCGTCACGGGGGGTGTCACCTTTCGGATCGATCTCGGGCGCTCCATGGCTTCCCTCGCGCGCGCGTGGCTCAATCCGTGCGGTGGCGTGGCGTTCGCCACGTGCGCCGGTGGTGCGCCTGAGGGGTGCGGCGAGGGACCTCGGCGGGGTCCGGAGGTGACGGGGAGAAGGCGGAGCGGAAGCGGCCGCTCCGGTGCCGGGCGGCGTGCGGCGGATTTCGGGGCGGGCCCATGGTGCACGTCCGTGACCTGCGACGTCGCGGGCGGAGTGGGCGGTTCACCGCGGGTGGTGGGGGAGTGGCGTCACCCTCACGACGAAGCGGAATCGGAGAGTCCGGTGTCGAGGCCCCGCATGGTGAACAAAGTTGAACACTGATCGTTCCCAACCGCTCCCAGCTTTACGCTTCTTGACGTAAATTTACCTGATCATGTGGTGATACGATCACCGCGTTTGCGGAGCGGACGGATGGGTGAAAAACGGCATCCCCGACTTCAGGGACGGCCCGGACAGCACCCCGGAACGGGCGTCCGCCGGGCCGCCCGCACGGAGCGGGAACTCGGCCGTCAGTCGCCTGAAGAGAGTCTTATGACGGAATACACAGCGAACCCATTGCTCTGGGTCCTCCTCGTCGCCTTCGTCGCCACCGCCGTGCTGGTCCACCGGCAGCGCAGGACGGCGCGGGCACTGCGGCAGGAGATCCAGAGCCTCACCAGCCACTACACAGAACTGGAGAACGATTACGGGAAGTCCGTGCGCGCGGCGCAGGAGCAGGCCGAGGACGAGACCAAGACCGTCCTGAAGTCCGCCATGCGCACCCTCCAGGGACTCGCCGCCGAGCAGCAGCTCGTGCTCTCCCGGCTGCAGTCCAAGTACGGGGACTCGGCCCTCCTCCAGGACCTCCTGGAGATCGACCACACCAACTCGCAGTTCGGCCGGCGGGCCCAGTCCATCGCGGTGCTCTGCGACGGCTGGCTCGGGGGACGGCGCGACACCGCCTCCGTCTACGACGTGGTGCGCAGCGCACAGGGCCGCATCCGGCACTTCCGCCGGGTGGAGATCCTCTCGCAGGTCGACTTCGGCATCACCAGCCGCGCGGTCGAACCCGTCGCCCTGGCCCTCGCGGAACTCCTCGACAACGCCACGAGCTACTCCAGCCCGGACACCGTCGTCGAGATCAACATCCGCACCGTGCCCAAGGGCATCTGCGTGGTCGTCGACGACGCCGGTGTCGGCATGAGCGACGAGGAGCGGGTCCGCGCCGACAAGCTGCTCGCCAGCGAGCGCGCCTCCGGCGTGGCCGGGCTCGGCAACCCGCCCCAGTTCGGCTTCGCCGTCATCGGCCTGCTGTGCGAACGGTTCGGCTTCGAGGTGTCGGTGGACTCCTCCTCCCCGTACGGAGGTGTACGCGCGGTGGTCCTGCTGCCGCACGACCTGCTCACCGCCATGCCGGAGAAGCAGGCGCCCGCCCCGGCCACCCTGGCCGCGGCCCGCACCGCGCCCGACGGCGGCCCCGAGGCCGCGCTCGCCCCCGCCCGGACCGACGACGGCCTGCCCCGGCGGCGCCGCAAGCGGCCGATGGCGATCGTGCCCGGCAGCGCGCCGGCACCGCGCTCGGCCGCCCGCAGCGACTCGGAACAGGCACGGGTCATGGGGGCCTTCCAACGGGGCACGCAGTCCGGCCGGACCGGCCGGCCCGAGGAGGCGGAGCGGACGAGCAGTAACCCTGGTGCAAGCAGCGAAGGACATGGAGTCTCGTGAACGACGATCTGTCATGGATGCTCGACAGTGCCCTGGAGATTCCCGGGGCCCTGCACGCGGTCCTGATATCCGCGGACGGGCTGCTGATGGCCCGGACGAAGGACTTCGACAAGGACGACGCCGACCGGGTCGCCGCCGCCATGAGCGGGGTGCAGTCGCTCAGCCGCACGCTGGGCTTCTTCTGTGAGGACCCCCAGCACGCCTGGCGGCAGACCCTGGTCGAGTTCGACGGCGGCTGGGTCTTCCTGATCTCCGCCGGCGAGGGCGCCTACCTCGGCGTCTCCGCCTCCCCGGAGGTGGACATGGCGGACATCACCTTCCGGATGCAGCAGCTCGTCGGCCAGCTCGGCAAGCGGCTGACCACACCGCCGCGCGAGAATCTCGGCGCCCGCTCATGACGGGGCACGACGGCTGGCTGCCGGAATCCGCCGAATTAGTACGTCCGTACGTCATCACCAAGGGCCGCGGGCTGCCCGACGAGGAACAGCTCTCGCTCATCACCCTGGTCACGGCGTCGGCCGACCACGCGCAGCGGCCGAACCGGCTGTCCCCCGAAGAGCAGAACATGCTGGAACTCTGCTCCGCCGGCTACCTCTCGGTGGCCGAGATCGCCGGGCACGCCCGGCTGCCCCTCGGCGTGGTGCGCATCCTGCTGGCCTCCCTCAAGGAGGGCGGCTACCTCGTGACCCGCCCGCCGGTGGCCCGCGCGCGCCTCGCCGACAAGGAGATTCTGGAGGAGGTGCTCAATGGTCTCCGCGCCAAATTTGGATGAGCGCGACTACGTGCGCGGCGGGGAGACCCAGACCGCGGTCAAGATCCTCGTCGTGGGCCATTTCGCGGTGGGCAAGACCACGCTCATCGGCTCCATCTCCGAGATCGAGCCGCTGTCCACCGAGGAGACGATGACGCGGGCCGCCGAGGCGGTCGACGACCTCAAGGGGGTCCAGGGCAAGACCACCACCACGGTCGCCATGGACTTCGGCCGGCTGACCATCAGCGACCGCGTCGTGCTCTACCTCTTCGGCACCCCCGGACAGCAGCGCTTCGTGCAGATGTGGGAGGACATGGCCCGCGGCGCGCTCGGCGCCCTGGTGCTGGTCGACCCGGAACGGCTGGCGGACTCCTTCCCCGTGATCGACCTCATCGAACACTACGGGCTCGACTACGCCATCGCCGTCAACCACTTCGACGGCGCTCCGCTGCGCGACGAGCCGGCGCTGCGCGAGGCGCTGGACCTGCTCGACGACACCCCGGTCGTCACCTGCGACGCGCGGGACGAGAAGTCGTCCGCCGCCGCGCTGACCACGCTCGTCCGCCACCTTCTGGACCACACCCGCTAGGAGCTGAGCCCCCCGACATGGACGCTCACGACACCACCTCGGCGCCCCCGCCCGGGTGCCCGGCACACGGCCTGTCCGGCCGCGTGCCGCTGTACGGGCCGGAGTTCGCCGCCGACCCGCAGACGTACTACGCCTACCTGCGCCAGTACGGCCCCACCGCCCCCGTCGAACTCGCCCCCGGCGTCGAGGCGACCCTCGTCACCGACTACGCCGCGGCGCTCCAACTGCTCCAGGACTCCGGCTCCTTCCGCAAGGACGCCCGGCGCTGGCGGGCCTTCAACGAGGGCAAGGTGGGACCGGACAACCCGGTCGCGCCGCTCCTCGCCTACCGGCCCAACTGCATGTTCGCCGACGGCGCCGACCACCTGCGGCTGCGCCAGGCGGTCACCGACAGCATGGCCCGGGTCGACACCCGGCGCCTGAGCCGGAGCACCGAGCAGATCTCCGGCTACCTCATCTCGCAGTTCGGCGCCCGCGGTTCGGCCGACCTGCTCGGCGACTACGCCAAGCAGCTCCCGCTGTTCGTCTTCAACGAACTCTTCGGCTGCCCCGCCGACATCGGCGACCGCGTCCTCTTCGGCATCTCCGGCATGTTCGACGGCATCAACGCCGACAAGGCCACCGAGGTGCTGTTCCAGGCGGTCGGCGAACTGGTGACGCTCAAGCGCTCCCGGCCCGGCGACGACGTCACCTCCTGGCTGATGCGGCACGAGGCCGGCCTGAGCGACGAGGAGATGGTGCACCAGCTCGCCCTGCTGCTGGGCGCCGGCGCCGAGCCGCTGCGCAACCTCATCGGCAACACCCTGCACCGCCTGCTCACGCACGAACGCTACGCGCGCGAGGGCGGCCTGATCGACGAGGCGCTGGACGACACGCTGTGGGAGAACCCGCCCATGGCCAACTACGCCCCGCACTACCCGGCCGCCGACACCGACCTCGCCGGGCAGCCGCTCGAGGAGGGCGAGCTGGTCCTGGTCAGCTTCGCCGCCGCCAACACCGGCCCCGCCCTGGAGGCGTCCCGCCAGGCCGGCAGCAACCGGGCCCACCTGGCCTGGAGCGCGGGCCCGCACGCCTGCCCGTCCAAGGAGCCGGCCCGGCACATCACCGTCACCGCCATCGAGAACCTGCTCAACGAACTCCCCGACGTGCGGCTCGCCGTGCCCGAGGACAGCCTGACCTGGCGGCCGGGACCCTTCCACCGGGCCCTCGCCACGCTGCCCGCCCGCTTCACCCCGGTGCGGCCCCAGCGGACCTCCGGACCGCCCGCCGCCCAGGGCACCGCCGGGCCCGCCGTCGGTGCGCACGCCGAGGCCCCCCGGCCCGGCGAACGGAGCGGACTGTGGAGCCAGTTCCTCAACTGGCTCACACGGTGACATGCGCAACACCCTGCGCGCCGGCTGTTTTCGCATAAACGTTCAACGGCTGGGGTAGTGAGCAACGCGGCATTCAAGTTGCTTACGAGCAAAAGGAGGTGTCGTGGACCACATACCCACGAACGCCGCTTTCCCCCCGGTGAGCTCCCCGGTACCCGCCCGGAAGGGCGGGTACCTTTTTGTGTGCCCGTGGCGAGGGGTGGACCGGTGACCGCCGCACCCGTCCGCGCCGATCTGCCCGCAGCCACCCTCACCGAGCACACCACCGGACAACTGCGAAGACTGGCGGCCCTCGCGGGCCTGTCGGAGGCCGACACCGCGACCTACGCCGACGTCCTGACCGAGGCCCTCGGCCCGGTGGGCGCCCGCTCGCTCGACCTGCCGCCCCCCGACCGCACCTTCCTGTCCGACGACCACACCCCGGTGGAGTTCTCCCTCTCCCTCCAGCCGGGCACGGCACCCTCCCTGCGGGTCCTGCTGGAACCGGGCTGCGGCGCAGACGGCCTGGACCGCAACGGCCGCATCGGGCTCGCCGCCATCCGGGCCATGGCCAGGCGCTGGAACTTCTCCACCGGCCCGCTCGACGCCGTCCGCGACCTCTTCCTGCCACCCTCTCCGCAGGGCCCCCTGGCGCTGTGGTGCGCCCTGGAGCTGAGGCCGGGCGGAGTGCCCCGCGTCAAGGTCTACCTCAATCCCGCGGCCCTGCGGGTGAAACGTTCCTTCTGGACCGTGCGCGAGGCCATGGAACGGCTCGGCCACGGCCGGGCCTTCGCCTCGCTGGCGCGCGCCGACGGCTACCCGTTCGTCGCGCTGGACCTCGGGGACTGGGAGGAACCCCGGCTGAAGGTCTACGCCCGGCACGACGACCTGACCGCGGGCCGGGCCGGACGCCTGTCCCGCATGGACCCCGGACCCGACGCCGCGGCGGTCGAGGACTTCTTCCTCACCGCGGCGGGCGGCGGCCGGGAGGTGACCCGGCTCAGCAGGCGGCCCGGACTGACCTGCCACGCCTTCACCGAGACCGGCGCCGCGCGGCCCAGCGGCTTCACCCTCCACATCCCCGTCCGGGACTACGCCCGGCACGACGGGGAGGTGCTGGAGCGGGCCGGACGCGTGCTGGCCCGGTACGGCATGGACACCGCGGTGCTGCCCCGCGCCCTGTCCGCCGTCACCGGGCGGCGGCCGGAGGACGGGGTGGGACTGATCGCCTACCTGGCCCTGGCCCATCAGCACGGCCGCGCGCCGCGGGTGACGGCCTACCTCTCCTCGGAGGCGTACGCGGTCCGCCCGCCGGCCCTGGCACGGCCCCGCCACGTGAACGCCGTGCGGTAGCCGGCCCGACGGCGCGGGGGCCCCGGCGGACGTCCGCCGGGGCCCCCGCGCCGTCGGGGGAGGTGAGGCGCCGACGGCCCAGGCGGGCTCAGACCTTCAGCGCCTCACGGAACTCCGCGAGGTACGCGCCCACGTCGACCTGGATCGAGGCGCCCTGCGTCAGGCCGTACCGCTCGGTGATCCCGCCGAGGTAGGCGGTGATCTCCGCGCGCATCTCGTCGGCCGGGGGCAGCACGTCCTCGCCGTCGACGAGGCCCGCCACCCAGCGGGCCTGGGCCTCCACCAGACGCGTGATCGCGCCCACCGGCCGCACCAGGCCGACGAAGTACAGGCCCTCGGCGCCGGGCGGGACGACGCGCCGGTACAACTCCACCGGGCCCTCCGAAGACGCCGGGCAACCGGCGGGCAGGAAGGGGAAGTCCAGCCGGAAACCGGTGCAGTGGACGACCGCGTCCGCGGCCACCCGGGTGCCGTCGGTGAAGACCACCTCCTCGCCCTCGAAGGCGGCGATGGCGGGCTTCGGGGTGACGGCGCCGTGCCGGATGCGGCTGAGGATCTCGTCCGAGAGAGTCACGGCCGAGGAGAAGACCGGGTGGTCGGGCTCGGGCAGTCCGTAGTCCGCGAGGCGGCCCCGGGAGACGTAGAGGGCCTGCTCCACGAAACGGCGCTGCTCGGCGAGGGTCATCTCGCTCCACCAGGGCGCCTCGGCGATCTCGTCGACCGACTTGCCGAAGAGCTGCTTGGGCACGATGTGCAGTCCCCGGCGCACCGAGAGGACCGTCTGCCGGGCGTGCCGGGAGAGGTCCGCCGCGATGTCCACCGCGGAGGCGCCGAGGCCGACCACGACGACGTGCCGGTCCGCGAAGTCGGCGCCGCTGTGGAAGTCCAGCGAGTGCAGAATCGTTCCGGTGAACGAGTCGGCGCCCGGCGGGAGGGGGTCGGGCAGCGCGGGCTTCTCGTGGTGCCCGGAGGCGACGACGACGTGCTCGAACCGCCGGGAGACCGGCGCGCCGGAGGCGTCACGGCCGGCCACGGTCCAGGTGCCGTCGGCCTCCCGGCGGACGGAGGTCACCTCGGTGCGCAGTTCGACGTGGTCCAGCACCCCCGTCGACTCGGCGAAGGAGCGCAGGTAGGCGGCGAACTGACTGTGCCGCGGGTACAGCGGGTACTCCTCCGGCATCGGGAAGCCGTCGTAGGCGGTGAGCTGCTTCGCGGTGTTCAGGTGCAGCGTCTCGTATCCCGGGCCCCGTTCACCGGCGCCGGGCCGGCGCCAGATGCCGCCGACGTCGGAGGACCTCTCCAGGCAGACGAAGTCGATGCCCCGCTCCTTGAGGGAACGAGCCACCGCCAGTCCCGACAGACCGGCACCGATCACACACACACGCACGGGTTTCCCCCAAGGACGGTACTTTCTCCCCCGATCACGCAGTGACTGCCCAGCCGGACTTCACCGCACACCAGTACGGCGTGGACGGGAGCGTGTTCGTGCTCACGTTTCCCCCGGGCACCAGGGGCCTCGCCGGTTTCGCCGCCGGCGACGGGAGGCCCACCGGCCCCGGGAACCAGCCCGGGGGCGGCGGGCACCGGCCGGCGGCCCCGGGCCGGTCAGGCGCGGCGCAGGTCCCGGACCCGCCGGATCTTGCCGACCGAGCGCTCCAGCGTCTCGGGGGCGACGATCTCCACCTCGACGCTCAGCCCGGCACCGTCCTTGACGCCCCGTCCGATCGCCGCGGCGGCGGCCTCGCGCACCCCGGGCCCGGCGTCGGCGCGGGCCTCGACCCGGACCGTCATGTGGTCCATGCGCCCGCGCTCGGTCAGCAGGATCTGGAAGTGCGGCGCCACCCCGGGGGTGCGGAGGACGACCTCCTCGATCTGGGTGGGGAAGACGTTCACCCCGCGCAGGATGATCATGTCGTCGCAGCGGCCGGTGACCTTCCGCATCCGGCGGAAGGCGGACCGGGCGGTCCCGGGCAGCAGTGTCGACAGGTCCCGGGTGCGGTAGCGGATGACGGGCAGCGCCTCCTTGGTCAGGGAGGTGAACACCAGCTCGCCCTCCTCGCCGTCGGGCCGTACGGCGTCCGTGAACGGATCGACCACCTCCGGGAGGAAGTGGTCCTCCCACACGTGCAGGCCGTCCTTGGTCTCCACGCACTCCTGCGCCACCCCCGGGCCGATCACCTCGGAGAGTCCGTAGATGTCGACGGCGTGGATGCCGGCCCGCTCCTCGATCTCCCGGCGCATCTCCTCGGTCCACGGCTCGGCGCCGAAGACGCCGACCTCCAGCGAACTGGCGCGCGGGTCGATGCCCTGCCGCTCGAACTCGTCGAGCAGCGTGAGCATGTACGAGGGGGTGACCATGATGATCTCGGGCCGGAAGTCGTCGATGATCTGTACCTGACGGGCCGTCATGCCGCCGGAGGCCGGTATCACCGTGCAGCCGGCGCGCTCGGCGCCGTAGTGCGCGCCCAGTCCGCCGGTGAACAGCCCGTAGCCGTAGGAGACGTGCACCTTGTGTCCCGGGCGTGCGCCGGCGGCGCGGAGGGAGCGGGCGACCAGGTCCGCCCACATCGACAGGTCGTTCTCGGTGTACCCGACGACCGTGGGACGCCCGGTGGTGCCGCTGGAGGCGTGGATACGGCGCACCTCGGACATGGGGACGGCGAACATGCCGAACGGGTAGGTGTCCCGCAGGTCGTCCTTGGTGGTGAAGGGGAAGCGGGCCAGATCGGCCAGGGTGCGGCAGTCGTCCGGGCCGACGCCGGCCGCGTCGAACTTCCGCCGGTACAGCTCCACGTTCTCGTAGGCGTGCCGCAGCGTCGCGCGCAGGCGGCCGAGCTGGAGCGCCTCCAGTTCGGGGCGGGCCAGGCGCTCGGCGTCGTCCCGCAGCGCGTCGGGCAGGGGCGGCCCGAGGCGGGGCGCGGGGTCCGTGGTGACCGTCGGCTCGCCGTTCATCGCGCTCCCCCGCCCGTCGTCTCCGCCCCGTCGCGCGGCGCCGCCGCCCGTACGGCGCGACTGCGTCCGCGGAACTCGGCGATCACCTCGTCGCCGCGCCGCACCGTCACGTCGCAGACCCCGCTGCGGCCGTACCGGGTGCGCTCCTCGGCGCGCGCCACCAGTACGTCGCCCTCGTGCGCGGGCGCGGTGAAGACGATGTCGGCGCCGGCCGCGACGGTGACCGGGCCGTGGCTGTTGCAGGCGCAGGCGAAGGCGGTGTCCGCGAGCAGGAAGACGTAACCGCCGTGGGCGATCCCGTGTCCGTTCACCATCGAGGGGGTCACCGTCATGCGCAGCACGGCGGTGCCCTCGCCCTGCTCCAGCAGCGCGATGCCCAGCCCGCGGGACGCCTCGTCCGCCGCGAACATCGTCTCCGCCGGAGTCTCCGTGGCCTCTGCCACCATCTCCACCACCTCGTGTCCCGACCGACCATTCGGTGCGTTCTCGGCTCGCCCAGTAATCCAGCCGCATACTTCCCCTGTCAAGGGGTGGGTGGCGCGATCAGCGCCGGCCCCTACCGGGCGGCCGGCGGCGGTCGCGGGTCTTGCCGGACGCCCCGAAACACGGCACACTGAGACCGAACGAATGGTCGGTTGGGAAGCGGGGAGCGATGACGACACCATCCGCCGAGGCGCCGTCCCCGGAGCGGCTCCAGGAGCGCTTCGACGAGACGATCGCGCACGACCAGCGGATCGAGCCGCGCGACTGGATGCCCGACGCGTACCGCGGGACGCTCGTGCGCCAGATCGCCCAGCACGCGCACTCGGAGATCATCGGCATGCAGCCCGAGGGCGAGTGGATCACCCGCGCCCCGTCGCTGCGCCGCAAGGCGATCCTCCTCGCCAAGGTCCAGGACGAGGCCGGCCACGGGCTCTACCTCTACTCCGCCGCCGAGACGCTGGGCACCGACCGCGCCGAGCTGACCCAGCGGCTGATCGAGGGCCGGCAGAAATACTCGTCGATCTTCAACTACCCGACGCTCACCTTCGCCGACGTCGGCGTCATCGGCTGGCTCGTGGACGGCGCCGCGATCTGCAACCAGGTCCCCCTGTGCCGCAGCTCCTACGGGCCCTACGCCCGCGCGATGGTCCGCATCTGCAAGGAGGAGTCCTTCCACCAGCGCCAGGGCTACGAACTGCTGATGACGATGATGCGCGGCACCGACGCCCAGCGCGCGATGGTCCAGGACGCGGTCGACCGCTGGTGGTGGCCCTCCCTGATGATGTTCGGCCCGCCCGACGACGCCTCGCCCAACTCCGCCCGGTCCATGGCCTGGAAGATCAAACGGCACAGCAACGACGAACTGCGCCGCCGCTTCGTCGACATGACCGTCCCGCAGGCCGAGAAGCTCGGCGTCACCCTGCCCGACCCCGACCTGCGCCGCGACGAGGAGACCGGCCGGTACGCCTTCGGCACCCCCGACTGGGACGAGCTGATGCGTGTCATCAAGGGCGACGGCCCCTGCAACGCCGAGCGGATGGCCCGGCGGCGCTCCGCCCACGAGGACGGCGCCTGGGTCCGCGAGGCCGCCACCGCCCACGCGGCCAGGCAGGCCGCCCGCGCACGGAAGGAAACGGCCGCATGACCGCCGAAGAACACGGCTGGCCCCTGTACGAGGTGTTCGTCCGCGGCAAGCGCGGCCTCAACCACGTCCACGTCGGCTCCCTGCACGCCGCCGACGACACCATGGCCCTCACCCACGCCCGCGACCTCTACACCCGGCGCAACGAGGGCGTCAGCATCTGGGTGGTGCGTTCCGAGCACATCGCCGCCTCCACCCGCGACGAGAAGGACCCCTTCTTCGCGCCCAGCGCCGACAAGGTCTACCGGCACCCCACCTTCTACGACATCCCCGGCGACGTCCCCCACATCTAGGAGCAGGGCATGAGCGACGACCACGTCTACATGAGCCTCGCCGAGGGACACGAGGACGACGCGCGCTGGGCCTACGGCACCGGCTTCGAGGACCCCCTGCACGGCGTGGACACCACCGTGCCCGAGGGTGTCGACGCCGCCGCCCTGGCCGCCGACTGCGTGGCCCTCGCCGACGACGCCCTGGTGCTGGCCCAGCGGCTGGCCGAGTGGATCACCCGCGCCCCCGAGCTGGAGGAGGAGGTCGCGCTCGCCAACATCGGCCTCGACCTCCTCGGCCAGGCCCGCCTGCTCTACTCCCGCGCCGGACAGACCGACGGCACCGGCCGCGACGAGGACGCCTACGCCTACTTCCGCGACCCCGCCGACTTCCGCAACGTCCGCCTCGCCGAACTGCCCCGCGACGACTTCGCGTTCGCGGTCGCCCGGCTGCTGGTCCTCTCCGCCTGGCGGCTGGAGCACTTCCGGCGCCTGACCGCCCACCCCGACCCCGTCCTGGCCGCCGTCGCCGCCAAGGGCGTCAAGGAACTGACGTACCACCGCCAGTACGCCGCTGAGTGGGTGGTCCGCCTCGGCGACGGCACCCCGGAGTCCCACCGCAGGATGCGCGCCGCCCTGGACCGCGTCGCCCCCTACCTGGGCGAACTCTTCACCGCCTGCGACGTGCGCGAAGAGGTCGTCGCCGTCCTCCGGCAGGTCACCGAGGCCGCCGGGCTCCCGCTGCCCGACGGCCGGCCGCTGCCCGGCTCGGGCCGCGACGGCGACCACACCGAACACCTCGCCCCGCTCCTGGCCGAACTGCAGAGCGTGGCCCGGGCCCATCCGGAGGCGACATGGTGACCGCCGCTCCCGACGTCCGCCGCGCCCGCCACGTCGCCGAGCAGGTGCCCGACCCCGAACTGCCCATGCTCACCCTGGCCGACCTGGGCGTCCTGCGCGACGTCGACGTCACCGGGGACGGTACCGTGGTCGCCAGCCTCACCCCCACCTACTCCGGCTGTCCCGCCATGGCCGAGATGCGGGCGGACGTCGCGGCCCGGCTGCGCGCGGCCGGCTACCCGCGCGTGGAGATCCGCACGGTCCTCGACCCGCCGTGGACCAGCGACTGGATCACCGAGTCCGGCCGCCGCAAGCTCACCGAGCACGGCATCGCCCCGCCCGGCGCCGCGCCCCGGGGCCCCGTCCCGCTGGTCCTCGCGCCCACCCGCCGCACCGTGCCCTGCCCCCGCTGCGGGGCGGCGGACACCGAGGAGACCTCCCGCTTCGCCGCCACGTCCTGCAAGGCGCTGTGGCGCTGCCGGTCCTGCCGCGAGCCGTTCGAGTACGTCAAGGAGATCTGATGGCCCCGACCGCCCCCGCCTCGGAGGCGCCCGCGCGTCCCCGCCGCCGGCCGGCCTTCCACCGCCTGCGCGTCGCCGCCGTCCGGCGGCTCTGCGCGGACGCGGTGGCCGTCAGCTTCGACGTACCCGAGGACCTGGCCGAGGAGTTCGCCTTCGCGCCCGGCCAGTCGCTCACCCTGCGCCGCGAGATCGACGGCCGCGACGAGCGCCGCTCGTACTCGATCTGCTCACCGGCCGGCACTCCGCCCCGCATCGGCGTACGGGCCGTGCCCGGCGGCCTGTTCTCCTCCTGGCTGGTCGAGGAGGTGCGCCCCGGCGACACCGTCGAGGTGATGGCGCCCACCGGCCGCTTCACC